>QNBH01000147.1 GCA_003645645.1 Spirochaetota bacterium | reverse complement strand
AGTGATGAGCTTCTACTACTATTTCCATGACTGGTGGTATGAAGAATAACTATACCAGAGCATTACAGGAGGACCAGGAGGAGGAAGTTTAACTCCTCCTCCTGGATGATAAGCTTATGAAGTTTACCGATTATTTACTCGGAAGACTATTTTATTCAATATTTGTTCTAATAGGACTTTCCATACTGATTTTTGTTATAGCCCGTATGTTACCCGGCGACCCGGCCAGGTTGGCGTTGGGCCCATTCGCATCTGGAGTGCAGGTAGCAAAACTAAGGCATGAAATGGGAATGGATAAACCGATTTATCTTCAATACGTGGATTATATCAAGGGTGTGTTAAAAGGGGATATGGGTAAATCCTTCCAGACAAGGCGAAATGTGGCTCTGGATATACAACACTTTTTACCGGCAACACTGGAGTTGGTGGGTATATCCATTATTTGGGTGATTATCATCGGGATTCCATTCGGATTACTTGCTGGACGGTACAAGGACAGCTGGTTCGACAACGTAAGCCGCCTTGTAGCATTTATAGGAGTGGCGATACCACCTTTTGTAGCAGGGTTACTGGGTCAGCTCATATTCTCGTACGGCTTGGGTATTTTGCCGACAACCGGTAGGTTGAGTCTACTCACCGTACCTCCCCCAGAGAGAACCGGTTTCTACCTCATCGACAGCTTGTTGGCAGGAAACCTCGAAACATTCTGGGACGCTTTTGTCCATATCCTGTTACCGTCTTTTTCGGTTGCCCTCATCGGCATTGGCCAGATTACACGAATTACGAGAAGTAGTGTAAGCGATGTCTTGAGTAAGGATTACATTCAATTCTGCAAAACATTGGGAATACCGAACCGGCTTATCACGTTTAAATACATGTTACGTCCTTCTTTTACAGCGCCATTGACAATTATCGGGCTTACATTTGCCTCCGAGCTGGGGAATGCATTTCTTGTGGAGCAGGTTTTCGGTTGGCCCGGAATGGCCAAGTATGGAATAAGGGCTATATTACGAAAAGACTTTAACGCCGTTATGGGAGTTGTCATGGTTATTGGATTAGCCTTTGTTATTGTAAATCTTATTGTGGACTTAGTATCAGGGTTCATCGATCCAAGGATCAGACTCAAGGAGAGTTCCAATGAGTAGCAAGGTGAACGGTGACTTGGAACAGAAGGAGTTGAAGGTAACCTCAACGAAGTGGATGGAGCTGAAGAATCGAATAGGAAGGGGCTGGTTCCGGTTCAGGAAAAATCCAATTTCTCTTGTAGGAGGAGGGATGGTTCTCCTGGTCATTATCCTTGCTGTTTTTGCTCCTTATGTTACTCCTTTTCCAACCCATGCGGGAAAAGTCACCAATTTCGAGAAAATATTCCAGCCACCCGGTAAAGAACACTGGTTCGGTACTGATGAAGTAGGAAGAGATGTATTCAGCCGGGTCATCTTTGGATACCGGATATCTCTTTTGATGGCGCTTGTAGTACTTGGTATAAGTGTACCATTCGGGGTGGCACTTGGTCTCATCGCAGGATATGTTGGTGGTATAGTTGAAACCATCATCATGCGTATTACCGATGTTTTCCTCTCCCTCCCTGCACTGGTCATGGCGCTTGCTATCGGGGCTGCATTCACACCCACAATAGGTAAAGCCATGCTTGCTGTATCTGCCATCTGGTGGACGTGGCATTGCAGGTTGGTCCATAGTTTGACCCGCTCGATCAAAACCGAGGACTTTGTCCTGGCCAGCCAGATATGCGGTGACAGCCCTCTGCGAATCATTTTCAAAGATATTCTTCCAAACTGTGCTTCCGCCATCCTGGTAAAAATCACTCTCGATGCGGGATTTGTCATTCTAGTAGGCGCCGGCCTCAGTTTTCTCGGTCTTGGCGTACAACCACCGAAGCCTGGACTTGGAACCATGATTGCTTACGGGGCGGCACATCTTCCTACCCAGTGGTGGCTTACAGTATTCCCAAGCCTGGCGATTTTCTTTCTCATATTTGGTTTCAATCTTCTAGGCGACGGGTTGCGTGACATGCTCGATGTAGAGGGTGAAGGTATATGATTGCAACTGAAAAGAAACTTGCCCTGGAGATAAAAAATCTTCATGTGCATTTCCGTGTATATGAAGGTATTTCCCGTGTACTCGATGGTGTATCTATTGAAGTTGGAAAAGGAGAAAGAGTGGGATTAGCGGGCGAGACAGGATGCGGGAAATCCGTGACCATGAAGGCGGTAATGGGCATATTGAAAAGACCTCCGACCATCATCCCATCCGGTGAAATATTGCTCAACGGTAAAAACGTATTAAAGATGATTCACACCGAGCTTATTCGCATTAAAGGACAATAGCTATCCATGGTTTTCCAGGATCCCCTGAATGCACTCAACCCGGTATTTCCGATCAGAGAACAACTCCTTGATGTTATTCGCCATGCAGGAAAATCCAGGGAAGAAGCAAAAAAGATATCCAGAAAAGAGCTGGAGGAAATAGCAATTCAGAGTCTAGGTGAAGTAAAACTTCCCGATCCAAAGAGAATATTAAGTTGTTATCCTCTAGAGCTCAGTGGTGGTATGCGCCAGAGGATTCTTATTGCCATGGCACTTGTAAACAAGCCGAACTTCCTCATCGCCGATGAACCAGGAACAGCCCTTGATGTAACGATCCAGGCCCAGATACTCGATTTACTTGAAAACCTGGTAATAAGCAGAGGAATCTCTATTCTTCTTATAACTCATAATTTGGGTGTGATTCAGACAACCACGGAACGGGTTTATATAATGTATGCTGGACAAATTGCGGAGACAGCGCCAACAGAAATCCTCTTTGAAGATCCCAAACATCCGTACACACAAGGTCTTCTGGCTTCCGTTCCGCGTCTTACAGGTGGCCAGATCGCAGAAGGAATCAAAGGTACGGTTCCGGATTATACCGAAGTACCCTCTGGCTGCCGGTTTCATCCCCGCTGTGATTATGTAATGGCGATTTGTAAAAAGCAGAAACCGCCCTTTGTGGAGATCGGGCCGAATCACAAAGTCGGCTGTTATCTCTATACAGACAGGGGCAAGAACGATGAATGAAGCGCTTCTGGTTGTAGAAAATGTTGTTAAACACTTTCCTATTCGTACTGGTATTTTCCAGAGAAAGGTGGGCGAAGTTAAGGCGGTGGAGGATGTCAGCTTCACCGTTGAGAGCGGCGAAATTTTCGGGCTGGTAGGAGAGTCCGGCTCCGGTAAATCTACTGTTGGGAAAATGATTCTCAGAATCTATAGACCAACCGAAGGTACGATCAAGTATAAAGGGAGGGACCTTTCAAGCACCTCCCAGGAGAACCAACGTTTTTTTACGAAAGAAATGCAAATGGTATTCCAGGACCCCAAATCATCTCTTAATCCAAGAAGGAGTATATTAAGCACTCTCGAAGATCCGTTGATTGTACATGGAATTGCAAAATCAAGACGGCAACGTAAAGACATTGTAGCCGAACTCTTGCAGAAAGTCGAACTATCGCCGGGTTATATGTACAAATATCCTTCATCATTGAGCGGAGGACAAAGACAACGAATTGCCATTGCAAGAGCGCTGGCGGTAAATCCATCCTTCATAGTGCTGGATGAACCAACCTCAGCGCTTGATGTATCGGTACAGGCAAAAATAATCAGGCTGCTACAGGTACTGCAGAAAAATATGCATCTTTCATATCTGTTCATATCCCATGACTTGAGTCTTGTCCGTACAATAGCATCTCATACCGCGGTCATGTACCTCGGTTTTCTTTTTGAATACGCAACTACAGAAGAGTTGTTCCGTTATCCCCTCAATCCGTATACCAGAACCCTGATATCAGCGGTTCCCGCAGTAACGAAGGAAGAAAAAGAGATAAAACCAGAAAACCAGAGCAGGGGCGGGGATACCCCAAGTCCGGTTAATCCACCTTCCGGGTGTGTCTTTCATCCAAGGTGTATCCTATCGGACAATACCTGTTCCGAACAACTCCCGATGTTGGAAGAAATTTCACCGGGCCATTATGTTCGATGTCATCACGTGTCCAAAAATATCGTAATCGCTGAGCAATATAAAAAAAACCTAGCAAGGAATGAGTAAGAGAATAAATAATGGGTGCCTGAAGGTCTGCGTGAGTAAATAGAGGTTCCCTAATTTTAAGATTTTGGAGGCTAAATATGAGAATTTCTTTAGAAACCGACCAGGATATCAAAGATTTTGTAAGAGGATGTACTTTCATGGGTACTGGAGGAGGAGGATTGCCGGAAGATGGTATCAGGTGGCTTACCTCGGCAAGAGATGATGGACATACTATCGCCTGGGTTGACGGTTCCGATGTCCCGGATGATGAATATACTGTATGCCCGTTTCTGATGGGCTCTATCGCCCCGGTGACCGAAGAGACCAAGAAGAGGATGGCACGTTTTGGCCTGATCGAGGAAAAATATAAAAGCATTCAGGCCGAAGCAGTTAAACTGCTGGAAAAATATATGAATGTCAAGACAAACGTAATTGTACCAATAGAGCTTGGAGGGGGAAATACAGCCGGTGCTGTTGCCGCAGCTGCACGGCTCGGAATTCTTGCAGTAGATGGGGATTACACGGGCCGGGCAATTCCCGAAATACCTCAGACAACCCCATACCTTGCAGGACTTCCAATGTGGCCGATTTCCAGTACAGACAGGTATGGTAATCATGCAATTATCGAACAAAGCGTCGGATATGAAATGGTGGAAAGAATGGGCAAGTATATTGCTGCTGCATCTTTCGGTCTTACTGGACAGGCAGGTTTCTTAATCAAGGGAAGCGAAATGAAGAAAGTACTTATACCGGGCACGTTAACAAAATGTCTGGAAATAGGCAGGAAGATCCAGGTTGCCAGAAAGTCTGGCAGGGATCCAGTCAGAGATGTTATCGGGTATCTAAATGGCTGGCTTCTCTTTGAAGGGAAAGTCACGAGTAAAGAGCCGGAGGACAGGGAAGATTACTTCTGCGGAATCAATACAATTTCCGGAACGAAGGATTTCGCCGGAAAAGAAATGAAAATATGGTTCAAAAACGAGAATCACATCTCATGGATTGATAACAAACCGTATGTTACGAGTCCTGACATGATAATTGTTGTCGAACGACAGACTGGAGAGCCCCTTACCAATACAGTAATTTCCGCCGGACAAAATGTTGCAGTTATCGGCTTGAAGGCTATAGAACAATTTCGTTCCCCAAAAGGCTTAGGGATACTCGGACCGAAACACTTTGATTTTGATATTGAGTATAAACCGATAGAAAGAATTGTAAAATCAAGATAATCGAAATACCTCCACCCGGGCCTTGTTTCCGGGTGGCTTGTTTTACATATTAAACACGATTAGCCTGATACATTCAAAGCCGACCTGGAATATTGAAAAAAGAGGTTGTCATGAGAATAAAATTCATTGTCCCGATAATTACAAGAGAGCCCCTTGACAGGCTTAAAGAAGGTCTTCTGCCTTATGTTTCGCCAGGTACGAAACTCGAGGTTGAAAGCATCCGGTACGGAACCGAATCCAACGAATCATTTTTCGACGAAGCAGTTAACAGTATAGGGGTGTTGGAACTTGCAGAAAAAGCGCAAAACGAAGGTTTTGATGGAGTATTTATCGAATGTATGCTTGACCTGGGATTAGAAGCGGCACGCGAAAAATTGTACATTCCCGTAGTCGGTCCCGGGAGAATAGCGATGCTTTGTGCAGGGGACCTGGCAGACACTTTTTCTGTTGTGACTGTTCTTGAAAACTCGATATCCCCTTTCAAACATCTGGCGTCATCAACAGGCTTGAGAGACCGGTTGGTTTCCGTACGATCCATTGAAATTCCTGTTGTGAGTCTAAAAGACAACGCTCGATTACTGCCGACACTACTCAATGAATCTGTTCTGGCGATAGAGGAAGACGGAGCACATGCAATTATCCTCGGTTGTACTAGAATGCTCGGGGCTGAAAAAAAATTAACCCGATTACTGGCGGAAAGAGGTCATATTGTTCCGGTTATAAGCGGTATCCCCCTTGGGCTTAAGTACCTGGAAATGCTTATCCACCTTAATCTTTCTCAAAGTAAATTATCATACATGACACCCCCCGAGAAAAAAGTCGATTTCCGGGAAGGGATTCATATTTCAGGTGATGTGGATGTGGACGAGAGCATTCTGTAGATATGTTCAAGAAATTGATAGCGACAAACTAAAAGTGGTTTCGGTATGCCGGCCAGCCGGCATAAAGGACTAATTCTTAATGCAATCCAAGAGCCTTTGCTGCTGCTGTCTGCGGGTCAGCATAGAAAATCGGATCTACTTTCTCCATTGTATCTGCCGGAACTTCAAGAAAATGACGACGATTCTCTGTGGGTAATAGAACTCGCTTGGCTCCGTTTTCCATGGCAAGTTGTAAAGGTTCCAGTAGAGAGCGACAAGCCTTGACATTACCCTGAACAGTCATGTCCCCCAGGATTATCAAACCAGGCAGAATGGGCTTCTTCAGAGCGGCAGAATAGATAGCGGTAAAAACTGCAATGCTGGCTTCGCATCCTTCCCGATTGCTCAAGAGGTCTATTCCTTGAAAATGGAAATCCATCGAATTAAACACCTCTGAGAGTCCCATCTCTTCTTTTCTTGAAGACAGATAGGACCAAGCAGTCTGAACGGACTGTCTCAATGTAGAATCAATTGCTCCTGAAATTTTTATTTTCCCGGACCCGGGTGAAGTAACAACTTCCAGCCTATAAAAAGCGACTTTGCCATCTGTTCCCACTGAAGCTGCATATACAGAACCTGCGGGAAAAGGATCAGACGAAATTAGATGTGTTCCCCCTATCTCAGTCACAGCTACAAACTTTTCATTTTCCGATTCTTCCTCAATATACGAGAAACTTGTTTTATAATATTCAAATGCACCTATTTTTTTTAACTGCTCCTTTACTCGTCTGCGACCTTCAAGAGCCAACTCTAAATAACACTCTAGATCTTCACGGTTTACCTTACCGGATGGATTCAATAGTTTTATGAGACCAGAGACCGTTTTCCTGACTGCTTTTACATCTCTTGTGTTCAAGTGGGTCCCTAATCTGAAGAATCGATCTAAAACTTCGGTAAAGTTCTGTTTCCTGAGTTCTTTGAATGCTTCAGCAAGATAATCAACAACGAGGCCGTAGTGACTTGTTAGGAAGCGGTTTTCCATTTTAGGCATCTCCCATCCGGGAAGGTAAAAGTGGAGTCTGTCGAGAAATGCCATATCACTTCGAACAAGAGAAGGCATTGGTGCAAATAAATGAGAAGTTCTTACTAATACATCAACAGGCTGATTTGTATTACCAAATAAGGCCAGTGAAGTTCTACCTTGATGAGTCTCTCTTCCTCTGGCAAACATACCTGACTCGCAGTAAGTTTTTAGTGTTGTTATGACTTCCTTCGGCATCTTCTCCAGATCAGCGACTTCATCAAAAGCCACTACATCCCAAGTACCTACAAGGCCAATCTCCTGGGTCCGCATATTGTAAAAGAGATTTGCTACAGTGGTTGGACCGGTCAGTAAAATGGAATAGGGGCTTATTTCCTGGAAGACGAAGGACTTACCGGTGCCGCGTGGACCCAACTCTACAAGATTGAAGTTAGTCTCAACAAAAGGTATTAGACGTGAAATGAACAGCAACTTTTTCCTTTTATCAAAAAGCGTAGGCTCAATCCCAATAGATCTGATTAACAGATCAAGCCAATCGTCTGAGGTGAATTCTCCGCGGCCTTTGCAATATTCGCTCATCTTGAATGTAGCGATTTGAATCGGTTTCAAGGATTGCACATGAAAAGGACTTCGCTTTGCACTACGCTGTTCTTCATCATATGCGTAAGAAAGCTCTATTTGTGCCCAGAGTCCTCCTTGAAGTAGCCTCTCGTATACTTTAATAAAATAGTCATGAATATGCACATACCGATGACTGAAATTTAGTAGCTCAGCCCAATACTTATCCTCGCTGGGAGTAAGTCTTACTCTGATTTTGTCTATAATTGTATGCTTACCCAATTCCTTGACCCTCGATTGTGCTTTTGTACTTTCCTCTGGCCGAACAAATCTTTCAGCAATTATCTCGTTAACGTGCCCAAGCCCTTCTTCAATAATCTCCTTTTCTGTAGATGAACAATACCGGCTAAGAAGGTACTCCAGAACAAAGACGGGAATGTAAGCCCCTGCCTTTACGCGCCGAACAAGGTCCTTTTTAACAAACCTTCCTGGAAAGACAGAGGCAACTTTGCTGTCAAGCGTATCAGGTGTGCTTTCATTTATTTTATCATACATTTGATTCCACCTCTACGAGAATATTCGCACTATCTAAAAGTTCACCTGTATCTGTATCCCTGAGTTCCAACCTCAGAATATCTCCATACTTGAACTTCGTTCCGGGTTTTATTCTTATACGGATCTTCAAGTTTTCATTTTCTTCATTTATGAAATAATCAGGCTCTGTCTGTCGGATTATTTCATCAGTTCCAAGGAACCCTCTGACTTCCAAGTATCGAGGAGAACCAATCAAGAGTCCTTCGCCAGGGATCGCACGGAGGATTTCTACATCGAATATGAGGTTATGAACTGCATTTGGAGCTTTGAGTTTTGCGTCATATTTAGGCTGCACTTTTCTAATGATAACCATAATATGAGGGACTAATATTTCCTGAAGGGAAATACCACCGTGGAGAAACTCATTTCTTCCACGTTTTTTGAATATACTCGAACCCTTCGGAACACAGAATTTCAATCCATCTGAAGCAGGTAAATCAAATAACTTGCCAAGATTCTTCGGTATATTTTTTCCAACGAGACATCTATGCCCAGCGTATAACAGAGCTGTTTGTCCGTAAGGCATGGAAGCAATCTTATCCAAAGGCATTTTGTCGGCATCTATAACATCTTCAATGATTATAAACCCATGATCAGAGACGATATGCACTTCCTCAATGCCAGCTCCAACGAGCCTTTTTATCGCTTTAACAAGTCCACCCAGATACTCTCCGAGATAATTTAAAGATAAATTCAATAGTCCACTGTCATATCCGACAGAATCAAGTTCTCTGGTAAACACTATAATCGGGTTTCCATGTTCCAGATTAACATCAAAGGCTGAAACCAAAGCTTCCAAGTAAAAGAGCATTGCTTTGGGGTGACGTTTCTTGATAATTTTTTTTTCTTTCAGCTACATGCACCAGATTCCCGGTGAAATCCTTTGATTTTATTTGCCAGTTACCATCCACGACATCTACTTTGATATCTCTTGCTGGAATCAAATTGGACATTCCTATGGGTGTGAGCGTAGGCATTAAGGCAATCAAAGGTTCACAGATGATTTCTGCATCTCGCATGGATTTCTTTAGTCTACTTGCGAGATCCTGTCCGAGTTCAAATCGGAGGGCATCTACCAGTATAACCGCACGCCTTTTCTTTGAAGATGTCACCTTTCCCCAAAACTCACTCTGGGATAGTATTCCTTCAATTGATAGGCCTGCCTGTGCGCCGCACCTGTCTGTCTGACAGGCAGGCGCGGACAGGTGTTTCTGTTTTATTACTAAATTCAGGAAATTTTCATTCAATTGATTCTGATAATCTCGATATATGGCCCTTACATACCGGGATAAAGTTTGAATTTTATCATTCGCATCGGTTTGCAAACGAAATGTTCTGTAATCAGTATCAATTCTCCACCAATCACTAATGTACGCCTGTACCATCTTAAGAGTAGAATCAGCTTTTGCCATCTCAGATAACGCCCTATCTATTGCAACGATAATTTT
>QNBH01000146.1 GCA_003645645.1 Spirochaetota bacterium | reverse complement strand
CTATAAAAACCGGGAGAACCATCAATCTTGGTGTGTGTTTTTCTATTACAGGATTCAACTGCCAACCTCTTTTATAATAAAAATAGCTAAGGGGTAGGATGGGACTCTCCATCCTACCCAAATAGACCTACTTACCCAGTATCCTTTTCCATTCTTTCTGAGTGTCGTCCAGAGCCTTCTTGGGAGTTTTATCCCCTGTCAATGCTAGGGAGAGATTATCGTTTAGCGGTTCCTGAAGTTTGAACCATACGGCGCTGGTAGGCCAGGTGACGGCGTTTGCATGGGCAGCTTTGATGGCATCGACCACTGCCTTGGATACAAACTCCTCGTATTTGGGACTCTCCAGAGTCGATTTACGTACAGGGTCGATACCACCGACCACAGTGTTGTACCGAAGCATTATCTCAGGATCGGCTGCAAACTTTAAGAACTCATAGGCGAGTTTTTTGTTCCTGGAGCCTGTGGAAACCCCTATTCCAAACCCTGCATTTACAGATGCAACTACTTTTCCTTTCGGTGGCGGGCCTTTCGGAAGGGCATCCACTCCCCACTGGCCTACGATCTTGGAAGCCGAAGGATCGTCGGTCATTGAGCCGAGATCCGTCCAGAACTCTACCATGCCGACCTTGCCTGTAAACCAGGCGCTTAAAGCCTCGTCAAAAGCCACTGCCGAAGCTGTAGGAAGCGCATATTTGGACTGCTCTACAAGAGCCTCTAGAGCGGCCACGGCCTCTGGACTGTTGATTGTGGGATTACCCTGTGCGTCGAAAAAGGAGCCTCCGTAACTGCCAAGACGATTGAGGTAAGTACCGATAAGTATAAGTGGTATCTTGGCACCCATGATGGCACAGCCGTAGGCATTACCACCTTCAGCCTCGGTTATTTTTTTTGCTATAGCGGTGTACTCATCCCAGGTTGTAGGCGGGCTGACGTCGTGTTTCTCGAAGAGCGGCTTGTAATACCACAGAATATGCATATCTCCGTCGTAAGGGATTCCATACCTCTTTCCGTCTATTTTGGTAAAAGGATCGAAGAATGTCGGCAGGAAGTCGTCGGCCTTAAGCCAGCTTGCATTGTCTTTATACCAGCTATCAAGATCTTCCAGAACATTGTTTTCTACAAGCGTACCAAGCCCGGGATACCAGTACTCTATTGCATCTATCTCGTTAGCACCGGAGGTTACATCCAGTACTGCCTTTTCCACAACGTTGTCATAAGGGACAACCAGCAGTTCGACCTTTGCTCCTGTGGCTTCCTCGAACCATTTAGCCAGATTGGTGGAAGCGACGTTGTGCGGCTGTATGGTGAGAAAATTAAGCGTCTGCCCTTTAAAACCCTCTTCCTTTGCCTCTTTTTTCCCTCCGGCTGCAACATTCACTGCAATAAACACCGAAAGAATAAAAACAATAACCAGCACAAATAATTTCTTTTTCACTTTTTCCTCCTTAAATCAAATCCTTAATTTTATCTCTTTTTGCATTATCCACGGGAAAAGTTTCATGTATTCTTTCCCGGATCTCATCTAGATTGACACTTTGTTTTTTTCTCCCTTTCACCTCCTTTCCTGAAAGTGTTTTACAGGCCTGAAAAACGAACCCGCCTGTAGTGGGATAAGAGGCTTCAGACTGGATCTCCTTTGCCTTAAGTTGTAAAAGCCATCTGCTTTGCAGGCTCCTTTTACGATTTTCCCCAGCCTTCTATCCCTTTCTGTGCACTTTCTTCCCAGATTGGCCAGACAGCATCGATAAGATGCCTGTAAATGCCGTACAGCGAGTCGTATAATTTCAGCTTGCCTTTATCTGGTTCATGCTTTCTTTCGATATTTACCATGCGGTTAACCGCATCAGCATGGTCTTTGAAAACTCCTACCGCTACTCCTGCATTGATCGCTGCACCCCGCGATCCTGCATCTGCTCCTGCGGGAACATTTACGTTGCTGCCGATGCAATCTGTAATCATCTGACACCACAGGGGATTTTTCGAGCCTCCTCCGGATACGTACAGGGTTTCCAGCCTTTCGCCCTTTGTCATCGCCTCAACATTGTGGCGGGTTGATAGTGCTACACCCTCAAATACAGCCCGCATAAGATGAGCTCTGGTATGCCAGTCTCCCAGCCCAAAGAAAACCCCCCTTGCTTCCGGTTTTACAAAGGGAGCTCTTTCCCCCTGTAAATAGGGTAAATAGATGACTCCTCCGGAACCCACTGAGATTTTTTCTATTTCTTCGTTTATAACTTCGTAGACACTTGTTCCTCTCTTTGAGGCTTCTATTCTTTCTACCTCGCAAAACTCCCTCTCAAACCAATCCAGATTTCCGGCAGCCACCATGGTCATGGAAGTTTTATAGAACACACCGGGTACTGCATGACACATAAGGCTGTATATTCTCTCAGGGTCGAGAACAGGTTCGGAAGCTAAAACTACATGTACGCCGGCGGTTGCAATATTACTGCAGGCATCTCCCGGGTTATAGCAGCCTGAGCCCAGGGTTGAACAAGCCCCGTCAAAGGCACCCCCTGAAACAGGAGTACCCTCTTTAAGCCCTGTAAGCTCTGCAGCTTCCCCGGTTACCTTTCCGGCAATTTGCCATGCGGGAACAATAGAAGGAAGAAGGTGTCTGTACTCATATATACCTGCCAGCTTGAGCAGGTCTTCTGAATAATCCTGGGATTTGAAGTCTATTAGCGCAACCGAGGCCATACTCGGGTCGGTGCTGAGCTCGCCTGTCAGGCAATATTTTACCCAGTCCTTGGAAGTAAGATTTACGAAGGCTTTTTTTAAGCTCTCCGGTTCATGATCGATAAGCCATGGGAAAATTGTAACAGGCCCTATGCCTGCAAAGAGATTCCAGCCTGAAAAATCGTAAAACTCTGACAGAAGATCCTTTTCCGACCAGCGTTCGATATAAGAGCCGGAACGTCCATCAAGCCAGATAATAGCCGGACGTACCGGTTTGCCTTCTTTATCAAGTAACCATACACCGCCTCCATGGCCACTCAAAGAAACTCCGGCTATTTTTGCCGAGTCAATACCTGATTTATCAATGCAGTTGTGCACCGCAGAAATCGTTGCTTGCCATATCTCTTCCATATCCTGCTCGGCCCAGCCGGGTTCGGGGTGGGAGGTCTTAACCTCTCTGCTACTGGCAACAGCAATCTCATTACCTTCTCCGTCGAAGAGGGTTGCCTTTGTGGTGGTTGTGCCGTTGTCAATACCTAATAGATAAATACTTTCCATCTTAAAACCCACTTTATTATGAGTATAATGGTAAAAATACTAATAAATGAACATAATTATATTTTAATGTCCGAATGTACGTACAATACATTTAAGAGATTATAACCTCCTTCTTCTTACCTGTCAAGAATTTTTTTTAAAAAAAGTTAAAAACCTGATAGAAGTAGCCGTTTGGGCAAGGGGTTTGACATAAAAAAACCTTAGCATATGTCTGGTTTTAGACAAAGTATTAACCTTTCTAGCACACTGTTTTATGGGATAGGAAGGCAGGGCCTTCGCGACATTATTAGGGTATCTCGAAGAAGCGATAGAAACATTTCCCGATCGACGGACAGGGCACAATTGCCTGCATACGATTCGCGATGCAGTGTTGTTAACTTGCAAAGTGTGAGAACAAAGCGCATGTTCTTGAAATAGATACTCGTGCCATATATAATTGAATCCAAGATACAGGTGGCTCGATGAAAACAACACATTATTTTGTAACGAATGTCATTGTTCTAAGGCCATATCTTAAAGCAGAATAGATCGAATACGTGCTAAACAATCCCGTTAGTAAAAAAAATTCAAATCAATGGACGTATCCGCCAGTGGGCTTTCATTACCGAAAGGGAAAAGTACTTTCGGGTGGTAACCGAACCAGACGTAGAAACGGTGCACAATGCTTTCTTTGATCGCCGCTTCAAGCCGTGAGCAGGAGGGAAAAAAATGATATTCCAGTATCATCCTGATAGTGACATGTTGTATATCAAGCTTGCCGAAGGCGTGAGCACCGAGTCGGAAGAAGTGGTAGAAGGTGTAGTGCTAGACTTTGATGAACACTGTCGAGTGATTGGCATCGAGATTGAAGATGCGAGTAAACTTGTTGATTTGTCTCGGCTATAAGTACTGGCTTTGCCTATTGCGAACTTGGTTCTCAGTGAAAGAGAACCTACGAAAACCTAATCGGCGGGCTAACCAGCGCATGTACCTACAGGCTTCACCTCACTGCGCCCGGCTGACCTGCTGGTGATACACAGGCCGTTCTACGCACGTGGCGACTTTTCGAAAAACATGGATATATCTGCTAGAAAAATATATCGGCATCGCGTAAAATAGAGTGTGATTCGATCATTCAAGGACAAAGAGACCGACCGAGTATTCGGCCAGAGGCAATCGAAGCGGTTACCATTCGGAAATCCAGGCACGTGCGTTGGTCAAGATGATGATGATAGATAGTGTTGAAGCGGTGACAGACCTGATGGCTCCGCCATCAAACATACTTGAAAAGTGGCAGATTTCAGCTCATTAGAAGAAGACTCTCCTACTCTCGAAACAACTCTTCTAAAGATACGACAATTTCAGGGAAAAGTACCGAAGCGACTGTACCCTTCTCATCAGCCCTGGCAGATATGGTAAAACCATTCGCACTGTTTACGTACACCTCAACACGTTTCTCAGGCGGATCAACAACCCAGTACTCTTTGACTCCTGTATGTTCATACACATCTTTTTTGTGCCTCAAATCGTAATATGCATTTGAAGGGGAAAGTATTTCCACCACAATATCAGGTGGGCCTTCGATTTTTTTATCACCAATGATATGCAGACGGTCGGAACAGATAAAGATTAGATCGGGCTGATAGGTTTCGGTTTCACCCAGGTAGACATCGATAGGAGAGAAGAAGACTTTCCCCTTTCCCTTTTTCTCCAGTTCTGCAAAGAGAAGATGGAAACGGCCCGCCAATCCCTGATGGTAGGGTACAGGAGATGGACTTTTTACCAGATCCCCGCCAATTAACTGATAGGGTGCTCCCTCCGGCAGCTTCGCATAATCTTTATAGGTGTATTTTACCTTTTTTCCTGTAACCATGCACTCCTTCCTTTTTATCTGTTTAATTCTATAAAATATGATAGAATTTTGCAAGGATTTATTACAGGCAGTCGGGCCATGAAGATTGTGCGATTCGACTTTTTATAACCAGATAAGTCCTGCAATGCCTATAGCGAAAAGGTATGGTGTGAAATAGTAAAGTTTCCCGCCCCTCACCAGTTTTAAGAGCAGTTTTAATGAAAACAACCCCACAATAAATGAGGCCGACACTCCGGCCAGTACCGTCCATGGAGAAACCATGGTGAAAAGATCCCTGGCCTCTTTTAACTTTAAAACAAGAGCGCCTGAGACTGCCGGGATAAACAGAAGAAAAGAAAACTCCCCTGCTTTCTGCCGATCCATACCGGAAAAAAGTGCAGCGGAGATTGTTATGCCGGATCTCGAGATTCCGGGAAATACTCCCAGCCCCTGGGCCGTCCCTGTTACTATTCCTTCAACAACACCAATTTCTCCGTATTCTTTTTTACCTTTGCTAAATTTTGAAAATAGCAAAAAAGAGCCGGTAACCAGGAATAGAATCGAAACCAGCATTGGATTTCTCTCTACATTAAGAAAGGAGACCCCCAGACCTATGGTTGCAGTAAAAACAGAGGCAAGAATAATTATAAGAAAAAGTCGAAGATTTTCCCGATTCTCTCCGGAAGTTACTTCTCCTGGATAAAGATAAGAGAAAAGAGATCTGATAATGCTTAAGATTCTGGTCCTGAAGACAATAATAACCACAAAAAGGGTGGAGATATGGAGCAGTACATCGAAGAGCACGGGTATTTCTATAATATTAAATATAGATTTCATCACAACAAGATGACCGGAACTCGAAACAGGAAGAAACTCTGTAACACCCTGCAAAGTGCCCAGTAGAATCGCTTGAAAGAAGCTCATCTGCTTAAAATTCTCCTCTATATGTTCTTAAAAACTTCCAAAAACAAGTTTTACCGCTTCTATCGGTTCCATTTCGAAATAGAGTAATCCGTAGGCTACGGTGGAGATAAGCACCTTTCGCACGTAATTTCTCGTTTCAGGGAAAGGGATTGCCTCAAGAAACAGTACATCCGGGAGTTCACCCATCGTATTAAGCCAGCCCTGCACCCTGGCAGGTCCGGCATTGTAGGCGGAAAGTGCGTATAAACCGTTACCGAATCTTCCGAGTTGTATGCCAAGGTATTTCGCTCCCATTTTAAGATTATCCACCGGATCGGTAAGATCGGGATTGGGTATATTCATTCTTTCGGCCATATCTCCGGCAGTACCCGGCATCAACTGAGTAAGACCAACTGCTCCTGCACTAGATGAAATTTTATTATCAAAATAGCTTTCTTCCCGTACCAGGGCATAAAATAGAGGAAGGGGAATCGATTCTCTTTCTGCTGCTTCCGCTATCTCTTTTAAGTACGCTTTAGGATACATTGCTTCGAGAATCTCTCTTGTAAGGATTACCTCATCTCTTTCGATCAAAAAATCGAGTAATGAGAGAGATTCTCTGATTCTTCCTTTTTCGGCCAGCTTCTCAGAGACCATACACAAAACCGGACTGCTTAGTTCACCCATTTTCCCCCTTACAAAGGAGTATGCCTCATCGTAGAGTCCGTAATCAAAGAATCCAACTACCATCTCCTCAAGAGCTGTTGCTTCAGGGTCGCCGGGACCGTTTAACTGCTCTTCTGCCTGGGGATGATTTAATAGCACATAGTGGGGGGCTCCCAATAGCACCTCTGCGAGTATGCGGTAATAACTTCCTCCATCCGTGGATATTACACGTTTAAACAGCGAATCTGCCTTCCAATCCCCGGTTTTTTCTTTTGCACTGAGAAATTCTGCTTTATAGACTATTCCCAGTATGAAAGCTATTCTAGCCGTAACATCCTCTGTACAAAAACCATCCAAAGTTTCATAAAGATTTTGGAGTATATCCCATTTCTTTCTCGCCACAAGTATGGAAATTAGTTCCTCAAGTATATCTGAAAAGTAATCGGGTCTTTTCCACTGTTTAACATGGTGCTGAAGTTCGGAGGCCAGTTTTTCCGGTTCCAGAGGAAGCATGCTTGCCATATAGTACCACAATGCTCTATCGAATTGTTCTGGCTCCTTGGTGGAAGAGAAGATCTTCCTGAAAAGTTCCGCTGCTTTCCCGTACCGCTGACCGTACCTGTACAACCGTGCAGATGCTTCCAGAAGCTCGAGACGGAGTTGACCACTGCTTTGCTCTGCAAGATTTTTGATCTTCTCCGCTCCCAGCAAGGCTTTACCGGTTAGCATGTAAACTCTTACTATATCGAGAAGACTGTTTCTGGAAAGGGGAAAGGGTAGCGGATTTTCTATTAAATCATCCAGGATGAAAAGCGCCTCCCTGTAATTACCCTCTGCAATCAGGTTTTTTACGGTGAAGAATGAGAACAGTTGCTCGGAAAACGCTTCTTTTTTTTCCGGCAAGAATTTATAAGCTTCTTTGTGTACATCTGAGACGGTATATTTTAAAAATAGCTCTGTGAGTCGGTCGCTCCACCCAGGGCTCTCTCTTCGGCAGGAAGATACTGCTCTATATAAAGCAATCTCTGCATCATCTGAGAGGTTTCCCCATTTTGCCTTATTGGCAGAGAGCTCATCCAGAGCCGATAGAACCTCCATATCTTTACCCAGTTTGTACTTTGCCTCAATCAATAATTTATAGGATCTAAAATCATCAGGGTAGTTCTTAACCAGCTCTTCTGCAAGACTCTCGGCCCTCTCGTAGCCACCATTTTTAATAAGTATCCGGGTTAGGCTTATTCCTGCCTCTTTTTTCCATATACCACCACCGTCTTCCCATTCCACCTGAAGCATGAGTTCTGCTATTTCATCCATTTCGAGCTTTGTGAAATAAAAATGCATGTAGTACCCTGCACCCGGTCCAAGTTCCGCTATTTCCCTCAGGTTCAGATTAAGATAGTCGAGGTTCTTTAAAAAAACGATCTCTTCATTTTTTAAGTTTTCTTTAAAGCGGGTAACGGGAATGTTCCAGATTTTGTCAGATTTACAGTTGAGAATTGTTAAAAAAAAAATGAAAACAGAAAAAGCAGGGTTATTTTATTTGGTCCTGGAAGGAATATAGATAGTGGAGCCTGCAAAAATTCTATGGGGATTTTTAATTTTATTTTCTTTTGCAATATCTTCATAAAGCCACGGTGTATTATAAAAGGTTTCCGATATTTCCCAGAGTGTATCTCCCCATTTTATATAGTACCATTTTCCTTCTCCCGTTTGTTCTTTCGCCTCAGGTAATTCCTTCTCTTCTAAGCCCGCTCCTTCAGGTGAGCCTCTGGTTTTCTCTTCAGGGGGTTTATCTACCACTTCTGCATCAGTGGGAGATTCCACCACTGTGGATTTGGCTTCAGCAGTAAGTGGTGGTACCGGTGGCCCGCGAAAAATAGTGTAGATTAAAAAAGCGATAAGAGCAAGGGTTACAAGCCCCAGAAAAACAAATGCGATCAGGGAAACAGTGCTTATTTTTTTTCTTCCTTTCTGCTCTGTGGAGGCCTCTTCTTCATGATTGTAGACCTCCGCTTCGTACTCCTCTTCTTCTTCGGGTCCCGTTTCTTCTTCCCGGTGTTCTTCAAATTCAGTTAATTCGAACTCAGGAATTTCGTATATTCCCTCCTCCGAAAGTGATTCAAGACTTATAGATAAGCTCTGTTTCTCATTTGTGACCCTATCCCTGGCAGAAGCGTTAAGGTTACCCTCATCGTCAATTCCTACTACTAATTCTATATTCGGTTCTCCCTTCGGTGCAGGTTCGATATTGTCGATTACCAGAGATCCAACATAGGAGGTATCGGCAATATCTTCTCCCATCCCCCGGTAAAGATCTATCTGTACACTGGCTTGATTGTCCTTTACCGTTGTTACTATGAGTCTTTTTTTCCCCTTTCCGAGCTCGTCCAGAATGGGATAAAAAGAACCATCGGCAATTTTAATTCCAATTTTAGATTGACTCACAATCCCTCCTGTCTATGATATTAAGGGTAGCTTTCTCTGTTTCTTTTGTCAATGTTAATATTTCCTTGACAATATATTGAACAAAATATCATAATGAAGATCATGGCTTTTCTTATACCTCTTGTTTCTGTTTTAATTATCGTCATTTCTGTGGGTTTTTTAGTTTTTATCTTTATATTAAGGCCTAAAAGTAAAAACGAAAGCTTTAAAATAGACGGTAAAGATAAGAATACTATTATCAAGCAGGCAAACAAAAGGCTTGCCCAGAATCCAAAAGATGCAGAAGCTTTACTGTCTCTTGCAGAAATTTACTACAAAGATGGTAGCTACGAAAAAGCCATGAAAACATACAATATACTCCTGGATATGTGTGCTACAAATCCGGGTCTGGATGAGTTTGATATTACATTAAAATATGCCATTTCCGCACAGAAATTAAAAAAATACGAAGAGGCCTATAAAAGTCTTCTTATTGCAAGGACATTAAATCAGGACTCCTTTGAGGTGAACTACAATCTCGGCTACCTGGAGTATATGCGTAAGAATTATGAAAGGGCGGCAACCCTGCTTCAACAGGCAAGACTCATCAATTTCGAACACGTTCAGACCTTAAGGTATCTGGGACATTCCCTTTTTAAATTAAAAAGATTAAAGGATGCTGTTGTTGTATTGAGAAGAACGGTGGAACTCGATCCCACGGATAAGGAATCTCTGTTTGCCATGGCACAGTGTTATTACGAAATGGGGCAGAACGAACAGGCATTGAAGATATTTCTCCATTTAAGAGCCGATCCCGAAAT
>QNBH01000145.1 GCA_003645645.1 Spirochaetota bacterium | reverse complement strand
TTTAATATTAAATTAACATAAAAATAACTTGACAATCAAAAAGCATCGTGTTTTAATTAAATGATTTCAAATTATAAAGGGGGTTTATTATGAAACGCTTATTTATCAGCCTGTTGATTCTTCTTCTCCCTGTAATGCTTTTTGCAGCAGGAGAGACAGAGAAGGCTGCAGAACCAATGGGTCCTGTAACCATCAACTGGTGGCATGCCATGGGTGGAAGGCTTGGCGAGAAAGTGGAAGAGATTGCGGCCAATTTTAACAAGACCCAATCTCAGGTTATTGTCAAGCCGGTATACAAGGGCAACTATTCAGAGACCCTAACAGCTGGTATTGCAGCATTCAGAGCCGGTAACCCGCCTCATATCCTTCAGGTATACGAAGTGGGTACGGCAACAATGATGGCAGCAAGGGGTGCTATCGTTCCCGTATATCAACTCATGGAGAGAACGGGTGAGCCCTTCGATCCGAAGATTTACATTCCCACAGTAACGGGTTACTACACAACACCTGATGGCAGGATGCTTTCTTTACCCTTCAACAGCTCAACTCCCGTATTGTGGTACAACAAGGAAGCTTTCCGCAAAGCAGGGTTGGATCCTGAGAAGCCGCCCAGGACATGGTCTGAAGTAGTAGAATATTCAAGAGAACTGGTTAAGGCAGGATATACCGGATTCTCAACGGCCTGGATTTCCTGGATACACATCGAAAACTTCTCCGCCTGGCACAACGTTCCTATAGGAACAAAGGCCAACGGATTCGAAGGTCTGGATACGGAGTTTAAGTTTAACAGTCCTCTACACGTCAGACACATCAAGAACCTTGCGGATTGGCAGAAAGAAAACATATTCGTCTACGGGGGGAGGAGAAACCAGGGTAATGCTCTTTTCAGCAGCGGGAAAGTAGGTATGTATACCGAATCATCTGCCGGTTATGCAGGCTTCAAGGCAAATGCCAAGTTCGAGTTCGGTACATCTATGCTGCCATACTACGACGATGTGGAAGGAGCACCGCAGAATACCATCATTGGTGGTGCAAGCCTCTGGGTTATGTCCGGTCATCCCGACAGGGACTACGATGGTGTTGCAAAGTTTTTCAGTTATCTCTCCTCTCCGGAAGTTCAGGCCGACTGGCATCAGTTTACAGGGTATCTGCCTATAACGGAGGCTGCTTATACTTACACAAAAGGTCAGGGTTTCTACGAAAAAGAACCGGGCATGGAGACAGCCCTTAAACAGATGACTCTTAATGAGCCAACGGAAAACTCTCGAGGGCTGCGTTTTGGTAACTTTAATACTACAAGGGATATAATATATGAGGAACTGGAGGCGATCTTCAGTGGAGATAAAACAGCGCAGCAGGGGTTGGATGACGCGGTAAAAAGAGGCAATGAGATATTGAGGGAGTTTGAAAGGGCTAACCGCTGAATGGATTCTATTCTTGCTTTATAATTAAACAAAATGGTACAATTACCGGGCGCTCATGGTAAAACGGGGCGTCCGGTTTAATCTCTATAAAAAACAGAGGGGCTAAAACACTGCAAAATAATTTTAAGGAGCGGCTGTCCTCCTTTCGATACAGGTCTTGTTGATGGAAAAGCGCGTTATATTCGAGAATAAGATATTACCTTACTTTCTCTTACTGCCTCAGCTATCTATTGTATTTATTTTCTTTATACTTCCGGGTGCACAGGCCCTGGTCCTTTCCATGTTTCGAGAAGATGCTTTTGGTATTTCCAGGGAATTTGTGGGTTTTGAAAACTTCCAGAGACTCTTTGCAGATCCCAATTACCTCCACTCTGTGAATATTACTTTTATTTTCAGCATCTCCGTTATGATTCTTGCCATGTCAACAGCCCTTTATCTGGCTGTTATGGCAGACCGGGTTATTCGGGGAAACAATTTTTATAAGACGATGATCATCTGGCCCTATGCCGTTGCTCCGGTGGTCTCCGGGGTCATGTGGATGTTTCTGTTTAACCCGATTGTAGGAATTATAACATACACACTGGAACAATTTGGGTATAAATGGAACCATTCACTGAATGCAAGCCAGGCTTTCCTTCTGGTGGTAATTGCCGCTTCCTGGAAACAGATCTCATACAATTTCCTTTTTTTTCTTGCCGGGCTTCAGGGAATACCCGATTCTTTAATAGAAGCTGCTGCAATAGACGGAGCCAAACCCGGAACTCGATTCTGGAAAGTAGTTTTTCCTCTGTTGAGCCCTACCACTTTTTTCCTGATCGTGATGAATGTAATGTATTCCTTCTTTCAAACATTCGGCATTATCCACCAGGTTACCAGTGGCGGACCAAACCAGGCAACCAATATTCTCGTATATAAGGTGTACCGTGATGGGTTCATAGGGCTTAATCTGGGAGGCTCATCCGCCCAATCGGTCGTGCTTATGATAATAGTCATTGTACTTACCGTTTTGCAATTCAGATTTCTGGAGCGCAAGGTGGAGTATTAGGGAGAGCTTAAAAAATATGGTCGAACGAAATCCAGCACTAACTATCCTTACCCACACAGTGCTAATAATAGGAGTTATTATAGTTCTTTTCCCCATATATATCATATTCGTTGCTTCGGCAAATCCCCTTGCAGAAATACTCGATGCTCCCATGCCAATACTGCCAGGGAAGCAGATACTGGAAAACTATTACCATGCTATAATCCGGGGAGCAAAAACTCTCGGAGCACCTGTCAGCCTTATGCTCATGAACAGTACCATCATGGCCTTAGGAATTGTTATTGGTAAGATTACCATATCTTTACTCGCTGCTTTTGCCATAGTCTATTTCAGATTTCCCTTAAGGCAAGTTTGTTTCTGGGCTATTTTTATAACTCTCATGCTCCCGGTGGAGGTACGTATTCTTCCCACCTATCAGGTCGTAGCCTCTCTGGGGATGATAGATACCTATGCCGGGCTGATCTTGCCCATTATTGCCTCGGCAACCGCCACATTTCTGCTTCGCCAGTTTTTTATGTCCGTACCAGATGAAATGGCGGAGGCGGCAAAGATCGATGGAGCCACACCCATGAGATTTTTCTTAAGCATACTGCTGCCCATGTCCCGTACCTCCGTTGCAGCTCTGTTTGTGATACTTTTTATCTTTGGATGGAACCAGTATCTGTGGCCTCTTCTTGTTACTACAAGCGAGCGATACTACACCTTGCTGATAGGTATAAATCGAATGCTGGCAGTTGGTGATCAGCAGGCGGAATGGCATATAATCATGGCTTCCACAATGCTGGCAATGTTGCCGCCAGTTCTGGTGGTTGTTTTTATGCAGCAATTGTTTATCAAGGGAATGACGGAATCGGAAAAATGAGTTCACATTACAGTTATTCAAATCTGATCTTCTTACTGCTTTTTTCGATTGCGGGAATATCCCCCTCCTTTGCCGAGGATTTAAAAGGTTTTGACATTCAGGCCCATAGGGGAGGGAGGGGTAGAAGACCGGAGAATACAATTGCGGCGTTCAGATACGCTATTGAGCTCGGTGTTAGCACTATCGAGATGGATCTGGCGGTTACAAGAGACAGGGTGGTAGTTGTAAGTCACGATCCATATTTAAGCGGTAAGCTGGTTAAAGACAGCGACGGACGGTTTCTACCCGATAAAGAAAAAATCTTTATAAAAGATCTATCCCTGGAAGAGCTTAAAACTTTCTTTGTGGGAGAAATCAATCCTTCATCGGCATACTACTCATCTTACAGAGAACAGCAACCCTTCCCCGGGGAGAGGATTCCGACCCTGGAAGAGGTCTTTAACCTTGTCCGGGAAATGAATAACCACGAAGTTAAGCTTAATCTGGAAATAAAAACCTATCCCCCTTTTCCGGAGTATACCATTGAATACCGCGAGTTTGTAAGACTGGTTCTGGAAACTGTATCAAGAAACACAATGGAGGAGAGGGTAATACTTCAGTCTTTCGATTGGAGAACCCTGGCCTATGCCAGGGAATTAAATCCGAAACTAAAAACAGTCTGTCTGGCCGGAAACAACTTAAGTTTTAACGGAGAAAAGTTTAACCTTCAATCCGGGCGAAAAGGAGCTTCTCCATGGCTGGCTGGTTTCGATTTCGATGATTATAACAATAATCTTGCTGCTCTGGTTAAGGACTTCGGGGCAGATATTGTAGCCCCTTACTACAGGGAAATAACCAAAAAGGATGTTGAAGAAGCCCACCGTATGGGTCTTAAAATTATACCCTGGACGGTCAACCAGAAATGGGATATGCGGAGGCTCATAAATTGGGGAGTTGATGGAATTATTACCGATTATCCCGATGTTTTGAAAGAGCTTGTCTCAGGGCTTGGATTGATAAACCAATAATCACTTAAACCGGCCATGGGCTTCCGCGGAACCAACAAGCCCTTTCCAGGGATTGCAAAACCTTAGGCTTTCCCGGTGGTTGTTTTACCATGTTAGAGGAATGAATCTACCGATTAATGTGGATGGTATACTGGGCGCAATAACAGCAGAATTAAAACTGGCACCGATTATGGCCAAAGCAATCTTTATCCTGGGACGAATGGTCGGAATATCTGCCCATTATTTCGAAGAATGCATTACCCAGCCACTTATGAGACCCATTGATTTCTCTGCTTCGGTTTATAAAGGTAAGACTATACGGGAGTATTTTAAAAACTTAAATACTTAACCTCATTTCTGCACCAGTCCAGAAACTTAAAGAAGTCTTCGGACTTGAGGGTTATGGTTGCGGTATTGGTGTTGGGATGAAAGTTTAAATACGCTGAGTTCTTCAGGTCTTTGTCTACAATCACCTTTACAGCCTTATCCTTATCGTTTATAAGGCCAAAGGGTGAGACGGCTCCTGATTCCAGTCCGAGGTAATCCTTAAGTCTCTGTGGGGAGGCGAAACTCAACCTCTCTCCTCCTATTCTCTCACCAAGAGACTTCATGTTTATATGTTTTGAATGTTCTGCTACTACCAGGTAATGCTTTTTACCTTTTTTATCACGTAGAAATAGGTTCTTACAGTGTACACCGGGAATATCTTTCCAGTATTTTCCCGCCTCTTCAACGGTAAAGACAGGCGGATGTTCGTGTCTTGTATAGCAGATTTGTAATTCCTCCAGTATTCCGTAAAGTTTCTCTTCGTTTTCATCAATCATAGTGGCTCCCCGATCAATTTAGATATTATCATAGCTTATTCGCAGGTGATCCGCTTCGATTCCATGCCGGACGGCCTGAATCTCCGCAACAATACTCAATGCAATTTCGAAGGCACTCTCTCCTCCGATTCTGATTCCTACAGGAGAGTAGAGATTCTTAAGGTCAATGTCCGGCATCTCCTGCTTTAGTTTTTTAATGTTTTTCTGTATTTTGGTTTTTGACCCGATAAGCCCGATATAGGCAATATCCGGGCAGACCAGGTAGATGTTTTTTACAACATCGTAGTCAGAAATATGTTGGTGTGTGAGTACTACGGCATAGGAGTTGCTGGTTATGCCGAGATCTTTGTAGGCTTCCTTACCGGTATAATCGAAATGGATAGCCCTGTTATAGATTTCATCGGGTAGATTGTCGATTATCTCCTTTCTATTATCGAGTGCAGTAACATTGTATCCTGCTAGTGAACACAATCTTGCTACATTTTCTCCCACATGCCCGCATCCGAAGATGAATACCTTTACTGCGAGGGTAAAGAGTTCGTAGAAAAAGGAAACCTTCCCTCCACACAAACTGGAAGTCTCTGTTGACTCAGGGCTTAAGTTGAGTGTTTCGAAAAAATGTTCTTCTCCTTTCTCGATCATCTCTCTAGCTTTGTTAACAGCGTGCCATTCGGTGCTGCCTCCACCCACAGTTCCCGCTATTCGCCCATTCTTATCCACCAACATCTTGAATCCCTGCTTGCCGGGGCTGCTTCCCCGTGCATCAACTACTGTTACCAGAACAACGGGATTACTCTTTTTAAGATTTTCCTCTATGAGATTAAATATCAATTGTTAACTCCGATCAGGCTTTTTCCCCTATATTTATATCCTATAAATTCCAAGACTTCAATAGTCCCTTCAATGACTTATCACAGGTTGATTGGCGGATAAAGGAAAGGATAATTGATTTTTCTCATCGGGTGGGTTATTTTAAGCTAAAAATTTCGATTAAGTATAAACTGAGTATAAAAAATGAATGAACTGCTCTGGTTTTTGATGCTTCTGGCGAACTTTGGTGCTATCCTGCTTCTGTACAGAATGCTTGGTAAAACAGGGCTCTACCTGTGGGTACCCATTGCCATAGTCGTGGCGAACATACAGGTGCTTAAAACCATCAGCCTTTTCGGCGTTACGACCACTCTGGGGAATATCGTATATGCCACTACCTTTCTGGTAACCGATATCCTTTCTGAGAACTACGGGAAGAGGCATGCAAGATATGCAGTCTTTATAGGTTTTTTCTCCCTGATTGTTGTAACAATACTCATGAACCTGGCCCTGCTTTTTAAACCTGCCCCTTCCGATTTTGCCCAGGAAGCACTCAATACTATTTTCGGTTTTATGCCGAGAATAGTAGTGGCGAGCCTCAGTGCATACTGGCTCTCTCAGCTCCACGATGTTTGGGCTTATCATCTCTGGAAACGGTGGTTTCCGGAAACCAGATTTATCTGGCTTAGAAACAATGCCAGCACAATGGTAAGCCAGTTAATAGACACGGCTGTTTTTACATTTATGGCCTATCTGGGAGTTTTCGAGTTTGATGTTGTAATCCAAATTCTCTGGACCACCTATCTTATGAAATGGCTTGTGGCTGCAGCAGATACCCCACTCGTATACATTGCAAAGAGATGGCAGGTAGAGTCCAGAGCGGGGAAGATAGAAATATAGGGGGAAATGCAGCTAAAAATAGTTTTGCTTATTTTTTATGGCTATTCCTTAGCCAATAGCACATCGCAATCTACTTTATGCATCGATCGTAGATTGCGACATGTGGATAAGCATAGATGCAGTTCTAGTTCGCCAATAAACGGTAGTAAACAACCACCGGCAAAGCCTAAGGCTTTGCGAGCCCTGTAGGGGCTAAGTAGTTTCCGCTTAAGCGGAAACTACTTAGGTGGTTGTTTGCTCCGAAAGAAAGCCAGCAGGCATAACCTGCAGAGTGTCCCCCAGCTAGAATACTGGTGGACCACCGCCATAGGTACAAAGCTTTCTTTCGTAGTAAAAGTGATCCGTAAAGTCAAGAAACAAGCCAGGAAAGCAAAAAATAAGTAGGCTGTCCTGTAATCTTCATTTCAATTAAAAGCGATTTTGGTGCCGGCTCCCTTCTCCTTTGCCTTCTTTACCGCCTGGAGAGCAATTTCAGTATCCTGTACACCCACCCCGGTTAAATCACAAACTGTAATCTGACTATCGCTTGTTCTCCCCTTACGAGAACCTATTATAAGCTCACCCAATTCTACAATATTGTAATCGGGAGAAATGATTCCTGCCTGCAGTCCTGAACGTAATTCACCAAGACGGAAACACTGTGATTTAAGATCACATGCAAGTACATCCGCGCTTTTAAGAACTTCTGGAAATAACTCCTGTTTTTCTTCTGTATCAGAGCCCATGGCAGTGATATGAAGACCAGGGTGCAGCCATTCTGCTTTAAGATAGGGTTTTCTCGAAGGCGTGGTGGTAACCACTACGGAACACATTCTTACAACTTCCTCTACCGATTCGGCTTTTAGTACTTTTACTTTAAGTTCTTCGGATATCTCTTTTATATACTTTTCAATGACTTCTTCGGAATCCAGGCTGTATAGGTGTATCACAGAGAAATCCCTTACCTTTTTCAGCCCTCTCATCTGGAATCGAGCCTGAGTTCCCGTACCTATCACTCCCACATCGGTTGTATCCTCGGGTGCCAGGTACTTTGCAGCTACTGCTCCTGCAGCACCGGTCCTCACATGGGTAAGATAACCGTTGTCGAGAAGAATAGCCTCGGGGAAGCCGGTTTTGGCGCTTAAAACTATCATCAATCCGCTGCTGGTGGGTAAACCAAGCCTGTCGTTCTGAAAAAATCCCGATGCTATTTTAACGGCGAGACTGTCGAGTCCCTTTATATGGGCTGCTTTAACATCCACCTCTGCCTGTAAATCAGGTATTGGAATCATCATTATGGGAGGAACTGTGGCGTTTCCCTTTGCCAGACTAGCAAAACCCTCTTCGATTGCCGTAATAACATCATCATCCAGAACCACATTTTCTTTCAGCTCTTTTTCTGAAAAAATATACATTTTAAGCTCCTTCTTAAGAATAATATTTATGCTAACACTTTATAGAGAGCCTTTAAAGATTTCTCATAATCTTCTTCTTTAACGCCAAACAGTATGCTGTTTTCTGATGAACCCTGTTCGACGAGACTAACACTTAAGCCCGAATCGACGAGAGCATTTAGTAATCTGGAGGTTATTTCAGGTTTTTTGGATATGCCTTCTCCTACTGCACCAAGTAAGGCAACCGAACCCATTTTTTTGATATGCTCTGCCTTTAATCTCTCTTTTAGCGCTTTTAATAAATTATTCTCCCTGTCCTTAATTTCCTCCGTGCCAAGAACCACGATGAGACTGTCACAGCCCGATTGTATATATCTTGGATTTACTTTATTTTCTCTGAGTATAGAAAAAAGACGGCTTATAAAATCCTCTTCCCTGTTTAGAAGTAATTTTTCTATATAAAAGAGGCTAAAACCCGTCTTGCCCGCAAGTCCAGTAAAGGGAAAAGGAGAAACCTCTCTTTCTTTTACTATTGTGGTGCCGGGATGATCTGGATAATTGGTATTTCTTATATTGATGGGTATCCCTGCTTCCGATACGGGAAAGATTGCTTCTTCGTGGAACACACTTGCCCCTAGGTATGCAAGCTCTCTCAACTCCCTGTAAGTAACTCTGTCGATCGGTATGGGATTTTGCACCACTCTGGGATCTGCAGTGAGAATGCCCGATACATCTGTCCAGTTTTCATACAGCGATGCATTGGTCCCACGGGCAACCAGAGCTCCGGTTATATCTGAACCTCCTCTGGAAAATACCTTTATTTCCCCGTCGGAAGTGGAGCCGTAGAAGCCCGGAATCACATAGGATTTATCTTTTTCTACTCTCTCGCCAATAAGATTGTAAGTGTTTTTATCCACGGTTCCATTCTCATTTAGCTTGATTATATCCGCCGCATCCACGAACTCTGCACCGAGGTATTCTGCTAAAAGTAAAGCACAGAGAAACTCCCCTCTGGATGCGGTATAGTCTGCAGTTGCCCCTGATTTGATATTCTCTTCAATTTCTTCGAGTATTTCCCTGAGTTTCGACCCGATACCGAGATTTTCTGAAATTTCGTTATACCTCTCCTTTACAAGAGAAAAAACACCGGATACGGGCTTCCCCCTTGAGCCTTCCTCGTGACATTTGTAGAGAAGATCCGTAATCTTCTCATCTTCTTTAAAACGCTTACCCGGTGCAGAGACAACGACAAGTTTTCTTCTGCTATCCGATCTGATTATAGAGACTACCTCTTTAATTTTCTCCGAATCTGCAACAGAAGTACCCCCAAACTTGCACACAATACTGTTCATGAGCCTTGATCTCCTTTTCAGTCCTCCATGGTTTAACAGAATAAGTTATAACTGCAAGCGTAAAAGGATTCAAGAACTTTTTTCTTGACAAATCCCTGTTTTCGAATTAGACTGAAAATATTAAATAATAAAACAAGGTTCAAATATTATAACAAATAATATATAATCAATATTATTTTGTTCGTATAATAAAAATTATAAATATAATAACAGTGTTGTCAATATTTTATCATAGATTGGAGGATCGATCATGAAGAAACAAACTTCTCTTCTCTCAGGGTGAATACAATATACGGATAAAAGAAGTAGAAGAGAGGATTGATG
>QNBH01000144.1 GCA_003645645.1 Spirochaetota bacterium | reverse complement strand
TGCATTAAAGTTTGTATTATGCTAACCTAGAATTTTTTATATGTCAAACAGCATTTTACAAAGTAAACACATTTATGATTCTTTGTTTCAGAAGTTTGGACATCATTGAGTAATGAACGGCCGTAAAATCGATGTATTGACATATTTCCCATATAATGATATCATTATCATGATGTAAGTTAACAAATTTTGTACTTCACAATTACAACAGGAGGAATAGAATGTTCGAAGAGACAAGGAAATATTTGAAGAAGCTGGGACTCCCGGATGGTGACCTTTTCGACCTGCCTACTTCAGGTAAGACTTTCCCCGACGGAGCTCATTTTCGTCTCGAAGTTCCCACTGTAAACAGTGCTGAAGCGGTACGTGCTCTACTAGAGCATACAAAGAAAAACGGTGTGACGGTAAACCGTATAGATGAGACCTACGGCATTTTTCGACACACGAGAGATGAGCTGAAAGAATATGCAAAGCTAGGGAAGGAGTTTGGATGTGAAATTAATCTATCTGTAGGTCCGAGGGCTACGTATGACACAGGTGCGACAGTACAGACCCCTCAGGGTGTGAGAATTGGCTACAGACTTCGCGGTATGGAGCAGGTGTGCCGTGCTGTAGAAGATATAAAACGGGCTATAGATTGCGGTATCAGAGGAATTCTCATTTATGACGAGGGGCTGCTGTGGTTAGTGAACAAGATGCGAGAAGAGGGAGAGCTGCCTGAGAATATCCATTTTAAAGTCTCCGCTCATTGTGGACATGCAAATCCTCTGGCTTTCCATGTCCTTGAAACTCTCGGTGCGGATTCGATAAATCCCGTACGCGATCTCTCGCTACCCATGCTGGCCGCCCTTCGAAGAGCCACCTCCTTGCCTTTAGATCTTCACACAGACAATCCACCAGCCTCTGGAGGATTTATTAGATCCTACGAAGCCCCGGAAATTGTTAGAGTGGCCTCGCCATGTCATTTAAAATGCGGTAATTCGGCCGTAAGCGCACATGGACAAATCACAGGTGCACATGATGGGGTAAAGATGGGTGATCAGGCGATAATCATCAAAGAGATGATGGATAAATATTACCCGGAAGCAATACAGAGCAAGCCGAACCAGGAGGATATGGCAATTCCCGAAATATAGAATCAATGAGATTATGAAGACGCTGGGTGCAACAAAAAAGATTTCTTCTTTTATCGCAGAAACTGCATTTTCGCATTTTCCCGAAAGCGCGGTTTCTGCCTCGAAAAGGGTTTTGCTTGACTATGTCTCTGTAACTGTAGCCGGCTATAATAACGGAATCATTTCCAGACCACTGGATCGGCTTTACGCCGGTCTCGGAGGAAGAGAGGAAAGCACCTACATCGGTTCGAATAGGAAAGTGCCGGCTATACATGCAGCCTTACTGAACGGGGTAAATGGACACGCGTTGGATCTCGATGATGGACACCGAAGGGCCAAGGGACATCCAGGTGTAGCTGTTATACCTGCCACTCTAGCAGCATGCGAGTTGGTTGACTGTAGTGGAAAAGAACTCATAACCGCGGTGATTCTTGGATACGAGGTGTTTATCCGTCTCGGAACTGTGCTGAATCCTATACTATTCGATCGCGGATTCCACACTACGGGTGTATGCGGAGCTATTGCTGCAGCTGCCGCCGCGGCAAAAATTCTGTGTCCCGGCGAGAGAAGTATCGAAAGCGCATTGGGAATTGCAGGTACACAGAGCTCCGGATTGCTAACCGTAACCCACAGCGGACAGGACATAAAACCCCTCAATGCAGGCAAAGCGGCTCACAGCGGAATTCTTGCAGCATTGCTTGCTCGAGAATCTGTGAAAGGACCCGAAGATGTGCTGGAAAACAAAGACGGTTTTATTCAGGCGTTTACCGGAAGCTGGTGCGAAGAGGCATTTCTGAAAGAGCTCGGAGAAACATTTCATATTGATGAAACCTATATAAAACTCTATCCCGCATGTCGACACACTCATGCCGCTATAGACGCTTCCAGGTTTCTCAAGTCCGAACACAGGTTAGATATCTCGCAGATAAAGAAGGTTGAGGTGACTACCTATCCTGCGGCCTTCAAACTCACTGCCAAAAAAAAGATGCCCATGGATTCCGGGGAGGCACGTTTCAATCTTGCGTTTGTAGTTGCTTTAGCACTCGTGAAAGATACGATCGGGCTTGACGATTTCTCAAAGGAAAGAATAACTGACCCCCGGGTAAAAGAGGTGTTTTACAAGATAGTCCTGCATAGCGACGAAAAATTCGAATCGCCGCAAGACAACATCAGGGGAGCTCTTGTGGAAGTTACGCTTACAAACGGAAAGAAACTGAAAAAGGAAATGAAGCTTCCCGTGGGAGAAAAGGAAAACCCAGCCGATGAAAAGGCTCTGCATGATAAACTCATATACTGCTTTGGGGAGAGTTGGAGTGTAAAAACCAGAGATGCGGTATGCGAGCAGATTCAGGAGCTGGAGAAATTAACTTCGGTATGCAAGTTAACCTCGACTCTTCGCGATGTCAAATAACGGTAATGGAAACTATGGATAAAGAAGTGTTACAAGTCCCTGGTCCCACACCGATACCTGAAAAGGTGCTTCAAGCAATGGGAAGTAATCTAATGTATCATCGGGGTGAGGAATTCGGACGGATATTGAAAGAGACCTTGAATCTACTCCGCAAGGTTTTCGGAACAGAGGGTGATGTCTTCATTCTCTCCTCCTCGGGGCGCGGTGCTATGGAGGCGGTATTGGTTAATGCTTTTTCTCCAGGAGACAAAGTGCTCGTCCTTGTGAACGGGCGATTTGGAGATATTTTTTCCGAAATTGCAGAATCCTTCGACTTAAGAGTGGAGACCCTCAAATTCCCCTGGGGCTCTCCTGTAGATGTATGGCAGGTTGAGGACAGAGTAAGAAAAGACTCCGAAATAAAGGGAGTTCTATGTATCCACTGTGAAACCTCGACCGGAGTAATAAACGATATCAAAGCCGTGGGGGATATCACAGCCCGTTATAATATTCTCTCTGTAATAGACGCCGTAAGCTCAGCAGGGGGAATAGACTTACGGATGGACGAGTGGAATCTCGATTTTGTGCTCACGGGATCACAAAAAGCTCTCATGACACCTCCAGGACTCGGTATAGTTGCAGTGAGTCAGAGAGGGTGGGAGGCTGTGAAAAAGTCGTCTCACCACAGATTCTACTGGGATCTACGTAGATACAAAGAATTTCAAGATAAGCAGCTTACCCAAACACCATTCACCTCTCCTGTTTCCCTCATCTGCGGTTTACGGGAGGCATTGAGAATAATGGAGGAAGAGGGCTTCGACGCTGTGATAAAACGGCATGCCGCAGTAGCATGGGAGTTTCGTAAAAATGTGAGAGAGATCGGGTTGGAGATGTTTCCTCAGAAAGACGAGTGGTCCAGCAATACCATGAGCGCTGTAAAATGCCCCAGCGATATCGATTCATCCATAATTGTAAGAGAGATGTTGGAGAACTACCACATACGGATAGCCAGCGGTCTCGGAGAGCTGAAGAATCGAGTGGTACGAATAGGACACATGGGTACTCAAGCACAGAGTAATCATATGAGGACTGTTGCTCTTGCATTGAGCGAGGTGCTACATACTGTTAAGGGGAATTAGCAGGCAAACATGAACGAAAGGGGAGTCTACAATAAACCAATCATACGCCCATTCGGTGATTCTTGCCTTATACTGGAAGTGGGTGACCAAATCTCTTACGAAGTGCATCTCAAGGTCAAACGTACGTATTTTTATGCAAGAGATAGAAAACCGAAAGGAATAAAAGAAGTCGTCCCAGCCTACAGTTCCATCAACTGTCATTATAACCCATCTGAGATTTCAGTCCGGAATGTAGAAGCATTTCTTCAGCAGGCTTTTGAGGCGAAGGGTGAAATCGAGGAAGCAGTTCCTCGACGTATCCGTATTCCAACAGTATTCGGAGGAGAATACGGCCCGGATCTGGAAAGAGTTGCCAGCTTCCATCGTATTTCGCAAGAAAAGGTGGTAGAGATTTTTACCAGAGGCGAATATCTAAATTATTTTATTGGTTTTATGCCCGGCAAACCATATCTCGGAGGTTTGCCGGCGGAACTTGAGACTCCACGCCTCGATGTGCCGAGAACACACCTACCTTCAGGTACTGTAGTGCTATACGGAAAACAGGTGGCCATATTCGGTCTTCCTCAGCCAAGCGGAGCAAACTGTATAGGGAGGTCTCCAATCAAAGTGTACGATCCTTCAAGAGAAAATCCGGTATTGCTGCGTATGGGAGACTATCTGAAGTTTTATCCTATCGAGAAAGAAGATTTCGTGAGGATAGAACAAGAAGTGATGAGCGGAAGATACCAGTTGGAGATCGAAGAAATAAGAGAGGCTGTTTATGGCAAGGTGTAGAATCGTAAATCCAGGGCCTCTTACCACAGTTCAAGATCTCGGAAGGTGGGGAGGTCAATCTCTTGGCTACTGCATCGGAGGTGCTATGGATATCTTCTCACTGAAGGCAGCCAATTTACTGGTGGGTAACGAACCAGAGGCGGCAGGGTTGGAGTTTACCTACCAGGGTGCTGAGATTATTTTCTTTGGCAGAACGCTCATTGCAATCACCGGAGCTGAAATGGGACCTATGATTAATAATAATAAAATCCCTCAGTGGGAGACGATACAGGTAAATAATGGGGATGTATTGAGTTTCGGCACAGCTCATTCGGGCTTGCGGGCATACCTGGCAGTTAAGGGAGGTTTCGATGTACCTGCTATAATAGGAAGCAGATCGACTTCCCTCAAGGAGATGCTCGGAGGAGTCGAGGGAAGAGCGCTGAGAAACCGTGATTTATTCAACATAGGAGGGGTTGATAAAAGGTGCAGTGTCATTCTTAAGCGGATGAAGAAAGAGCACATTCCTTTTCGAAGATGCGACGGACCCATTGTGCTCCGTACGGTTGAAGGCCCTCACCAGGAGTATTTTTCAAAGAAGGGGGAAAAAACCTTTTACAGCGCCGAATACACCGTGTCCAAGGACGCCGACAGAGTCGGATACCGACTGGAGGGAGAGAGAATAGAGCATAAAGGAGAGGCTGGAAAGCTCATATCTCTCGGAATGGTTACTGGTGCAGTACAGGTCCCGGGGAATGGTTTGCCAATAGTTTTAACAGCCGAACACCGGACGCATGGAGGGTATCCGTGTATCGCTACCGTAATTACGATTGATATGCCGAAGCTTGTTCAGTGCAGGCCGGGCGATACCATACGGTTTGAGAAAATTACTTTGAAAAAAGCTCAGGAATTATTGGAGGATGAAGAAAGCTTTTTCAATGATTTTGACTTAAAATATGTAGAAAAGAGGGAGGTTTATGTCAGATGAAAAGAGTAGACCTTAATTCCGACATAGGGGAAGGATTCGGGCGCTACAAGCTTTACGATGAGGAGGAGATAATACCATATCTCACCTCGGTAAATATTGCGTGCGGTTTTCACGCAGGTGATCCGAATATTATGCATAAGGTTGTGAAACTGTGTCATGACCACAAGGTGGGAATTGGGGCACATCCGGGTTTTCCCGATCTGTTGGGATTCGGACGGCGCTACATGAAGATAAAAGATGAAGAAAGGGAAAATTATCTGTATTACCAGCTGGGTGCTTTAGAGGCATTCGCAAAACTCTATGGTGAGAAGGTACAACACTGTATTGCTCATGGCGCCTGGGGAAACTGGCTCGAAGAGGATATGGAGAATGCAAAGACCTTTGTACAATCGATAGCCAGATATGATAAAGATATAATTATCATGGCTATCTCCGAGGGTTATCGTATCCAGGCCGCAAGAGAAATGGGACTTCGAACGGCAAACGAATTCTTTGCCGACAGAGAGGTGGGCAACAATGGCCGTCTCGTACCTAGAAGCGTAAAGGGGTCGGTTATCCACGATGTAGAGAAAATTAAAGATAGAGTATTGAAAGCGGTACTCGAAGGAAAGTTGAGCTCTTTTGAGGGTAAAGAGCTTGATGTAAAAGTCGATACGGTCTGTGTACATGGCGACACACCGGGTGCTCTGAAGATAATCGAAGCAATACGTTCCGCCCTCGAAAAGGAAGGAGTGGTTATAACCAAATTCGGAGATTTTGTGTAAGGATGAGGGTCATTCGAAAAAAAATGATAAATAATTCGGAGCGTCCTCCTCCTCACATTACTAACGTATAAAAAAATGTACTTTAAAAATTTTAAGGGGGAAAATTATGAAAAATTTTATCAGATGTGCAGTATTTGCTTTGTTTGTGATAGGAGTTACTTCTGTACTGTGGGCAGGTGGTGCACAAGAAGAAAAAAGAACAGAGGAAAAGAGAAAAACCGTAACAAGATATGTGGTACACGCTACCGGAGGAACAGCAGGTACTTACTTCCCTATTGGTGGAGGTATGGCTGAATTGCAGAACAAATATATGGAAGGAGTCAAAGCATCTGCGGAAGTTTCTGGTGCCTCGCTTGAAAACTGCAGACTTGTAGAAAAAAACGAAGCTCAGTTTGCTCAAGCCAATGCAAGTGCCGTTTATATGGCATATTATGGAAAAGAACCTTTCAAGCAGGAGCTAAAAAATATTAGAGCGGTTATGTCTATGCATCCTTCATTTATTCAATTCGTAGTGTTCAAAGAATCTGGAATCACAACTTTCGAAGACTTGAAAGGAAAGAAGGTGAATGTAGGACCTCCAGGTGGTTCTACATTTGTGAGTTCATGGGATCTTCTTAAAACTTATGGATTTAAAGAGGATGATATAAACGCAGTGTATTTGACCTTCGCCGATGCAGTAACGGCCATGAAAGATGGAAACTTGGATTGCGCGGTTGTCTCCTCCTCCATTCCGAATCCAGCTGTTACAGATCTTTCTGTAACGAGAAACATACGCCTGCTCGAAGCGAAAGAAGAAGTTTTGGACAAACTTATCGAAAAATATCCTTATTACTCGAAAGCTAAAATTCCAGGAGGCGTGTATAAAGGGGTAGACTATGAAATCTGGGCAATGTCGGTTATGAATGTAGTCATCTGCAATAAAGACCTCGAAGAGCAGTTTGTCTACGATTCGTTAAAGTTATGGTTTGATCACAAGGATTATCTTTTGGATGTTCATCCTATAATTCGATACATGACTTTAGAGACAGCTCCGAATGTCCCAATACCTCTTCATCCGGGCGCAGAACGTTTTTTTAAAGAAAAAGGAACATTGTAATTGGGATGGAAACAGAGGTGAGAACCTTTCGACTCTTGTTACCTTTTTGTGCTGTCGTATTTCTGCTACTCATAGGATGCGGCAGCACACCATCTGAACAACACGGTGAGTGGGTGCTCACGCTTCATTCTCAAAGTTCACATGGAAGGGTTGAGCGTATACATGTCGAAGAGGGGCAGACTATTTGTTATCGCTTTATCCATTCTTATGCTAAGGTTCTCATAGAGGAGTTTTTCATAATTAACGGCAACGGCAAACTTATTCTGCAGGAAGCCATCTATCCAGAACTTGTAGCTGGGTATGACACCGCTCCTGTTTCGGGAGTGTATGAACTCAGAAATGGGAAGGTGCATGTTTCCCAGATGAATATAGAGATGGAATTTATACCCATTCGCATCGGAAGCGAATCCAGGCAGCGTTTGTGTTTCGACGGCGAATGTGTGTATCTTGATGAACTCTTTGATCCTGGAGAAAGAGTAGACATATCGCTAGATAAAAACAGAAGACACGAGTAGAAAAAATCGCTGTAGGAAGATTTAAATGAGCGAAATTCAACAAAAAATAGTAAATAGGGCCATACTGGTAATCGGAGTCGCCGCTTCACTGTTTCATTTATATATGGGATGGTTCGGGCCACCTCATGCAGTTTTTATCAGAAGTATCCATTTGATCTTTATGGTAACTTTAGCTGTCTTACGGAAACCGTTGAGTAGAAAAAGATGGAAGTATTTTATTTGGATCGATCTCTTGTTTATAGCAATAATAATATGGGCTGCCATTTACCTCATTGTGAACTTCGTTGACATCGCCATGAGGATGGGGATGCCTACCAAACTGGAAACATGGATGGGAATAGCCGTTATCATCGTGGTCCTTGAAGTAACAAGGAGGACAATGGGGTGGGCAATACCTATTCTTGCGGGTTTTTTTATAATTTATGGAATCTTTGGCCCCTATTTCGGATATTTTTCACATAGGCCATATTCCATTGAACGTATCTCGTCGCAACTTTTCCTGACAACCGAGGGGATATTCGGATTGCCGTTGGGGGTAAGTGCGAGCTTCATACTCCTATTTATTCTCTTTGGTGCATTTCTCAATATGTCCGGAGCCGGTGAATTTTTCTTTGATTTGGCATATTCAGTAGCAGGGAAAAGAAGAGCAGGTCCTGCTCAGACAGCGGTTATCGGAAGCGGCCTTTTCGGAATGATTTCAGGAAGTGCAGTAGCAAATGTATCAACCACAGGTACATTTTCTATACCTCTCATGAAAAAGTGCGGCTTCAAACCGACCGCAGCCGGAGCAATAGAGGCGGTAGCATCGACAGGCGGCCAGCTTATGCCTCCCATCATGGGGGCCGCTGCTTTTGTCATGGCAGAGCTTTTGGAAACCAACTACCTTATAATTGCAAAAACAGGTTTTATACCGGCATTCTTCTATTTTCTCGCTATCATAGCATTTATCGAATTTGCATCCAACCGTCAAAAAGTGCGGAAAGTAGCACAGGATGAACTGCCAGAGTTCAGCGGCACTCTCAAAAGAGGCTTCATATTTCTCTTGCCGGTAATTGGACTTATCGGATTTTTAGCAATGAATTTCAGCCCTGCAAAATCCGCTGTTTTGGCAATCACGCTCATTGTCTTCTTACTCATTGTAGTACCGAAGTTACGTGAAAAACTCACGTTCAAAAATATGCTCAATGCGTTGAAAGACGGTGCTACGGGTACAGTTTCTACAGCAATGGCGTGTGCCAGTGCAGGAATCATCGTAGGAATGGTAAACCTTACTGGTTTGGGACTCAAGCTTTCGAGCAGCATCATCAGTTTGGCAGGAGGTAGTTTGCATTTAGCTCTCTTGATGATAGCCGTTGCCTGTCTGGTCCTCGGTATGGGGGTTCCCACTACAGCCGCGTATATTATTGTAGCTGTATTGGGTGCTCCTGCTCTTATGCAGATGGGAGTGAGGGCTTTGAATGCTCATTTTTTTGTCTTCTATTTCGCCGTTATTTCGAATATTACGCCTCCGGTTGCGCTGGCTGCGTATGCAGGTGCGGGTATTGCCGATAGTCCTCAGATGAAAACAGCAGTATATGCTTTTAGATACGGTTTCGTTGCTTACGTATTGCCCTTTCTCTTCATATATCGCCCAGCGGTACTGCTCATGGCGCCGTGGTATGATATATTGAGGGCTCTCGTAACAGTAGGTGTTGCAGTTTTCGCATTAGCAATTGCTATTGTGGGATGGGTTCAATACAAGGTATCCCTATTGACGAGAGCGGTGTTTTTCGGTGCCGCCATCTTGCTCTTTCAAGGAAAATGGCTTGGCAATATCTTTGGAATGGTAATATTTAGCGTATTTTTGTTGTGGATACTGCACAAAGAAAAACTGAAAAAAGAGAACATGTAATGGATTATAACCAAATTCGGAGATTTTGTGTAAGGATGAGGGTCATTCGAAAAAACCGGCATCCTCTCCTCCCAGATTGTATGTTTTTTTACTACGAAAGAAGGTCACCACCTATGTTGGTGTTCCGCCGGTTGAAAGACCGATGGAGAGACGGGAAAGAACTTCTCTAAACTCATCCCTCTCTACGGAGTGTAGTTTTATCTTTTCTACAATAAATGATTCGAGCTCTTCGTAGCCTTTTTCACCCAGTTTTTCTTTTAATACCGGCATTAGAACCTCTTTTAATCTCATCCGAATCTTTATCCATTTTATTCTTGTTGTCAATACTTACGAGGATCGTTGGGTT
>QNBH01000143.1 GCA_003645645.1 Spirochaetota bacterium | reverse complement strand
GGTGCTGTTCCGCCGGTTGTAGCTGCATCCTTCTTCGGGTAACTCAGGTACGCATCCACATCGTGGAACTGGTCGTTCCAGAAAAGGATAAGGGATAGACCCTCCTCAGCGGTAACCCCCATCAGGGTGCCCAGGTCGGGCCTTAAACTCGAAACGGAAACCTTCCTGTCGAAAAACACGTAACCGCTTTTCTCGGCGGTAAGGGTATAATCACCGTATGGCACAGAATCTATTTCTTCATTTGCAAAATCGAACTCTCCTGAGGTAGTGGTTATGGCTGTGTAGTAGCCTGTCTCTGAGATCTTCTCTTTCTCTTTGGTAGTGGCCTCTTCCGTTGCATACACAAGCTTTACAGTGGCACCGGCAACTCCCTGCCCGCTTCTGCCGTCTACAACCTTACCCTTCGGCTGGGGTTTGACTGTTATAAAGATCTCGCAACCGTTTAAAAGGAAAACCAGTCCCAGCGCGGTTACAAATATGAGTGTAATAATTGCAATTCTGCCTTTCATCGATGACCCTCCGAAATTGAAAAAATCTGTTGCTGTAACTGTTTTACCTAAACTATTATATCGCAAAACTTTTAAAAATCAATTAAAGTAAGAGATAATGCCACGAAGATTGTGCTTTTTTAAGGGGAAGCTTCTATTCAGGAAGACCCACCATCTCAAGCTGCATGGCAGGCTTAAGAATCCTAAAGCCCTAAGCCGGTGCGGTCTCTCCCCGCGAGCCTTTATCTCAATTAAAAAGCACAATCTTCGTGGCATTTATAAAAGGAGCGAATATGCCTGTTGAAGTCGAGCTTAAGGCCTGGGTTAAGGATAGGTCATCACTCGAGAAGAAGCTTAAAGAGCGCTTCGATTTTAAAAAAACATATATAAAAAAAGATATCTATTACAGTACTCCCCACTCCGGCTTAAAGGAGCGTTTCCGCCTCCGTCAGGAAGAGGAGGGCGAGGCTCTTGTAACCATCAAAAAGAAAAAAATCGTTAAGAAAACCGAGCAAAACATTGAGATCGAATTCAGGGTATCCGATCCGCAGGCCTTCGAGCAGTTTGTGCTTGATATAGGATGCAGAAAGGTGATAAAAAAGGTTAAAAGAGGAGATCTATACACTGCAGGTGAGATAAACATAGAGCTTACCATGGTGGAGGATCTGGGTGAGTTCATAGAAATAGAGAAAATCGTAGAAAGCGAAGATTCCAATCTACTAGAACAGGCAAGAGAAGAGATTAATTACATACTCCACTCTCTCGGAGTAAGCCCCGATCAAATCGAAGAGCGATACTATGTGGATATGCTTAAAGAGAAGATATTCAGAAAGGGTCGTCCCTCTGCAAAATATCCAGAGCATCCTTGAGGTGGGCTTCGGCCGCCTCGGTCCATCTGTAAAAATGGGTAGAGAAAAACCTCTCCTTTGCAGTAACGGGACTCTCCTTAAGCAAGGAGTACTTCCTTAAGAATTCCGTTTTAAGACCCATCAGCTTCTCATACCCTTTCTGAATAAGCTCATCCTCCGAGAAACGGGGAAGGTTAAGAGCTTCCGAAGTCCACTCCCGGGGATCGTACTTTGCAATGTTTGTCTGTATTATAATATCGCAGATTCTCTCCTCTACGGTTTTCTCTCTACCGATGTCTCCTATAATCTCTTCGAGTTCCGACATCACAAAATCCGTATCTTCAAAATCTAGCCTATTATATATGCGCAGGTACTTATAGATCATTCTTGCGGCCTTAATGAAGCGGGCACTGTTCTTTATGTATCTGTATTCATCCTTCAGCCTGGTATCTTCCCATCGGGAATTAAAAATATCGGGCGAATTGAGTACCTGGGCATGTCCTACAGGAGGGATGAGTGAATCGGCGTTCACCCTATTCCATTCTTCTCTCCTGCCGGAGAAGTTTTGATGTGCCCAGGAATCTGCATAAGTGTGAAGGGCGATTCCTATACGGTAAAGATTTCGGGTTTTAAGAGCTCGAAGGAGAAGTTTCTTCACTCTCGACGAGCCGGCAGTACAGCACAGGGGATTGCTCCTTCTATCCTTTCTTAACAGCCCTGTTTTTTCAAGGTCGCCCGGGAAAAAGTGAAATGGAATAAATGCATACTTTTCAAAATCGCTGTCCCAGAAAACGTAATTCTGGGTAGCCCTCGTGTGGTAGAATCCACGATTTGTCTCTATTTTATATGACTGAACATTGCTATCCACGAACTGGGATGAACAGGCGATAATTCCAGCATCATCTTCCGAGAATCCTGCTGCCTGACAGAGGTAATGGAGAATATAATAGTGAAACTCAATGTTCATGGATAGATCACTTAGCAGGGATTTTCAGTGTATTATAAAAAATCGTAATAATGCCACTGTTTGGCAAGCCCAAAAAACCCGTAAGTATCTATTTTGTCTTCAAACTCTTCCCAGTTATCCCCGTAATGGGTGAGGGCCATCTTCTTTTTAATATCGGCGGGCAGGTCTTTGAGCTCCTCCAGCCCGGCGTGTATTCCTCCTGTAAAAAACTGACAATCGTGGAATATCATCTCCAGGTCGAAAATTGCGGAGAAAGAATCGATAAGCTCGGGGTCGTACTGTGTGTCGGAGGTAAACATCACCCTGTCATCTATAATTAGACCACAGCTCCAGAAAGAGCTGTGCCAGTCTCCGCCCGGCTGGCTTGGTATGTGCCTGGTGCGGAACAGTTTTACATTTATAGAGCCCACATCGGCATTCATGGTTTCCCTGGGATAGGATTTAAGCCAATCGGGCCGCTTTACTTCCCACATATCACCGAAGGATAGTACAGCCCCTTCGTGTTCTTCATTGAAGGCGGAACCACCCCGTAAGGACATATCCCATAAAATCTGTTGGTAGGTCTTGTTTATAACGATGGCAGGCTTTTTCCTTTTAACATACCGGCCTACCAGCATCACCTCCTCAAGGCCTCCGATGTGATCTGCATGAGAATGGGTGATGAGAAAGTTGCGAATGTCGGTGATGTTATAGCCCAGTTCGAAGAGGGCCTGGGGAGTCTTGGTGCCGCAGTCAACCATGAGATGATCATCACCCTTAATGATCAAGAGGTTGGTCTGATAATGACGCTTGGAGAAGGCACTGCCAACTCCCACAAAGAATAGGCTTAAGAAACCTTCATTTGTAAGTTTCAGTTTATCGGGCTTGCGAACTCTCATGGATACCTTCCTGTTCTAATAATCGATTTCTACTATATAACTATATACCAAATAACACAAAAACCGTTTTATTTATTTTTTTCCTTGACTTTTTTATCCAAAATGGGGTAACTAAAGGGAGAGAAAACAGGCATCGGAGCACAGGTTATGAGAAAAATAAATCTTTTTATCATGTTGTTTGTGGTTGTTTTATCTGGTAGTACATTTGCAGAATCTTCTCTTTCCGTTAATCTCGGAATGGATTTTTTTAATTACAGAGAGATTTTCCTGGATACAGGAATTACTTATAATTTCGATCTCACGGAGGGAATGGAAGGCAATATCGGTGCCGATTTTGCTATATGGCCGGAAGGGCCGGCAGAGGCGAAAGTGGCTTCTCTTTTTATACCCGTTAATCTAGGTCTTAATTTTACCTTTGCAAAGCAGGTTCCCACATTCCTGGTAGGTGTAGGGCTTACACCGATTTTTAAGGTAAAGGGAGGCGATTCTCTTGGATTCTACCTCGGTCCCTACCTTAAAGGTGGTTTACGGCTTAAGGTGCATCAGGTAATGAGCTGGATAGTGGAGGTTCAGCAAGACCTTTCCTTCGGCGGCCCAGAAATTATAAACACCACCACGAGGGTGACCACGGGGATCAATTTCAGCCTTGCTCCGGTTAAAAAAGCGGGATCTAAAGACTAAGAGGCCACTTTGAACAATTGACATATCTTATGTAAGGTAGTACCTTAGTAGTATGAAAGTCAAGACTTCTGTAACACTATCAGAAGAACTTCTTGAAGAAATTGACCGAAATATCGAAGGATCAACAAACCGGTCTCTCTTTATTGAACGGGCTGTTCGAAGTTATCTCAAACAGAAACAACGGGAGCAAAGAGAAAAATCAGATATTGAAATTCTCAATGTGCATGCTCAGAAGCTAAACAGGGAAGCTGACGAGGTACTATCCTATCAGGTAGAAATTTGAAACGGGGTAATCTCTATAGAGTATATAAAGGCTCTCCCACGGACCCAAAACGTTATAGAGTGTTTGTAGTTGTGAGCAGACAGGTACTTATTGACTCTAAATTTTCAACTGTAATATGCGCACCAATATACAGTTCCTACGAAGGCTTATCCACACAGGTACCGGTCGGAATTGAAGAAGGTCTTAAACATGACAGCTCAATTTATTGTGATGAGCTGGTAAGTATCCGCAAAAAGGCTCTGACAAACTTTATGGGAACACTTTCCGAAGATAAACTCACTCAATTAAATAGGGCACTTTCTATTGCTGTAGGAATAGAATAGGTAATAAAACGTATCGCCTCCTTCTTAAAGAAACAGCTAACCATAATGAAAGGGAGCGCCTGCTCTCAAAGCAGGGCGATTATCCAGATCGCTGTGGGGCACCACCGGCCTGGTTCCGCCGAATCTCGCTGTACTCATACGACTCTCGGCAATTCCGAGTTCTATCAGTGCTTTTTTTACTACTTCGGCCCTGTTAGAGGAAAGGGGAAGCAGCACTTCTCTCTCTTCGATCCTTCCTCTCTCTTCGTTAAACCAGTAGATACGAACAGCATGATCTTCTATAGTTATCCTGTACTGACCGTATTTCTTAAGAATCTCAGCCAGCCTGCGGAGAGTGGCTCTGTTTTCTTCTTCCTTCCCGGGCTGGAACTCGGTGCTGAAGGGAGCAAAGGAGATGCTGGAGATTCGTATTCTGAGCAGATCACCATCGCGAATTACATACACATCCACAGGAAGCACCTTCGATCCTCTTGCCGTGTTACCAAGGGTATCCCGCACCCGGAACTGAACATTATAATCCGATGCAGCCTGTACGAGCTCACCCGAAGGAGACTTTCCATTCCAGATAATGGGTTTAACCGGGGCGCCGGTACCTGAAAACTCGGTGAAAAGGTTCTCCATGGGATCGAGAATACGGATCTCCCAGTCTTCCAGGGGACTTTTATCGGTTGCAGTAAGGGTGATGTTAACAAGGTCGTTTTCACCGTCGTCATCGGGAGAGAAGGGGAGAGGCGCAATAGTCAGAGATGTTTCAGGCGGCGATATATCCAGGAGGAACTCTGCACTCCTCTCCTGGGCGAGATTCCCCTTCTCATACTCCACGGTAAGAACCGCATAGCATGAGCCCTCAGCCGCGGTTTTACCGGTTCCATCGGTACCTTTCCAGGTTATTTCCCTGGGTATATTTCCCCCGGTACCGCGACCAACAGGCAGACTTGTTCTGGTTGAGGTATTAAAAGCTGCAACGTTACAGGATTTTATGCCTTCCGTTAATCCTACAAATATGTCGAAGGTCAGTGTCTCCTTAACCCCATCCCCATTGGGAGAGAATCCGGATGCCTTGCTTATAATCCTTACAGAAGTAGACCTTGTATCAACAATAATCCCGGCAAGTTCGGCGGATTTGGCGTTTCCGGCCCTGTCGGTCGCAGAAACTCTGTACCTGTAGGTACCATTGGCTACCATCACACCGGAACCGTCTTTACCGTCCCAGACAAAGTTCTCTGCCTTTCCTTTCCAGGAGAAGCGTCTTACCTCCGAGCCCGCCTGGTTGATGATTGTTCCGCTTCACAGCTCTTCGAGGCTCGAATCCTGTTTGATGGGTAGGGTATCCCGTATTCCGTCCCCATTGGGTGAAAAGATCCTGTAGGGAACGGAGACGGTAAGAGCAGGTGGAGTGTTATCCACTTACACCACGATGGGAGGTCCTGTTACTGTCCTTTTCTTATCGTCCCACGCCCTGAGGGTAACGGTATATTCCCCGTCTTCGACGAACTCTCCGCGGTCGGACCTTCCGTCCCAGAGAATAGCCTCGGGAACCGCTACCCCATTCTTTTTAGAAAGACCCAGGGATGTGAAGAGCCTCTTCCAGAAACCTGGCACACTGGCTTCATCTCCGATCGATCTTACAGGTGTGCCCCTATCATCGACTACGGTTAGCTCGTAACCGTGGATTACCATCTTTTTTGCAGGTACGATGTTTACAGGTACCGAAAGAGTATCCTGAACTCCGTCCCCGTTTTCAGGAGAAATGTAGTATTTCTCAGCAGGACGGACCTCCGTAACGGGTGCGCTAACGGTTGAACAACCTTAAATAATGGCTAATGCTAAATCAATATAAGACAAATAATATAATTTTTTCATGAAGTTCCTCTATAATAATGCATATAGAACATTTTAGAGAATCGATTGTCACAGAAATTTGATATATTTTTTCGATTTGTTTCCGGGAGGGATGATCTCTCCAGCGCACGCCTTCTCCTGCGAAACTCCTTGATATGTCGGCGCTGCTTAAACCCTTACGCCCTTGAAGAAACTCCACTATTCCTGTAGGCTGTTAAAAATGCCCGAAAACAGTATTTCCACAAGCAAAAAAGAATCGATTCTCGAATATTTTGGCTGTAATGTATTCAGTAGCGATGTTATGCGGGAACGCCTTCCCAAGAGGGTGTTTCAGGAGCTTACCAGGACAAGAGAAGAGGGTAAAGCTCTCGATCCCTATGTTGCCGATGTAGTGGCAAATGCCATGAAGGATTGGGCAGTTGAAAGGGGAGCCACACACTACTGTCACTGGTTTCAACCCCTCACAGGACTTACAGCGGAGAAACACACCTCCTTCCTATCTCCCGCCGGAGACAGAGGTTTTCTCATGGAGTTCAGCGGAAAAGACCTTATCCAGGGAGAACCCGATGCTTCCAGCTTCCCCTCTGGCAGCCTGCGGGAGAGCTTCGAGGCAAGGGGATATACAGTTTGGGATTACACCTCTCCGGCATTTGTAAAGGAAGACGGGGATAATATCACCCTGTTTATTCCCAGTGCTTTCTGCTCCTATACAGGTAAGGCTCTTGATTACAAGACTCCCCTGTTAAGGGCAAACGAAGCCATAAACCGCAATGCCTTAAGGATTCTTCGCATCCTGGGAGATACCAAAACCAGAAGGGTCGATGTTACACTAGGAGTCGAACAGGAGTACTTCCTTATAGATCGCAAGTTCATTCCCTTAAGGCTCGACCTCATGGAAACAGGCCGTACAATCTTCGGAGCCCGGCCGCCCAAGAACATGGCTCTGTCTGTTCATTACTTCGGGGCGATAACCGAAGAGGTTGCCTCTTTTATGAACGAGGTAAACCTGGAACTCTGGAAGTTGGGAATATCGGCGGATACCCAGCACCACGAAATTTCTCCCTGCCAGTTCGAGATTGCCTCGGTTTTTGCGACCGTAAACGTATCCACAGACCAGAATCAGCTTGTGATGCAAACCCTGCAGAAGGTAGCCAGACGTCATGGCCTTGAGTGTCTTCTCCACGATAAGCCTTTCTCTACACTGGGTGGTTCGGGCAAGCACATAAACTGGAGTCTCGCCTCAGACTGGGGGGCAAACCTGCTCGATCCCGGCGAGACACCCCACGAAAACGAGATTTTTTTAATTTTTCTGGGTGCAGTTATAAAGGCGGTTGACAGGTATCCAACGCTGATCAGAGAAAGCGTGGCAGATGCAGGTAATGATCACCGCCTAGGGGCAATGGAGGCGCCGCCTGCCATAATCAGCATATTCCTGGGAGACGAGCTTCTTGAAATACTTAAACGGATAGGAAACAGAGAGAGTAACGATCATTTGAAGAGCGATGTAATAAAACTGGGAGTAAGTTCCCTTCCTCCACTGCCCAAGGACCTTACCGACCGTAATAGAACCTCTCCCTTTGCCTTTACCGGAAACAGATTTGAGTTCCGCACCCCCGGATCTGCCGTTACAACCGCCCGTCCGGCCTTTGCCATTACTGCAGCCGTGGCGGATGCCCTGGGTGAGATAGCCCAAGAACTCGAGATGGCAGACGATATCAATACCGTTGCACAGGATATTCTTAAGGGAATCATAAAGGAGCACGGGAGGATAATCTTTAACGGAGACAACTACTCCGAAGAGTGGGTGGCAGAGGCGGAACGCAGGGGTCTTCCAAACCTACCGGATACTATTGATGCCCTTGCTGCGGTGATGAACGAAGAGATTATAAGACTGTGTGAAAGAAACCGTATATTAACGCACGATGAGTTTCAGGCACGCCTGGACAGTTCCTACGAGCACTACGCTCTCCAGATATTGATAGAAGGCAGATGCGCCTTAAAGATGGCACAATGCCAGATTCTACCAAGGGTTATGGAGTACTCCGCTCGTCTTGCCTCGGGTCTAAGAAGCGTGGAAGAAGCCGGCTTCCCCGGAGAAGTGTATCGAAAGAACTTAAAAGGGGTAAGCTCTCTTATGGGAGATCTCCAAACCAGAATTGAAGAGCTGGAAGAAGCACTGGGAAAAACCGAAGCAATTCCGGATATACGGGAGAGAGCTGTTTTTGCCAGAGACAGGATGATTCCTGTCATGAGTGAGCTGAGACATGTGGTCGATTCCCTGGAGATGGTCGTAGATTCCGATCTCTGGCCTCTTCCCACCTATGCCCACATGGTCTATGGCCGGTGAGATTGTCCATATCGCCCTGTCGGGTTAGTCTGAATATAAAACATGGCCGGGGGGAGCTTTTTGCTATTGTTGAGCTTATTTCTTAGATCACCCGTCATGTTAGTGTAAATCTGACTATGACGGATTTTATAAACCCGGTTTTTATATAAATTACAACATTACCGAGGAGAAATATGAATATTGAAAAGATAGCCAATTCCGGAGCACTGAAGACAAGACCATACGTTGCAGGAAAGTCAAAAAAAGAGGTCATGCAGGAGTTTAATTTAAGCTCAGTTATTAAAATGGCCTCCAACGAAAATCCTGGCGGTTCTTCCCCTTTAGCCAGGAAGGCTCTGGAAAAAATAGCCGACCAGGTACACCTTTACCCCGATCCAGTAAACCGTGAGCTGAGGAGCAAACTTGCAGGTAGACTTTCTGTTTCGGAAGATCAGATTACAGTGGGTAACGGAGCGGACGGGGTAATTTACAACCTGGGTATGGCAGTTATAGGCCAGGGTGATGAGATAATACTCCCAGAATTAACTTTTGCTGTATACGAGACGATTATACGGATTATGCGAGGAGAGCCTGTTTTTACCAGAATGGATGGGCTGCGTATCGATCTGGATCATATCCTCGATCATATCGGTAACAGAACAAAGGCTGTTTTTCTGTGCAATCCCAACAACCCCACCGGTGATGCCTTGCCCCCCGCAGAGGTGGAGGAGTTTTTAAATCGTGTACCAGAACACATTCTGTGCATTGTGGATGAGGCATACATCGACTTTACACCCCAGGAGTACAGGCCGGATACATTTGGTATTTTCAGAAGGGGTAAGAGAAACCTCTTTATTATACGTACATTCTCAAAGATCTACGGCCTTGCCGGATTGAGGATCGGTTACGGAGTGGGTGATTCCGGGCTTGTAAATCTCATCCACAGGGTAAAGCCTCCCTTTGATGTATCCATTGCAGCCGAATACTGTGCTTTACAAGCTCTTGACGATAGGGATTTTTACAGGGAAACCCTCCAACAGATCGATAAAGAGAAAGCCTATTTTTACAGGGAGCTCGATTCTCTGGGTATTTCCTACATCCCCACATATACCAACTTCTTGCTCATCGATGTGGGAGACGATACTGTAGAAATCTCTAAAAAGCTCATGAAAAGGGGAGTGATCGTGCGTCCAATGAATGGTTATGGCCTTCCCACTTCCATTCGAGTTACCCTGGGATTGCACCAGGAAAATGTTGCTTTTTTTAAAGCCTTAAGAGAGGTATTAAACAGATGATTTTGCCTTTCTCCTCCTCCGCTCCTATCTCAATGGCTGGAGATTCCCTGGGAGAGGAGAATGCGGGAGAATCCGTCG
>QNBH01000142.1 GCA_003645645.1 Spirochaetota bacterium | reverse complement strand
TTGAGCAAAAAATACAATGGATTAAAGAGAATACTATAAAACTCACACTAAAACTCCAGGAAGTAGAGAAACAGATCGCCTCGAATAACCCTCAAAAAGAAAAGCTTATTCAGCTTAAAGAAAAGCTTAAAGAAAAATTACAGCAACTAAACGAATACACCATCTCTCTTATGGATAAACTGGATAAAAGCGAAGAGGCCGAAGTAGAGGTAAGAGGGATAGTGCATCCCGGTGCGATTATAACTATTTGCAGAATCCCTCTCGAGATTAACCAGGAAATGAAGAAAATACGATTTGCTCTGGATAAAACCAAAGGACAGATTTTAGCTTCAAAGCTTTAATGGTGGGATTCTGGTTAAAAAAGTAAAATGCTCATTTTATTTATAGGCAACAGCCTTACCTTCTACAATTTTCTACCTTTAACCTTAAGAGGGATCATAAAACATATTTACCCCTGTAGCAAATTTGATGTGGGTCTACAGGTAAAAAGATATGCCGACTTCAAGGAGCACTGGGAGAATCCAGATACAGAAAAAGCTCTTAACTCATCGAAATGGACACACGTGGTTCTACAGGATCACAGCCAGGGGCCAATATTTACAAAAGAAAACTTTTACCTGTTTGGCTACCGCCTTATAGAAGCAGTTCGTAATGTAGGAGCCGAACCGGTCCTGTTTATGACCTGGGCTCACTATGGCAAATCGGAGATGATGGAAGAGGTAAGAAGCATCTACAGAGATCTCGCTCATATAACCGGAGCATCGCTCTGTCCAGTGGGAGAGGTATGGTATAAAGCTAAGGACATTCTGGATGATTCGGAGTTTTTCAAAACAGACGGAGTACACCCTTCACCTCTGGGGACTCTGTTTACTGCATTTATTTTTGCCCATTTTTTCGGCTATTCCATAAAAGATCCCTTTCCTCTGGATTTAAAAATTGAGTTAGAGGATTATGAAGACCTAAGAAATAGTTTTGATTTCAATGGTTACGGAATTAAGAGAAGAGCTATCCACTACAATTTATCCAGTCATAAGGTAGCTTGCTTACTCAGGGGATTACAGGACTCAAGTCTTTATAATTTACAGGTGCCCCGAAGATTATGCTTCTGAGTAAGATAGGAGCTCTTATGGCAGAGACCCCTCCCAAAGGCTTTTGAAATCGAAGAAACACCATAACCCTCTCTTTAATACATGCGATTCCATATATTGAGAATGCTTAAATTGACAAGTCTTTAATTTAAAGCATATAATTTAAACAATCGCATGATGCGGTATATCAGTTTAAGAGGAGGTTACTATGAAAAAACTGGGTTTTACAGTCTTTCTTCTGGTCCTGTCAATGGTATTCGTTACCTATGTTTTCTCGGCAGGACAGGCCGAAGCAAAAAGAGAGATTCCCGATAAGCTCGTTATCGGCTCTCTTGAGCCTTTAACCGGAGCACACGCTGTGTTCGGAAGCGAGGCAAAACTGGGTACGGAGATCGCCGTACGTCATATAAATGAAGCAGGGGGAATTAAATCCCTTGGCGGAGTGAAACTCGAAGTTGCAGCAGAAGATTGTGGTGAAAATGCAGACACGGCAAAGCTTGGAGCAGAAAGCCTTATAAGCAAGCATAAACCTATCGCCATTGTGGGGCTTTACATCAGCCGCCTTACCGTTGCAGCCTCCGAGGTTACCGAACGGGAAAAGGTAATTTTGATGGTAGACGCACTGGTAGACAGTGTAACCGAAATGGGCAGAAGGTACCTCTTCCGTCCAGGACCCAAGGCCAGTCAGCATGGGAAATCGGCAGTCGAGTTTGTACTGGGTGCATCCAAAAAGAGCGGTACAAACATTCAGAGAGTTGCTATCCTGAACGAAGACTCCGCCTTCGGCAGAAGCAACGCAATGGGTGCAACCGAATCGGCAATAACTAACGGGCTTACCATTGTTTATCAGAGGGAATATCCCTACGATATCTCCGATGTATCATCGATCATAAACGATATTGCAGCAGCCAAGCCCGATTTCGTGGTTCACTGCCCCTATTTCATGGATGCCATTCTCTTTGCCAACACCTTTAAGGAATCCGGTAAAATACCGAAGTTTATCTCCGGTATGGGGGCATGTGGTTACACCGATCCTGAGTCAATCAATGCATTGGGAACAACGGCAGAATACTATTCAAACACCTTCAGTTACAATCCTGCCAAGGATACCGCGCAGAACAGAAAGTTCGTGGAAGATTTCAGAAAAGAGACAGGTCACATTCCCACCGAAGCAGGCGGAATGGACTACTACATTACATGGACTCTTAAAGAAGCTCTTGAACTCTCAGGCCGGTTATTTCCCGATGATCCTCTAAATCCCGATAACATTCGCAAGGCTTTCTTACAGCTCGATCTTCAATCGGGTCCGGCAGTCGATACCTTTCCCACAAATCGCATAACCTTTACAGAAACCGGAGACAACCCACACGCCAGAGCAGTCATTCTACAAGTAATTAATGGAGAGCCGAAGGTTGTCTGGCCCTTCGATACTGCAGAGACAACCGCCGTATTCCCAAGACCGGATACAACATACTAAAAAACCTGATAAAATGATAACAAAGAAATAAAAATTTAGAAACCGGCCGGGCTTTGATTGGAAGTCAGCCCCGGCCGGAGTCCTCACAAGGGGGAGTTGTGCAAGCTGTAATTCAAAACATCATAAACGGTACGATGATGGGCTGCATATATGCCCTCATTACCCTGGGGCTTTCGCTCATCTTTGGAGTTATGAACATCGTTAACTTTGCCCATGGTGATTTTGTAATGATTTCCATGTATTTTACATTCTGGGCAAGCTCACTCTGGGCAATCGAGACGGTCGCCACTCCTTTAATCACTTTTCCGTTCTTATTCCTCTTTGGTATCCTCACTTACTACCTCATAATTCATAAAACCTTGAGAGAGAAGTACGTTATACAGATAGCTATAACAGTAGGTCTTATGACCTTTCTTCGTGCGGTAGCCCAGCTCTTATGGAAAGCAAGTCCAAGGGCAATTTCTTATTCCATAGTTCAGGGAACCTTTGTTATAGGTAATTACACAATCATGATGTCCCGTTTTACATCTGCTGTGGTCAGCGTGGCGGTCATTTACCTTTTTTCTCTCTTTTTAAATCATACTTGGCAGGGACGTGCCATAAGAGCAGCATCGGACGATCTTGATGCTGCATCACTAATGGGTATTAGTTACAAGTGGACCTACGCACTTGCCTTTGGGCTTGGAACAGCTATTACCGCCATAGCCGGAGGAATGCTGATGACCTTTCAACAGGTGGACCCCACAATGGGGCTTCGTTTTGGCCTGCTCAGTTTCTGTATTCTGGCTCTGGCCGGATTGGGAACTACTCTGGGTATCATCATTTCGGGAGTTATAGTGGGTATAGCAGAATCTCTGGCCATGGGTATGTGGGATCCGAGAGCCAGCTCTCTCGTTGTATATATGATTTTCATCCTGGTTCTGTGGTTAAAGCCCAGAGGTTTGTTCGGGAGGAAGTAGTGATGCAGAACTTACAAACCATGAAACAAAAGAGGAGCATACCATATACAGCCATCGTTCTCTTTATAATTGCGCTGGTTCTCCCTATTCTCTTTCGCAGAAGCCAGTATAATCTCATTCTTCTTACCACAGTGGTTATGTACGGAGTTCTTGCCACTTCCTGGAATATAATAGGAGGCATGGCGGGACAGTTCGATCTTGCAGCGGGTGCTTACCTCGGGCTGGGAGCTTTCACCTCAGGTACTCTCCTCATTCGGTGGGATATAACTCCCTGGCTGGGTATGCCGGCAGGCGGATTGATTGCAATCGGGTTTGCAGTGCTTATTGGATATCCTCTGTTCAGATTCAGGGTGAGAGAGGTATGGTATGCACTCTCTTCGGCCGCACTGGTATCGGTTCTCCGTGTTGCCTTCCTCATGTGGGAAGAAGTAGGCGGTCCTACTGAACGATACATCCCCTATCACGATTGGTCTTTTTACCATTTAAGATTCTCAAGCTACATTCCTTTTTACTACATAATGCTAATTCTTCTGGTGATTGCTCTTTTTATCAACCACTGGCTAAGCAGAAGAAAACTAGGCTATTATCTTCTTGCCCTGGGTGATAACGAGGATGCCGCTGAAATACTGGGGGTAAATGCACAGGCCTGTAAACTCAAGGCACTTATGATATACGCCTTCATTGGCGGAATGGTGGGAGGGCTCTATGCATGTTTGTACGGTTTTATTCATCCCAAATTTTTCTCCAATACCATGAGTCTGGAGGTCGCCATACTGGGGATCGTAGGAGGGATGGGTATCACCTATGGTCCTCTTCTGGCTGCAGCTATTCTTGTCAGTATGAGGGAATTCTTACGGGCGAGCCTGGGAGGACAAATGCAAAGTCTTTACCTGGGCATCTACTCATTCGTACTTATAATAATTGTGCTGTTTAAACCCCAGGGGCTCGGTGCTCTACTCAGGGATATTTATAGCCGGTTAAACTATATTTTTCGAAAAGAGAGCCCCAAACCATAGACTCAAGTCGTATTCTGATTCAAGAAACAGCCATTTAATAATAGCGGTGCAAGGAGTAATTCATGGTAAACAACAAGGCGATACTAAAGATCGAAGGCATAACCAAAAGGTTTGGTAATCTGGTAGCAGTCGATAATGTAAGCTTTGAAATATACAAGGGAGAAGTGCTTGGGCTCATAGGTCCGAACGGTGCCGGGAAAACCACCCTTTTTAATACAATTACCGGTCTTCTTCTCGCCGACGGCGGAAAGGTATACTTTAAGAACCAGGATATAACAAATGAAAAACCCTATAAAATATGCAAACTGGGAATGTCCAGAACATTCCAGGTAACTCAATCATTTATTAGCATGAGTGTTGAGGATGCTGTCCGGGTAGGTGCCTATAACCGTCATGATGAGAGAAAGGTGGAAGATCAAGTCAACCAAATGATTGAGTTTTTTGGACTTAATGCCATCCGCAAGAAAAAATGCGAGGAATTAGGCCTTGCTCCTTTAAAGCGGGTGGAAGTAGCCCGTGCAATGGCTACAGACCCAGACCTGCTTCTTCTGGACGAGGCAGGAGCAGGGCTCAATGCTTCCGAGATGTCCGAATTAATGGAAATGCTTAAAGAGATAAATCGTGAAAAAGGGACGACCCTCTGTATTGTGGAACACGTAATGAAAATGGTTATGGGAATATGTCAACGTATTGTTGTGCTCGATTATGGTGAACTGATCGCTTCAGGAACACCGGAGCAAATTAGCAGTAACCAGAAAGTTATCGAGGCTTATCTGGGAAAGAGAGCTGTAAAATGAAGGAAATGCTTGTTGTCGAAAATCTTAATGCCGGTTACGGAAAAGTGCCCATTTTAAAGGATGTATCAATCAGGGTGAATGAAGGGGAAGTTGTAGCAATAATAGGGCCGAATGGAGCGGGTAAAAGTACTCTGCTTAAAAATGTTTCCGGACTATTAAACGGATATTCCGGTAAAATTCGATTTACCGAACAGAACATCGAATCATTGCCAGCACATAAAGTAACCAGATTGGGCATTTCCTACGTTCCGGAGGGAGGAAGGCTCTTTCCCAACATGACAGTAAGGGAGAACCTCCTTATGGGCGCTTTTTGCAACAGGGAAGAGATAAAGAAGGGGATTCTGAATGAGATCTACGAACTATTTCCGGTATTAAAGGATAGAGCAAGACAATTCGCCCGTACCTTGAGCGGTGGAGAGAAACAGATGCTGGCAATAGCAAGGGGAATGGTATCCAGACCTAATCTTATTATGCTCGATGAACCTTCCCTGGGCCTTGCTCCAAATCTGGTTGACAGCATTTACGAGCGGCTTAAAGCTCTTAAAGAGCGGGGGCTTACCATATTACTGGTCGAACAGAATACCAACTATGCTCTGGAGTTCTCCGACCGAGGCTATGTTCTTGAGAACGGAAGCATAGTGATGGAAGGAAGCGGGAAAGATCTTGCAGTTAGTGAGCATATCAAAAGACACTATTTAGGTCTTTAATCGATATTATCAAATACATCATACCAAGGAGGAAACTCATGGGATTACTGGAGAAAGGTTTACTTGAGAAAATCCCCTTTTATAAAAAGGGATTACCCCATAAGCCAATATTGGGAACAGATTTTCTCGATGAGCTCAAGACAAACTGGGGAGAGGAGTGGGGAATAAAATCGGCCTTCGGAAAGATCAAAAAAGTAATGGTTTACCGTCCCGGCGAAGAACAGACCGATGAGCTTATAAGGCAGGATTATCAGCTTTTTAACCTCCCCCAGGGGCCTACAAACCTGGAAAAACTCCAGAAAGAGCACGATGAGTTGGTCTCAGCCCTTAAAGCCGAGGGGGTGGAGGTGATCTATCTGGAACCCAAGAAACCACTCAGGGGCACATACGGGGTTCCTCTCCGTTCTGCTCCCTACACAAGAGAGACCATTGTGGTTCGCGGAGGTGTTATAATCGAACGTCCCGCCCCCGCATATAAAAAGGGGCTTGAGGTGTTTCATGCACGCCGGATCGCCGAGCTGGGATGCCCAATCCTCTACACAATTCACGGTAAGGGTGTTTTCGAGGCAAGCAACATGGTGTGGATCGATGATAAGAGCGTGATTCTTTCTACAGGGCTGCGCGGAAACATGGAAGGAGCCAGACAGGTAGAAACTATTCTACGCGATATGGGAGTCGACGATATCCATTTTGCCCAACTGCCCGGTTATCTTTACTCCAGGCGCAATCAGGTAGGAGGATCCTCTGGCATCTTTCACCTGGATATGACCTTCGGAATGGCCTACTATGGAATCGGCGTGCTGTGGCCGGGAGGTGTGGGATACGATACGATTCTCTGGCTGGAGAGTAAGGGAGTGGATATAATAGAAGTGCCCGATGAGGAGCTTCTAACCTGTGTTCCCAACCTCTTGCCCGTCTCCCCCAAAAGAGTGATTTCACCTGCTGCGGGGAAAACAGTTAACCAGGAACTTAAGCAGAGGGGTATAAAGGTGATAGAGGTCGACCTGTCGGAGTTTGCAAAGGGCGGCGGCGGTCCAACCTGCCTGACCCTTCCACTGATACGGGAATAGTGGCTCAGCGCCAGGGCCACTTACCCGCCTTTGATTTAAGGAAGCGCCCGTCTCCTTTCTCACCGAGAAAATTATCTCCGTCCAGAATGAGCTTGCCCCGGGATAACACTCTCTTAACCCTCCCAAGAAGCTCTTTCCCCTCGAAAAGGGTATAAGTTGCGTTGGTGTGTTGATTCCTGGCACTTACAATCCACTTTTCTGCAGGATCGAAGATTACCATGTCTGCATCAGAACCGGGATCGAGTCTTCCCTTTTGTGGGAAGAGCCCTGTAATTTTTGCGGAATTCTCAGAGAGAAGGGCTGCGACCCTGTTCGGGGTGATTATTCCGGTATTTACCCCGTATTGCCATACGACCGGCAGCATTGTCTCGACTTCGGGAGAGCCGTAGGGAGCATCAAAAAAGTCATCTTTTTCTTTTTTGTCTTTTGGTGCATGGTCACTACCTATGGTATCTATCACACCCTCTTCCACGGCTTTCCAGAGTGCTTTACGGTCATTCTCGGTCTTTATAGCAGGACCCACCTTGCCTAAAGGTCCCCTGGCTTTAAGCTCATCCCATGTGAGCCCAAGGTACTGGGGACAGGTTTCTGCGTATACCTTGAAACCGTTGGTTTTTAAAAACCTTATAACCTTAAGCCCCTCGGATGAGGAGATATGTGGGATGTACACGGGACAGCCCATAAGCTTACCAATAGAGACTGCTCTAAAGATGCCCTCTGCTTCTGCTACATCGGGACTCGTCTCCAGAAATCGTTCGGCAAAATCGGCCTTCTCGGCCAGCAGCTTATCCTGGATATAATCGATGGCAAGTCCGGTCTCGGCATGAACGGCAGCCATCCCCCCGTTACTGCTTATTATATCCATCGCCTTTGTCATTGCATAATCATCGGTCATCCAGCCGAGCTTTGCATAAGACATGAAGACCTTGAAAGAAGTTACTCCCAGCCTAAAAGCCTCCGGAATCTCATCGGCCTGCTTCATGGTTTCGAAAAGCCCACCGTGGAGGGCGAAATCTATGTATGAAGTTGATTCACCCTCTTCCCTGTATTGTTCTATCTTCTCTATAAGGCTGTCCCCCGGTCTTGCGTATGCGTAGTGGATTACCGTGGTTACTCCTCCCCATACTGCGGTACGGGAGAGGTCGGAAATGTTATCCATATATACAGGATGGGTATGGGGATCAATTACACCGGGCAGCACATAACAGCCCTGGGCGTCTATCTCCTCCTTTCCTTCAAGTTCACCGGGAGGAGCAACCTTGCCTATGGTTTCTCTCGCTATACCAATATCTGCCTTTAGAGTGCGCTCGGGATATACTACAAGACCGTTCTTAACTATACAATCGTATTTCATCTAAAAAACCTCCTGATCAACCTCTGCAACTCTCTTTATTTGCATACAAATGATAAAATCAGAAGGATTTTCTGTCAATGAAATTGCAATCACTCGATTCCGGATATTAAGAATATATCCGTCTTAAACGAGAATAAAAGCAGATTGATTTTAGCAATTACTGTGTAAATTAGTCCATTAAATGTTTGTATTTCAACCATATAATGGTTATTTTTATAATATGATTTTTTTGCTTCCGTCGGAATATCACTCCCGTTTTCCTTGAATCTCTAAAGGATACCCCTGTGGTCTTCTTACAGGGAGCCCGACAGACAGGAAAGAGTACTCTGGTTTGCCATCTTGCAGTTAATGAATATCCAGCTTATTACCTTTCACTCGATGATATCGGTATATTCTCAGCGGCAAAATCCGATCCCCAGGGGTTTATTTCAGAACTTTCGGTGCCAACTATTATCGATGAAGTTCAAAGAGTTCCCGAGTTGTTTCGTGCAATTCGGGAATAATCTTTACGCTATACCTATCCATGCTTTGTGGGAATGGTAAACCAGGATAGCAGCCTTTCTTCTCGAAATTTGCTATACCGGCAATAACTCAAACCAGAGCTTAGCTTTTCAAGCCTGTGGTTTCTTCTGCAGAATAATTCTACTTAATACCTCCACGATTTTCCCGTCCCACTGTTTGTTTGCCCCTTCCTTTAATGTTACCAGAGCTTGCTCTACGGTCAGGGCTTTCCTGTAAGCTCGATCAGAAGTCATCGCCTCATAAGCATCTGCTACCGAAAGAATACGGGCTTTGAGAGGAATATCCTCTCCCTTTAACCCATCCGGATAGCCCTGTCCGTTGTAATGTTCGTGATGGTGCAGAATAATCGGCACCAGTTTTTTAAGGGATGCAACTCTCTCCACAATATTGGCCCCGATGGAAGGATGCCTGTAAATTACCTCACGTTCTGTCGCGTTCAATTGGCCCGGTTTTAAGAGGATCTTCTCGCTTACACCGATCTTTCCCACATCGTGGAGTAAACCGGCATATCTTATCAACTCAATCTCCTCCTCACTTAAACCCAGCTCCAGGGCAATGGTTACAGCAAGCTCGGTAGTACGCTGAGAATGGCCTCCCGTATAAGGGTCCTTTGCATCTACTGCTGCGGCAAGCGCCGCAATGGTCTGCGTGAAACTTTGCTGAAGCTCCTCATACATCCGGGCATTTTCAATCGCCACAGCCGCCTGTGCTGCAATACTCTGGCAGAGATCTACCTTTTCCTTTGTAAAGGGGCTTCGCTCCCAGCTTCTCTCCTCACCCAGGGAAATGACTCCCAGTATTTTCCCCCCAACAATCAGAGGAATCAGGGCCGCCGATTTTACCTCCTCGGTGAGGGCCAGTTTGAGCTCTTCCACCGAGACGGCCAGTTCGGGCACATCCTGACGCAGAACGATTGGTTTACAAATCTCTACAACCTTTTTGTGCCAGGGAGCCATGGTTAAGGGGAAACGGAAATCGAAACCGAACTCCCCGCCCTTACTCCGAATAGGCGAAGCTGCGCGCAAGA
>QNBH01000141.1 GCA_003645645.1 Spirochaetota bacterium | reverse complement strand
GGATCAAACTCTCCATAATGATATCTTTACTGCCTCCTCCGAAGAGAAGACAGCAAAATTTAGCTTGACTACCTTACCTCGCTCGCTCTTAATCCCTTCCCTGATTTTGCTATTTTAAAGATCAACGTTTAGACTCTCTATCGGGAAAAACGAAAAGAATAAACTCTTATTTTAATCTTCCCGGATTTTATACTAATATATTTTTTTCTTTTCGACAAGTCAAGAATTCCTTAACCTGCTACTATATATTCCAATCCGGTTATTAACCATATATAAACCAACAAAACTCCCTGACAATGCTCTTCCCTTATTCGAAGGATAATTTATACTTAAACTAACGGTAAGTGTCAACATCCATTTTCTTAGCACCACAAAGATTATGGTTTTTTTGAGGGAGCATATTTGTTAGGAAGCTCCATTACCTCATTCTCCATTTGACTCGCCGAACCTTAATGCATGAGGCCAGTGGAGTTCCCTAACGAATCTCTATCTTAATCAAAAGCACAACCTTCGTGGCATTATTTCTCCTCATACTTTTTAAGCTCCTTTTCTTTCTCTTCTACTCTTTTTCTTATATCTTCAATTTCATCCAGTAGTTGCTTTATTCCAGAAGTCTTTTTGCTTACAGTATTTTGACCGGATTCCATTAAAACCTGATACACCCTGGAGCCAAGCTGTGCTACCAGCTTCTCCGCCTGGTTCTCCAGTTGCTTGATTTCGAACCGTAAAACACCCTTCTCACCTAAATCTTTGGCTCTATCCTTTGCCTTGCTGAAAAGTTCTCGTGACGTTTCGAGGCCTTGATTTAATGCCTCCTGCAGTCGGTTGAAGAAATCCATCTCTCTTTTTCCCTCCGTTATTATAAATTGTAATGATATATTATAGACTAAATAGTGTTTATGTTAATACTGGTATTCTAATACTTTGTCATCTGAAGTATAATTACTTAAAAGATTTTTCTATTTAGAATAAACTGGCTTCGAGGAGGGTCCGCCACTAAACCGTCCTCTTTTAAGTTAAAAGTTGGGGGGGTAAAATATCTATTTGAATTATACAGCTTGGGTGGAAGAAGTATATGGGTGATGGCAATATCGCTCTGTTTAAATACATTCGCTGCAGAAATTGCGGGAAATTCTTTACTGTGAAGGAAGTTATAGAGAAGATTTACTGCTCAGAGGAATGTTCCAGACGCTATGGATGTTGCATCACATGTGGAAAATATTTTATTTTAGATCGTAAGCCATATACCCAATTCTGCTCATCTGAATGTGCAAAGGCTTTTAATAAAGATTTTAAAGGAGAGAAGAACATGAAACTGGTTTTTATTGGACCACCGGGAACGGGTAAAGGAACAATGGCAAAAAAAATCTCCGATAACTACAGAATACCCCATATATCCACTGGAGATCTCTTTAGGGCTGAGATCGACAATGACTCAGACCTGGGAAAGCAGGTTAAGGCGATCCTCGACTCCGGTGATCTTGTTCCCGATGATATCACCGTCGAAATCGTAAAAAGGAGATTTACAGGACCGGATGTTAAAAGAGGTTTTATTCTGGACGGCTTTCCAAGAACTATTACCCAGGCAGAACAACTTAAGAGTTTTTGTGAACTTCATAAAGTAATAAACTTTCATCTTTCCGATGATGTGATTCTTGAACGTCTAGCCGGAAGGAGGGTTTGCAGAAATTGCGGTACTAACTATCATGTTAAGTTTATGCCCCCCAGAGAATCGGGAAAATGCGATAAATGCGGAGGAGAGCTTTATATTCGAGAGGATGACAGGCCCGAAGCTATTAAAAAGAGACTTAAGAAATATAGAAAAGAGTCAGAGCGTCTCATTGAGTTCTATAAAAAAGAAGGTCTGTTGATCAATTTGGATGCATCACCACACCCGGATGTAATGTTAAAAAAATTGATAAAGGTTATTGAAGAAAATTGATTTTAAAGTTTTTTCATTCTATTCACTCCGCTTCCACAGGTACATCTTCTTCTGTAAGATCATTCGGCGTGATAAGCCCTTTTTCAAGGAGGTACATCTCTACAGTTTTACGATCCAGTAGATCGGGGTTGCTCAGAAGATTTAAAAATTGCTCTTTATCTTTAAAACCAGCAATTATAGATTTTTCAAGAGCTTCCATGCCTTTTTCAGCATCTCCTATTACAGTTAATAAAATATAGGATTTCTTGAAATAGACTTTTGGTTTTTTTTCATCTATAGAAAGAACTGTATCATAGGCATCCAGCGCTTTATAGTAAAGTTTCTCTTCCATATAAGCATCACCAAGCGCAGTCAAAGCATCAAGATCCTGGGGTCTTTTCTCTGTATATTCTTGAAGAAAATCTATACCTCTTTCATTGTTTCCAAGTTCGAGCTCCAATATTCCAAGGTTATAGAGCAATTTGTAGTTTTCAGGAGTCATGGAATACAGTTTAAGAAAATACTCCTTAGCCTCTTCTCTTCTTTCTGATCTCCATAAAAGCACACCTGTATTGTAAAGCGCATTTTGGTCAAAGGAATTACGGGAAAGAATTTTTCCGTAAGTTTCAAGGGCCTCTTCTGTTCTACCCTGTAAGGTATATGCATAAGCAAGCGCACTTAGAAGAATACTGTTTTCAGGCTCTTTCTCCAGAAGTTGTTTTAATATCTTTATGCCTTCCCCTAATTTTTCTGTTTCAATATAAACACGGGCAAGATTATAACTGGCTCTTGCAAGACTCTCATCGAGCTGTAATGCCCTGAGATAGGCATTTACTGCCTTATCGAAGTGCTTAAGCTCAAAATAAGCGTTTCCCAGATTGAAATATACCTCTGCTACCTCCTGTCTTGGTATTCCGGTTGTGCATGAAAAGAGAAAGGAAATAATGAAAATTGGTAAAAGGACTGCCTTTTTCATTTTATTGTCTGTCGAGTACGGTCTCTTCTATTTTTCTTATCTGAGAACGGTACAGTGCAGCGATGTTTGCCCCATAATCTGCAATTAATTGAATAATATTTCTCGGAGAATCTTCGCTGTCCACTCCGTTTATTCTGTCTCCTGCATCCCCCAAACCCGGCAAAATATAAGCTGCATCATTAAGTACCGGATCCATCCAGAGAGTATATACTGTGGCGTTTTCGAGGGCTCTGATAATTCTGAAGGTACCCTTTAAGGCAGAGATAACGTTAAAAAACTTTATAGTTCTCGGTCTAATCCCCTCATCAAGCAGATATTTAACAATAGTTACAAGACTGCCTCCGGTTGCATTCATTGGATCCGCAAAAAAAAGATCTTTACCTTGTAACATATCCAGATCGAAGTAAGATTTTTCCAGATCTAGAATGTATTCCATATTATGCTCTTTTTTTGTATCGTCTCGTTTTATACGAAAAAGAGCAAAGGGGGTTAAATAACCTGTAGAGCTGTACTCCTGAATTTCCTTGGACATTATGATAGATGGCAGAAGTGCACCTCTTAACATAACACACATTACGCTATTTTCGATTTCGTTGTCTATGTTGGGAATTTTATGAACTGCGTAATTGGGCACGGGCTTATCCACTGGTGTTTCTACTACCAGATAGTTCTTTTTCTGAGAACTTGCTCCTCCTAAGGCAAGATTGAAGAGCAACTCGTAGGCTCTCTGAATGTAATAGATAAACTCCTGCTGTTGTGTTCTATAATTCCTCAATTTTGCAATCAACCGTGAGGCTTCTCCATGGATAGTTCTTGGGGTTTCAAAAGAGTAGACATGAATTCCTCTCTCAATAGCTGTAATCTCCTGCATGGCCTTTCCCATTTCATTGTATATTGTAATGAGCTCCTGTTCGTGATTTCGCCGCTCTTCATCATCTCTTGATACTGATATTGCTTTAAAAACATCCATTGCCTGGTTGTAGCGATTGTTCATCTCCTCTAAAAACTCTTTATCTATATTGGTGAGAAAACCATCCAGATCTCTTGCCTTAAGCACTACTCTGTTCAATTTTCTCCTCCTTCGAAAATTTATCGGCTCCGGAAGTGGCCATTTTATTGTTTTAGGCGCCCCAACGGGGCATCACTGCTCCTTAAAGTTAAAATTATATAAATAGAGCCTGATAATACTATAAGGAGATATATAAAATTAAACAAGTTTAAAACAGCTATAGGCTTAATAGAATTAAATTGGTTGGTGAAATTGACAACGAAGGGCTCTTTTTCCCGATTGCGAAAAGGTGATTTTAAAACCAGACCCTGAAACCTGCCGCACCTTGAATCGACCAGAGGGGAAACTCCATTCCTTTCTCGAATCTAATCCCCAGTCCTGGACTCAATTGAACGAATATCTCCAGTGGGTCGAGAAGGAATATCTGCAAACCTACCGGTATGTGAGCTCCAAGGTCAAGCCCTCGATCTTTTATGGTTAAGAAGAGACCCGATCCTACATAGAGATTAAAAATTCCTGTTAAATGTGATCTGTAAAACCACCAGTCAGATGTAAACCCCACAGATATATCTCCACCCGCTTTTATTCTACCTCCAAGCCCAAACATAAACGGTACTTTATCAAACTTAAATAGAAATACGCCTCCATTGTATGGACCGTTCAGTATATCGATGCTGAAGGCTCCCCCTATGGCCGAACCCCCTTCGGCATAAACTTGAAATGTGATTAGTGAGAATAATACAAGTAGAAAAAGCAATAAACTTTTTCTTTTCATTTTAGAAACCCTTTTAAAATAAAAAAATACTCATTCAGCTCAAGGCCAATAAAAGAAATCTAAAAATAAAAAATCCGGCTCTGGCATTAAGCCGAGCCGGACATTACCCATCTCCTAGGGGAGTCGAACCCCTGTTGCCGGGATGAAAACCCGGTGTCCTAACCACTAGACGAAGGAGACTTGAGCAATAAAAAAATATTTGTTTTTTTAAGCTTCGTCAATACCTTTTTACCGGCCAAAATAACCCTTTTGGCTGATGGTACCAACCGAGATGGGACTCTGGGAAAAGATTACTATCCTGTTGGTTCCATCTTTTCATGTGCTCACCTACTATTTCCGCATTTTCAGCGGGTAAACCGTTTTTCTTAAGCACATAAATCAGTCTGTTTCTGTCAATATCCCCACCGAAACCGAACACCTGGTTTTCGGGCAGCCCGTATTTTATCTGGATATGGGCCGTAATATCATCCACCGGAGTAGCCAGGGCGATTACAATAGCCGATTTTTTTATAACAGCAGAATCCAGAATGGAGTTTGTTACATCTATATTATTTCTCAAAACATCCTTTGGGGTCTCCCCGGCTTTCATCTGTACTCCCGAAGTCAGCACCAGAATATCCGATTGACCCAGTCGATTGAAAGGGGCTATGGCGAGTTTCAATGCTGCTTCAGGGTTGGCTCCTGCAGCATCCATGATGGCTGCATTTGACCATTCATCCTTTAGATTCATGACCAGAATCTCATCAATTTCAGATATCTCCTGTAGATGAATGAGAAGAGCCGATCCTGCATTTCCAGTTCCAATAACCGCTACTTGCATAAAACTATCTCCTGTAAGAGTTTTAACTGAATTATATACCGGAAGGTACGGTCGTTGCGTGCCATACCGTCACTGATGGAGATTTAATATCCCCTAGCGCTATCCGTCCGCCAATCATCTCCTTCCTTTACAAGTCTGCATTCAGGCATACCCTGGCAATCATGGCTGCATATACCTTTGAAGCATATATTACATCTGCCGTTCTTACATGCTCATCCCTGGTATGGGTAAACCTGTCCTCACCGGGGCCAAAAGCAACTACAGGAAGTCCGGATACTGTGGAGAAGTAGCCTGTTTCACTCGAAATAGTCCAGATACCCGGTTCGGGAGAATAACCCTGCACTTCTTCTATTGATTCAATTAGAGCCTGCACGAGTGGGTGGTCGGGAGGAGTATAAAAGGGATACATGCATCCATCTGCATACTCTTCTTTTCCGGTATAGCTTGTTACTTTGTATTTCCTGATTCCGGCATTATGTTTCAAACCGGGTTGTCTCTGGATAGCTTCTTCAATACACGATTCGATAGTTTTCACAATTTCTTCTCTGGGAAGGGAAGCCGGATGTCTTGCATCCACAACTGCATCAACTCTATCGGGGATAACATTAGCCACATTGGGAGAAACGTTAAGCCTGTTTAGTGAGACTAGTGCTTTGCCCAGGTTCTTATCCTCTGGAAGCAGTTCTTTTAACTTCTCCAGAGCAAGAATCACCCTGGCTGCACCTGTTAAGGCGCTGCTTGAGCCTTCCGGAGCTGCAGCATGGGAGCCTATTCCTCCGATGGAGAGCTGTATGTTGATCATTCCTCTGTGCCCGATGATAGGTTTAAGATCGGTGTGTTCGCCGCTTAAAACCCAGTAAACCGGCAAGTTTTCTTCTTCCATAAAGTATTTCGGTCCTAAATGCCCGCCACACTCTTCCATTATTCCAGCATTGATTGCAACTCCACGCTTTAACTGTATTCCAAGATCGATAAAAGCCCTGACTGCAAATATCATTCCTGCAAGAGAGGCCTTCTGGCCATTGACCCCTCGTCCGTAAATTACCTCTCCACTGTCGCCGAATTTTTTCCCATCCATTATTTTGGCCGAGTAGGGTTCGGGCATATCTCCCGGTTCTGCATGATCGAGATGTGTATTCATAAGGAAAAAGGGTGCATCTTCGCTTCCCCTCAGAACCCCTGTTACATTACCCAGTGAATCTATATGTGTATCCATTTTAATAGCTTCCAGCTCTTTTTTACAAACTAAAGCCATTTCTCCTTCGTGGAAAGTAGGGCTTGGAATACGAATCATCTGCTGTAACAATCGGATAAGTGTTTTTTGATTTTTATCGATATAGCCAAGAATATCCTGTATCATTGGTTTTTCCTTCCTGTTCTTCTCAACGGTAATACCAATTTTCCCAGAGGTTTTTCTTTAATCCTGCCTTCTTCCATTATGATATTCCCTCTTAGAATGGTATATCTCGGGAGTCCCTTAACCCGCCACCCGTCGAAAGGAGTGGATCGATCCTTGCTGTATAGCTTTTCTGCTTCAAGAGTTCCCTCTTTTTTCAAATCCACAAGCACAAAATCCGCATCCGAGCCGATTCTAATAGTCCCTTTTTGTGGGTATATATTCCAGACTCTGGCTGGATTTTCCGAAACAAGACGCACGTATCTCTCCAGGCTTATTAACCCTCTATTTACCTGGGTAAGCATGAGGGGAAGGGCCGTCTCCACTCCGATGAATCCACATGCTGCATCCCAGACTACATCCCTGGTTTTCTCCTCCCTGCTGTGTGGTGCATGGTCGGTGGCTATATTGTCTATCCAACCATGCCTGATCCCTTCCCAAAGAGCTTCCTGATGTTCCTTATTCCGAATCGGGGGGTTTAAGCGGATGAGATTGCCCAGTTTCTCGTAGTAACTGTCATCAAGAAGAAGATGGGAGACAAGAACTTCTGCAGTAACCGGCAGTTCTTTCTTCTTTGCCGTAATCACCTCTTCAAGGGCTTCTTTGGTGGAAAGATGAAAAACGTGAAAGGGACATCCGGTGGCTTCTGATAAAATCAGGGCTTTGCTTACAGCCATGTGCTCTGCAAAGCTCGGCCTTGATTCAAGATGTGCCCTGGGGTCCACCCTACCGCCCGCCTTCAATTCTGCTTTAAGATGCTGTAGGATAAGATCGTTCTCCGCATGGGCTCCCACCTTTAGTCCTGCATCCCCTACCTTTTTAAACTGCCTGTAAAGAGTCGCATCATCCGGACATCGGATATATCCGGTGGTCTCGCCCATGAAAACTTTAAACCCCATTATTCCAGAACTTGACATGGCTTCGATTTCGTCCAGGTTATCTTCTGTTAATACACCATAGATACCGTAATCAACGTAAGACCGTCCATCCGCCCTGTTGAGTTTTTCCCGTAATGCTTCTACAGTTGCCACCGGCGGAACCGTGTTGGGCATGTCCATAATGGTTGTAACACCGCCGGCTGCTGCTGCTCTGGAACCCGACTCGAAATCTTCTTTATAGGTTAACCCCGGGTCTCTAAAATGAACGTGATCATCCACGAGTCCAGGTAAGATATGTAATCCATTGGCATCAATCCTTTTTTTTGCCTCGGGCAGGTGTTTTTCACTACCAAGAACTACGATAATCCCCTCATCTACTCCTATTCCGGTTTCAAGAACTCCTTCCGAGGTAACAACCTTTCCATTCTGTATAACCAGATCGATCATATTACTGCCCTTTATTCTTGGTTTCTGTTAGCATATACCCTAATTTGATTTTACACAAGAGGAATAACAATTTATACACTTTTTTCTGGTATTTTCTTATTATTCTATAAATAAAAGGAAAAAAATAATTACCATTTTGTTAGGAAAGAAGATAATTCTTTTGCCATTTTATATCAAGAATGTTTGCTCTGCGAAGGCGCATTCATTAAACGAGAAACGACCTCTGCGATTTATACCGCTTAATGAGGAACTCTATTGAGATTTCCCGAATACCCTTGAGCCTGGAGATATAGTTTTCAATAAATTCGTAAACATCATCAATGTCGTGGAAAAAACCATGGACATGAAGATTATTTCTACCGCTCATCTGGTTTACGATAACTATGTCGGGATGTTTAGAGATTTCCATGGCTGCATCGGAGATGGAATTTGGTGTAAACTGGAGGTTTAAGAATACCGGAAGAGGTTTTTTCATAAACTTAGATGGTATTTGTATGGTAAATCTTTCTATAACTCCTGCCTTGACCAGCTCTGTGACCCTTTTACGAACGCTTATCCTTGAAAGACCGACCTTCTTTGCAAGTGCAGAGTAGGATATTCGCGCATCTTCTATAAGGCTACTCAATATCTTTCTATCTACTTCGTCCAGCCTGAACTCATGATTTTTCTCGTTAATTTGAGGTGACTTTAAACTATTAACTTGTTTCATTAGTATTATCTTTTTCTATAGTTAAGTATATTGGCATATTCGATAATTTCAAGTGCAGCGCTAAGAATAATCGTATCCACTGAAGGGAAGAGTTAATATTGATTGGAGGATGGTTTTTTTCCTGGCGCAACAAAGATCGTGCCTTCTTGTTGAGGCACAATCTTTGTGGTACTTTATAGACTCTTTGAGCCGCGATGGACTCGAACCATCGACCCACAGCTTAAAAGGCTGTTGCTCTACCACCTGAGCTAGCGGCCCGTAACAATGGCAATTTAACAATTCCTTTTTAAAATGTCAATGAGAAACGCCTGAAATCCCATGCAACCTGATGTATGGTGAAAACCGATGCCGTCCGGCACTTGGTTTCTTCGTTTTTAGAATTTTTACATGTTTTAATGTGCCAGATTGATAATTACAAGTTTAAGATAAAAATAACAGCACTAAAGCCGGAACTCAAGCCCTACTTCCAGATTGTATACTGGATTAAGACCGGGTTCAGAAGAAAGCTCACTGCCAAACATGGAGGCATTTAAAGTAAAAAATGTAAGGTCAAGGCCCAATCCGGCAGAAAAAAGCCCCTGGTACATACCTGCTCTTAGAGAGAGAATGTTCAGGATCACAGCTTCTATCCCCAGTCCGATGTGAAGTATGGGATGTTTGGATGTTGCCGTATGAGTCAGGAAGTCCAGTATATCATTATAATCGAGCATAATCTTTAACCTATCAATATATCCTCTCAACCTGCCCAGTTCCGGCGTAAACATGACTCCTGCACTTAAATCAAGAGGAATCAATCCATTTGTTTTAGCAGGGGTCTCTGAGTTTTCCAGAAATGCCGTTAAATTAGAATAGGAGCTTTTTAGAGTAGGGGTAAAAATGTCTCTTCCCACAATACCAAAAGCTATAAGATCTCTAAAAGAGTATCTTATTCCAACATCAAACCCGATTCCTGTAACAACAAAAAAAGGTTCTTCTGTTAACAAGCTCGTATTAAAATTTGTAAATAGAGTGGGTATTTGTAAAAATGATTTCTCTATGCTGGTCTCTCCCCTTAAAAATCCCTTTAACAATACGCCGGCGTCGAGCTTGCTTAAAAGTTTTTCCGGTAAGGGTACACGAAAGGAATATCCTCCACATAGGG
>QNBH01000140.1 GCA_003645645.1 Spirochaetota bacterium | reverse complement strand
GGTATGAGAAAGGAGCCTTTACGGGTGCCGTCTCGAGGAAAACGGGAATGTTCGAGCTCGCTTCAGGTGGAACCCTGTTTTTGGATGAAATTGGCGATATGCCGGTACATCTTCAGGTGAAACTCCTACGTGTATTACAGGAGAAATCCATCCGCCGATTGGGAGGTACTAATCCCCTTCCTGTAGATGCAAGGATTATTTCCGCCACAAATAAAGACCTGGAGACGAAAGTGAACGAAGGAGCGTTCAGGGAAGATCTCTTTTATAGGCTCAATGTTGTGAGGATCGATGTGCCTCCCTTAAGAGAAAGGGCAGATGATATACCTGTTCTCACAGGGCATATAGTGGCGAAACTCAACAGAAAGATGGGTAAGACCATAAAAGGTATATCTCCCAATGCGCTTAAGAAACTGATCTCCTATGAGTTTCCCGGAAATATACGTGAACTGGAGAACATCATGGAAAGGGCTTTTATTTTTTCCGATTCGGAGATTATAGAGGAGAAAGATATAGATATAAGAAAAGAGGGTAAAAGCGATGAAACAGTAAAACCAGGTTCTCTTAAGAGCCTAGAAAAACAGAGAATAATAGAAGCACTACATCGCTGGGAAGGTAACCGTACGAAGGCGGCTTCAGAGCTGGGAATAACAAGGCGAACAATAATCAATAAAATAAAAGAATACAATATAGATATTTAGATATCAAGAGGAAAAAAATTTTTCAATTTGACGCACTACTAAAAAGGTGCCCTTTTTAAACTGTATCATTTTTACACGGCTAAAATTTATGTAAAAAATTTAACTGTTTCCATTTAACCCATTCAGAAGGATTAAGGGGTTATACACTCTACGGGGCAGTAGAACAATTATAAATAACGTAAGAAATTATAAAATATGCAAACTTGGCATACTTTATGCTAGACAATTTGTAGTAAGATTTAAAAAACTAACTAATAGGAGGTGAACTATGAACGGATTAACAAGATGGAGAAGAAAAACCACGGAACCTACAGAATGGGCTGCCGATCCTTTTGAGAGGCTCCAGCGAGAAATAAACAGGTTGTTTGATTTCGATAGATGGGGTTGGGATGAGACTACCGGCATCTTTGACAGAACTATCTCGCCGCCAATGGACATAGTTGAGAAGCCGGATAGCATAGTGGTAACCTGTGATCTTCCCGGTGTTGACAAGAAAGACCTCGATATCTCCATATCCGGTAATGTACTTACTATTAAAGGCGAGAAAAAAGAAGAGAAAGAAGAGAAAGAAACCCAGTACTACAGGAAGGAAAGCTGGAGCGGTAGTTTCCAGAGAACTGTCTCTCTGCCCAACACTGTAGACGCTGATAAGGTAGAGGCAGTTATGAAAGACGGAGTGCTTAGGCTTACAATGCCCAAGAAGGAGGAAGCAAAACGTAAACAGATTCCTGTGAGTGTTAAGTAAAATGCGGTGAATCTCTGCCGGGGTACGCTAGATCACCCCGGCAGACCATGTTTTGGTGTGATGTGGCTTAGAAAGATTTATATTTTTTAAAGGGGAGGTGATGTATAATGGCAGACAAGGAAAGTACAAAGAATATTAAAGAGAGAAAAGAGAGAAGAATGACAATACAGCCTTTAAGCAATATTTATGAAGAGAAGGGAGATGTAATAGTTAAAGTGGAGATGCCCGGTGTGAGTAAGAATAATATAGATATAAGCATCGATGGGCAAAATCTCATAATATCGGGTCAACGAGAAAGCCTGGAAAGTGAAGGTGAGTTTCTTTTGCGGGAAAGGAGAATCGCCGATTATTACAAGGTTTTCACACTCGATGAAACCGTAGACCGCGACAAGATTGATGCAACCATGGAAAATGGTGTTCTTACTCTAAAACTTCAATTGAAAGAATCGGTAAAGCCAAAGAAGATCGAAGTAAAAAGCAGTTAATTGCTTGAGTAAAAAGGTTAGAGTTCAGAGCCGGCTTTTCTTCTTACGGAGAAGAGCCGGCTTTGTTTTTATAGTAAGCCCTGTCCCTATTGTTAATAATCATTATTATCTGTATAGTTTATTCTGATGGAATTGATTACTCCCGAAATGATAGAAAGTTTTATATCAGAATCCAGCGACTTTCTTGATAAGGCGGAAAAGAATATTCTTGAAATGGAGAGAGACCCGCAGAACGATAAACTTATCGCCGATTCTTTCCGGTCCGTGCACACGGTAAAGGGGAATGCAGGTTTTTTTGGTTACCCCCGAATAGAAGATACGTGCATGACCATAGAATCAACTCTGGATGCAATACGCAGAAGAACCAGGAAGACAGATCATGATATTGTAACCTCTCTTCTTGACAACCTCGATTCACTCCGAGGTTTGATAAACTCTCTGTCTAAGGGGACGGAGGAACACCCAGGATCGGAAAAAGAAGTTGTATCTTCTCCGACGGGGGCGGAGGAAGAAAGAACAAAACCATCAGGAAAGAGAGCCAATTTTTTGGAGATGGGGATGGAGGAACTCAACGGGAAACCAGATCCTACCGAGCAAAGCGGGATTGATTCTAAAGGCTATAAGCCCCTGGGTGATGTACTGGTTGAAATGGGTATTGTTAACAGGGAATTGGTGGATAAAGCTCTTGATGAGCAACAAAAAAAACTCGGAGAAATAAGCCTTATCCTGGATACGGCTTATCTTATTAAAGAGAAGTTGTACTGAGTAAAGACGGTGGTTTTTTATATATGGAGAGAGAAAGTGATTATTCATTCGATGGCATTACTCAACTAACCGAAAAAGAGTTCCGTTTGATATCAGATCTGATTTATTCAAAGTTCGGGATAAATCTTACGGAGAAAAAGAAAGCCCTTATTCGCGGTAGACTGCATAAATTGATAAGAAACGAAGGGTATAAGTCTTTCGAAGAATACTATAATGCGGTAGTAAATGATAAAACAGGCAAAAACCTCCTCATGATGGTGGACAGACTCTCCACCAATCACTCCTTTTTTTTCAGGGAAAGCGAGCATTTTGACTATCTGAGTAATACGATTCTTCCAGAAATGGCAAGGAGGCTCGAAAGAGAAAACTCACCGGATTTAAAAATCTGGTCTGCCGGATGCGCTGCAGGCGAAGAACCCTATACACTGGGCATGATTCTTCTCGATCACTTTGATCTACAATTTTTCAGAAGCAAGCCTGCAATTCTGGCTACCGATATCTCTATCACATCCCTTGCCCAGGCGCTGGAAGGAGAATATCCAGAAGAGAGGATAAAGCCGGTTTCCGATGTATACAGACTTAAATATCTGGAAAAGGCAGGACCGGGAAGATACAGGGTTAAAGATACGCTTAAAAAGCTCATTCTCTTTAAGCGTCTGAATTTGATGAGCGAGACTTTCCCCTTCAAGGGTAAATTTCATCTTATTTTTTGCAGAAATGTAATGATATATTTCGACAATGAGACTAAGCAAAGGCTAATAACAAAATTTCACAATTATATGTACGATAATGGCTATCTTTTTATCGGACATTCTGAAACTCTCGGGAGAGGCACGAACCTGTTTCGTTATATTCAGCCGGCTCTTTACCAGAAAGTATGAAACCAGCAGGAGTGAAAAAAGTGGGAGATAAAAAAGTCAAAGTTCTTCTAATAGATGACTCAGCACTGGCAAGGGAAATTCTTCGGAAAGGTCTAGCCGGCGACCCGAAAATAGAGGACATCGGAACGGCTCCCGATGTATATGTAGCAAGGGATAAACTCTGGATGTTGAAATGCCTCGGATGGATGGGGTGGAGTTCCTGAAGAAACTTATGCCCCAGTATCCCCTGCCGGTGGTAGTGGTTAAAGCAGTAGAAATGACATTCATGGACGTTGCCTTTATAGATGTTGTCGAACTGGAGTATCCGGAGGAGTTGCAATTCGGTAACATAATATATGTTTCATTTTATGCACCTGTTCTCGGAGGGATGATTCTGCATCTGCCTAGAGAATGTAAAAAGATGATCGTCGAGAATATACACGGCAGCAACTGGGAGGCTCTACCTCCAAATGAGATTGACGACTGCCTGGTGGAAGTATTAAATGTTCTTGCTGGCAATTTCCTGAATCAATATTGCGGGAAGGGCACAAGGCACAGTATGTCCTTTCCAGAGATCATGTTCGATGAATCGACAATTCCTGCTAAGGACAATTACATCGATTATTACTTTGATGGGGAAGGGAAGATCTTTAAAGTATCGGTCTGTATACAAGAACAGCAGTAATAAAAGTACCCGGGTCTATAACCGATACAGGGAAAATCCCAAGGGGTAAGACTTGAACCCTGTTAGGAAATAGGGCAAAATTAGAAGTATAGGGGTAATGATCAATGGCAAAGAAAAAAGCACTTATTGTAAACGACTCATCCATGAACAGGAGTTTCCTTAAAACCTATCTGACAGTAAATCAATTTGAAGTTGATGGAGCGGAAGATGGGCTGGTTGCTCTGGAGAAATCAAAAAAGGTAAGTACGATATTGTTTTCTGTGATGTAGAGATGCCAAACATGAACGGTCTTGAGTATCTTAAAAATGTAAAAAGACTGGATGAGTATAAAAATATACCGGTTATAATGTTCACCACAGTTGATAATCCGGAAGTTGTGGAAAGGGCAAATAAGCTGGGAGCCGCGTACTATATTATAAAGCCCTTTACAGAAGATAAAATGAGCGAAGTATTGAAAGCGGTGGGAATAGTTTAGGTTTTATGGGAGAGTCAGAACACTTAGGTAATATTCTGGAAACCCTGGATAATCTGGAAGAGAGTCTCATAAAATACGAAGAATCTTTGAAACACGGAGAAGAGGATACTTCGTTTATTCATATAATCTTCCGTTGTGCCCATAACCTGAAAAGTGCCCTTGCCATGGCGGGAAAGCAACTTTCTTCAGAGCTTATCTCTACAGTGGAGAGCAACTTCGATATGATTAGAAGCGGAAGGGGGGAGGTCTCCGACTATCTAATCAATGCGACCTTCACAGAAATTGATCTAATAAAGTCAGGGTTGGAAGAAGGAGAAAACGAGCATGAACTAGGAGAACTCAAAAGAATACTCGAAGAACTCGAAGCAAACCAGACGGCGCCCGGGACTGCAAGGATCGAATTCCCCCTTTCTGATGAACAGATCGACAGGTTAAAAGATGCTCTAAACAGAGGTTTTAACATCTACCAGGTAGAGAAACTTATTAAATCAGATATAACTGAAGAGAGCTTTAACAATTTGCCCATTTACGAAGACATTAAAGAGGTGGGATTATACATAGCTACATAGCCGCCTTTTGGCGAGCTGAAAAGATCGGGCTCGGAGAGTGTAATAAAAATACTATTCGCTTCCGAGCAGAGCACCGACGATCTTTACCTTGTAATTTTCGATCCTTTTAAAAGAGTGGAGTTTGAAGAATTAAGGGCGAATAAGGTTTACGAAAAGACAGAAGGGGGGAAAGGGGTTGAAGACCCGGTTATAACAGAGCAGGCTTCAGCAGAAATCGAACAACAGACGGGAGAAAAGAAGCTGATAGCCCGGAAACCTCTTAAAATACTTATAGTAGAGGATGATTTTGTAACCAGGCATCTGGAAGCATCCCTTCTTTCTGAATTCGGTATATGCGAGATAGTCGTAGATGGTAAAGAAGCCGTTTCCTCCTTCGAGTCCAGAATGATCGAGAACGATCCCTACAATTTGATAATTCTGGATATTATGGTTCCTTTCATGGATGGGCATGAGGTACTTAATCGAGCTGTTAAAGAAGATAATTGATTCAATTCCCATCGGGATAGCATTGATTGGAAAAAAATGATTTTTCTATAAAAATGGTAAATAAGATAGCCCTTTCTCTGCTCGATGTATCCGAGAGAGAGATAATCGGAGAGCATTGTTGCACCATTCTTTGCCCTCAGGGGGGCGAGAATTGTATCATAGCTGAAGAATTGGAGGGAGAAAGGCAGAGGGGGGTAGTAATTAAAAACAGACGGGGAAAGGAGATTCCTGTTTTTAAAACTGTAACTCCTCTACAGATCGAAGGAGATGAATATTTTCTTGAGAGTATTATCGATATTTCAAGGCAGAAGGCCTCGGAGAGAGTTTTAAAACAGAGCAGGGATGAACTTAAAAAAACACTCGAGCGAGCGGAACTTTTCGCAAAAAAGGCAGAAGAAGCAAACAGGGCTAAAAGCAGATTCCTTGCCAGTATGTCTCATGAGATAAGAACCCCTTTAAACGGCGTTATGGGCTTTCTCTCTCTCCTTTCGGAAACAGGGTTAAACGAGGAGCAGTTGGAATATCTGGATAACGCTCAAAACTCAGCCCGTACCCTGTTGACACTTATAAACGATCTTCTGGATTTCTCCAAAATAGAGGCAGGTAAACTCGATATAGAGAAGATTGCATTTAACCCCAGGGTGGCAATAGAAGAAACTGCAGTCATTTTATTCCCCTTTGCCCGTGAAAAAGCAAACCGTCTGTTTGTCTCTGTTGATGGTAAGATACCGGAAGAACTGGTGGGAGACTCTGAAAGGTTTAAACAGATCATAATGAATCTGGGAAGCAACGCTGTCAAGTTTACCGACAACGGTACTTGCATCGGGTATGGATGACTACTTAAGCAAGCCCGTTGAACCTGAACGGATGCTTTCCTGCATAAGGGAATGGCTTACAAGAGCTTAAAAATATGATTATAAATGTCGATGCGGCGCTTAATAGAATGGACGGAGATCGGGAATTATTTGAGGAATTGTGTAGAATTTTCTTAAGCGATTATTCCCACTATTTTGAAGAGATTGATAAGGCATGGAAAGAACAAAATTCCAGAGAGATAGAAAAGCTGGGACACAAGATAAAGGGTGCTGCCAGGAACATAAGTGCAGTAGAGATCGCCGAAAGCGCACAAAAAATTGAAGAAATAGGGAGAGAATCAAGACTGGAAGAGATTCCGTTAGCCCTGGAAAACTTAAAACCAGTTATCGAAATCTTAAAAATTATCTGGAAGAAAATGTTTTGAATAAAAAAAACAATTTAAATAGTGGTTCTATGAAGGCATTGCAGATAGCCGGGATAGGAAGCCCTCTTCAATTAAGGGAGCTCCCTGTTCCTCAACCAGACTACAACGAAGTGCTGGTTAGAATAAAAGCAGCAGGAATATGTCATTCAGATGTGCATTATCGCTGTGGAGTCTCAAAGGTAGGGAAGATTCCCATTACTCCTGGACATGAGATTGCAGGAGTTATTGAGGAGGTAGGTACAGGAGTAGAGAAGACCGGCAGATTAAAACCGGGGCAAAAAGTAGCCCTGCATTACCTCATATCCTGCGGGAGCTGTTATTACTGCACTACGGGAAACGAGCAGTTCTGTCTCAGCGGGAAGATGATCGGTAAACACTGTGATGGTGGTTATGCGGAATATATTACAGTACCCGCAAGAAATGCCGTTCCCCTTCCTGAGGGTATCTCCTTTATGCATGGTGCCGTTATGATGTGCTCCACTGCCACCTCCTTTCACGCTCTTAGAAAGGGAAGGCTCAGACCCGGCGAGAAGGTGGCTGTTTTCGGTATCGGCGGATTGGGGATGTCTGCCGTCCAACTGGCCGGGGCTCTGGGAGCATTCGAGATATACGCAGTGGATATAAATCAGGATAAGTTAAAGCGGGCAGAAAACTACGGAGCCGTTCCTGTGGATGCATCTTCCAGCAATCCGGTGGATGAGATTATGAGTCATACAAAAGGCAGGGGCGTTGATGTTGCTCTTGAGCTTGCAGGTCTTCCTGTTACAATGCTCCAGGCCATACAATGTCTGGCTGTTTTCGGGCGGGCGGTATTCGTGGGGATTACCGATAAGGAGATATCCTTTATGCCATACCATGAGCTTATGGCAAAAGAGGCAGAAATTATCGGTGCAAATGACCATCTATTATCGGAAATACACCTTCTTTTCGATATTGCAGGCAAGGGGAAGATCGATCTCTCGGAAGTAGTAACCAGAACGGTCTCCTTTGACGAAGATGAGGTAAATAATGTGATGGATGAGCTTGAGAGGTTTGAAAGCACCCATATTCGCACTGTAATTACATTCTGATAGAATTTTCCTTAAATCTCTTCTACTTGATTCTTTACAACCCACCTGACAGCGAATAGCTGTGAAAGAAAGACATGCTATGCTACCAAACTGCACAGAACTTTTCGACACCTTCGCCCTGCGGTCTGGCAAATGGGTATAATAATAAAATAATTATTGCATAAATAAAAATATTATATAACAATATTATAAGATTTAACAAATTATACCATACCATTATAATGTAGTTTATTTTATGCTATTAAATCCCCAGATCTTGTTATTTTAACAAGATTTTTTATTTGGTTGCGGCTACGCTGCGCTGGGTATAAAAAAACCTTGTCTCAGCCTTCATCTGTTCTTATTGTTGATGACGATGAAAACGTGCTTAAATCAATAGAAGTAATTTTAAAATCCAGCGGAATAAACAATATTCTCTGTTGCAATAATAGTACGGAGGTGATGGATATCCTTGAGAAACAGGACGTTGATGTTGTGCTTCTTGATCTCGCCATGCCTCTTTTAACAGGTGAGGAGCTTCTTTGTCAAATTAGAAAAGATTACCCGGAAATACCTGTTATTATTATTACCGGTATAACAGAAATTGAGAAGGCCGTTGAATGTATGAAGATGGGTGCGGTGGATTATATGGTGAAACCGGTGGAAAGAAACAGGCTTATAAGCAGTGTATCCAGGGGAATAGAGCTTAAGGAACTTAAAAGAGAGAACAGGAGGTTAAGGGATAAGTTTTTCTCCGACGAGGTACAGAACCCTGAAGCCTTTTACGAAATAATCACGTGCAGTAGTAAAATGCAAAAGATTTTCCAGTATGCAGAGACTATTGCAAAGAGTACACGACATGTGCTCATTACAGGGGAGACTGGAGCAGGGAAGGAGCTAATCGCCAGATCCATCCATCATCTAAGCGGAAGAAGAGGATCTTTAATAACGGTAAACATTGCCGGTCTCGATGACAATTTATTCTCCGATACTCTTTTCGGTCACAAGAAAGGTGCCTATACCGGAGCCGACTCGGTCAGAAAGGGAGTAGTGGAGGAGGCTTCGGGTGGCAGCCTGTTTCTGGATGAAATAGGGGATTTAAACCCCTCATCACAGATTAAGCTCTTAAGGTTGCTTGAAAATAGAGAGTTTCTATCTCTGGGTTCCGATATTCCCAAAAAGGCGAATATCCGGGTAATCATGGCTTCGAATAAGGATCTTTTTAAGATGGTTAAAACAAATCAATTTCGCAAGGATCTGTATTACAGGATTTCCACCTATGAGATCAACGTTCCGCCTTTGAGAGAGAGGAAAGAAGATATTGAACTGCTGGTTAATCATTTTATTAGAAAGGCATCTGCAGAACTGGATATAAAAGAGCCCGCCTATCCTCCGGAACTTATCACTCAACTAGAGGTTTATCACTTTCCGGGAAATATCAGGGAACTGGAATCAATGATTTATGATGCGATCAACCTCAGCAAAAGGGGTATGATTTCTCTTGATACCATAAAAGAGAAAATAGGAAGGGAGATATCACACATATCGGAGGAGGAGAAAACCTGTATAATTCGGTTCTCGGATAAACTACCCACACTTAAGCAGGTTACCGAACTATTGATCGAAGAAGCTCTAAAGAGAACCAGAGGTAATCAGTCTGCAGCAGCAAGGCTGCTCGGAGTATCCCAGCAGGCTCTAAGCAAAAGGCTTAATTCTTTAAGAAAAACGCATACATAACTGCTATTAACAACTCCCGTTGTAAGGGGTTTGGCTTATCAACTTTCTTCCCGGCGTTCAATAATATATTAACATACAACAAGTTACATTAACTTAAAAAAACTGGTACGGATTTTGCTGAAAACAATGAAATCAGACACTAAGAAATTTAAATGTCACAGGCAGGAGGAAAGAGAAATGAAATTAAATTTAACGCAAAAATTGATAGGCAGTTTTATCGTTCTGATTGCCCTTCTTGTAGTGTGTGTCGTGGTAAGCATCACCAGGTTAAACAGCTTAAACAGTCAACTACATAGAATTGCTGATGAAACCGCTCCTAAATTGCAGGAAAGCGCAGTCATGAATAAAGAGCTGGTTACTGATTCTTGTAAAAACCACCGAAGAAATGGAACAATAGTACCGGCGGGAGCCGAAAAAGATCAGGGAGATGAATACAGTGATCAGGATTTTGAAGAGTTTTAATAGGTATTCAATAGCTCATAACGC
>QNBH01000139.1 GCA_003645645.1 Spirochaetota bacterium | reverse complement strand
GGTAATAGCTTTTCAGTTTAATTTTTTTTAAAAAATTTCTTTAACTAAATATACTAAATTCCCTTTCAAAAGTGAGACTCGAAAGAGAATTTTTTTTAGAAAATATTTTTTGTGAGCAGCCATAACTAAAGATAGTTCTGCCACAATCATATCCTATATCGCCTGACTGTGGACATCTACGTCCAAATTGCTATACTTTGATCAACCATGGGTGAAAACCTAACAACAAGTGTCAGAAACATCTTTAATCAGGTTGCTCCTGTTTACGATTTATTAAATCACCTCTTCAGCTTAAATATAGACCGATATTGGAGGGAAAAAACCGTTTCCCGGTTTTCCTCTTTACAAAACTTGAGAGTACTCGATGTCTGTACCGGTACCGGAGATTTAGCCATAGAGTTTGCAGGGAAGAGTTTTTGCAAAGAGGTGGTAGGGGTGGATTTTTCCAAACAGATGCTTGCCGTGGCTGAAGCTAAAATTAAAAAGAAAAAACTCCAGGGTAAGATAAAGCTTGTGCAGGGGGATGTAATGCGCCTTCCTTTTCCAGATAGCAGCTTTGACCTGGTAACAATCTCTTTCGGTTTGAGAAATCTCTCCGATAGAAAGAGTGGAATAGGGGAAATAGTTAGAGTCCTCAAAAAAGATGGCATCCTGGCCATCCTGGAGTTCTCTCCGGTCCAGGATGGAGCTGTAGCTTATTTTTACAGATTTTACCTCAACACCCTTATACTCTTATCGGTAATCTGGTAAGCTCTTCCGGAGCTTACCATTATCTTGCTTCCTCGATAGGGGATTTCCCAGAGCCAGAACAGGTTAAGAAACTCATGTTCTCGGCGGGGCTTAAAGGAATTAGAGCCTTTAAGTTAACCTTCGGTATTGTGTATCTTTATCTGGGAAAGAGAGAGTAGAAAAACAACTGGTTGACTTCCTACAAACTGCTCTTATATAATCGAGTTGTGGATAAGAAAGTAAAACAAAAAGATGGTTCCATGCCTCTCCTCGACCATTTGCGGGAATTGCGGATGAGGCTTATAGTTTCGGTAATAGGCCTTACCTGTACCACCGTAGTAGCATTTATCCTCTACGATTATATAATAGAGTTTCTCTACAATCCCTTTACAGTACTTAAGGGCGATATGCCCGATAAAAACGTCCTTTTTGTAAATACAATTTTCGAAGGTTTTATAATAAAAATCAAGGTATCTGTTCTCGCCGGTCTTATTTTCTCCTTACCGCTTCATCTCTACAATATTGTAAAGTTTATTTTTCCCGGACTAACCTCGAAGGAGAAGAAGGTAATAATAATATCTCTTATATCGAGTTTTTTCCTGATCGGTTTCAGTGCCTATTACAGTTATTATAAAATAATCCCCATATCTATACGTTTTCTTACAAACCAGGGCTTTATACCCGAAAATGTAGGTCTTCTGCTTAATTTTGGAAGAAATATCTTCTATATTTTTCAATTCATTTTCGCCACACTAATAGTATTCCAGATTCCCATACTTCTGGAAGTACTTATGGTTATGGATATAGTTCAGAGGAAGACTCTGCTTAAGATAGCCAAATTTGTGGTAATCGGGATTTTTGTATTATCGGCAGCTCTCACTCCTCCCGATCCAGTTTCACAGATAAGTGTTGCCCTGCCTCTTATTCTGCTTTATTTCATCACCATCCTTATTGCAAAAGTTTTCCGATTTGGAGAAGGTTGATGTTTGGCATAGGTTTCTGGGAGATAGTCATTATAGCAGTACTGATTATAATTTTTATAAACCCGAAAGATCTGCCTTCTGTGTTCAGGAAGATCGGAGTTCTCTACAGGCAGATTAATGGATTATACCGGGATGTAAGCAAATGGGTCAATGAGATGGAGACAGAGGTAAAAAAGGAGTATTCTCTAAAGGCACTTGCAGATCCCGACCATTCCTCCCAATCAGGTGAAAATAACGGTAAAAAGGAGGAGGTGGGTAACAATGGTACCGATAAAGGGGAAACCTGAAGCATACGCTTCCAGAGATGCAGGCTGAATAAGCAAGGCGATAAAAATAAGATGATAAAAATAAGATTATAAAGAGGGGAAAAATATGGTAGGAACAACAGAGATTCTAATAATTGCGGGTGTTGTGCTTGTATTATTCGGTGGAGCGGCTATCCCAAAATTCGCCCGCTCCATCGGCAAGGCCAGACGTGAGTTTGAAAAAGGGATAAAAGAAGAAGAAGAGGATGAGAAGAAAGAAGCGGAGAGCACAAAAGACAGAGAAACCGACAAAGGCACGGAGAAATAGAGCCTTATAGTTTTATAAATCTTACTCTTGCGCTAAACCTCTTGACAAATAAGCTCCTCTTCAACTATAGTTAAGTTAACTTATCATATTCATTGGGTTTACACTTTGGCAGAAGTGCGGAGCATCTTTGTTGCTTCTTTCAATCTAAGATTTACTACAAAAAGAGTCATAAAGAATCATGAAACTACAAGGTGGATATAGGTTTAAAATTTCAGGTAGGCCGGATAATACTGTCATGAGAATAGGCGTCCCCGAAAGGCTGAGCATATCTCTTTAAAGTAACGGACTTGCCTATTCTCCCCTGGTCTCCGAGGGGCAAACTATCTCCCTGGGGGATTCTCTCGCAGAGGTTTCGATATCCGGTGGTAAGGTTTTCCTGCCATCACCGGTTACAGGCAGGGTAGCCGTCGTTGTAGAGAAGGGGGGGAGACGGAAGAATCCAAAAGCTGGGATAAACAAAGCAGCAGGGATGAAAGAGAGAGCTCTGCAGATAAGAGCATCTCTCAACAGATTGTTCTGGAACCGGATAGAAATCAAAAGGAAGAGCCTGCATATCCCTCTTACAAGCCGGAGAGGGTAACTCGTAACGAGATTTGCTCTGCTTTGGCCAGAGGAGGCATCTGGCAGCTTTTCTGGAGCTCGAGCACGGTGGGCATTCCCTCTCTGGAAGAGACGGAGCTACCTGGATCCATCGTGGTTAACGCAGTGCTCACGGAGCCTTTCCGCACCAGGGGAAGGGTGATTATAGACAACTTCCGGGAGAGGTTTGTAATGGGAGTAAAGTTTCTCCTACGCTTGCTTGCCGATTACGGAAAGGTAGAGATAATACTTACCGATGTGAAGGATCCCCTGGCCAGGAGGATGTACAAAGAGCTTGCCGGGTTTGCCTGGATTCGCCTGCATCCGGTATCTTTAAAATATCCCGTAGAAAACCCTCTGGTTCTCCGATGTGCTCTAAAGAGAGGAGATTCCCATATAAATAAAAAGGATACGGTTTGGGTAATTGACGTACAGGGGCTTGCCGCTTTAGGAGCCTGTCTGGGTGAGGGATATCCTCTGTACAGAAGGGTGGTTGCTGCAGGTGGTCCCGCACACCACCCTACCACCCATATATCGGCGCTTGTCGGTACACCACTATCTCATTTTATAAAGTAATCGGGTGGCTCCGAGGCGTCGATCGTCTTAAGGGGCGGACTAATAAAGGGCTGAAAGGTTGACCCCGTTCATGCCGCCCTGGGCTATCAGGATGATGGGCTCTCCTTTCTCCCAAGGGCGGAGAGGAGGGAGTTCTTAAGTTTTATCCGTCCAGGTTTTAAAAGAGTCTCGTTTCTACCATGTTTCGTCTCTGCGGTTACGGGAGCAAGCGATTCTCAGGTAACCGATTCGTTGAGAGGAGAGAAGCGTCCCTGTATCGCCTGCGGGATATGCGAAGAGATATGTCCGGTTGGGCTTATGCCGCAGGTTTTACACAGATATCTTTTTAGAGAAGCCTATGATGAGGCCGTTAAAGCGGGGCTCGATATCTGTGTGGATTGCTCTCTGTGTACTTACCTCTGTCCTTCAAAAATTGAACTGGCAGAACAATTCGCCGAAGCAAAAGAACAGCTTCGAAAAGAGCGTAAGGAGCTTAAAGCCGCAATGGCCGGAGAAGAGTGACATTAAAAAGGAGCCGATGCAATGAAAATCCTTTCCGGAATGCTTGAAAAAATAAAGCCTCTATTCGAGGAAGGAGGCAAACTTCACTCTTTTCATCCCGTTTTCCGGGCACTTGACAACTTTCTCTTCTCTGCCCCATACAGAACGGCGAACCCGCCTTACGGAACTTCTCAGGTTATGTCGAAGGGGCAATGATTGCTATTCTGCTGGGTAATATAACGGCTCCGATAATCGACGAGGCGGTGGTTGGATTACGAATGAGGAGATACGCAAGTGAAGGATAGCGCAAAAACTATAATTTTCGCAGCAGTACTCGGTCTTGTATGTGCTTTCCTCCTGAGTGCGGTAAGCAGATTCACGAAACCCTACAGGGAGGCAAACGAAAAGGCTGAAGAGGTAAAAAATTTTCTCGAAGCTCTTGAAGTGCCTGTAGAAAAAGATGCCGCCTCAGAGAAGCTGTTTGAGTTATTCAACAAATATATAACAATCAAAGAGTTAAAAGGATACTCCCTCTACGAATTTATACCCGAAGGGGAAGCTCGGCCCGTAGCCGTAGCTATACCTATATCCGGTGCCGGTCTGTGGGGGCACATAAATGGAGTAATAGCTTTAGAGCCCGACCTCGAGACTATCAGGGGCCTGAGATTTTATCAGCAGGAAGAGACCCCGGGGCTGTACGGGGAGATAGGCTCTCAATGGTTTCAGAAACAATTTGAAGGTAAAAAAATCGTATCCACCTCGGGAGAGCCGGGTTTCCGGATAATAAAGCCGGGGAGTGAAAACAATCCCGATCGAATACAGAATGCAGTGGACGGGATAACCGGTGCTACCATGACTTCCGATCGGGTAGAAGAGATACTGGATAGGTTTGCAAAAAACTTCCGGGAGGTGAGGGCCGACTATGTCCGATAGTAGTGTACAGGTTTCCGGAGCACCGATCATGGATACAGGAAAGGTTAGGGAAACCCTTTCCGATGGTGTATATAAGGCGAACCCCATCATGCAGCAGGTTCTCGGTATATGTTCCGCCCTGGCCGTAACCGGTCGTCTGGAGACTTCGCTGGTAATGGGCGGGGCGGTTATCTTTGTTCTGGCCATGTCAAACCTGGTAATATCTCTTTTACGTTCCCTTATTCCACGACGCATCCGTATGATAACAGAAGTAGCCATAATAGATACATTTGTGATACTGGTGGATCAGTTCCTTAAGGGGTTTTCCTGGGAGATGTCGAGGGCTCTGGTCCCCTATGTTGCTCTAATCATTACAAATTGCATCATAATGGAGCGGGCGGGAGCCTATGCTACCTTGAATCCTCCTCTGTATGCAATCATAGACGGAATAGCCAACGGAATAGGGTATGCCTTAATTCTTGCCATAATAGGGTTTTTTCAGGGAGCTTGTGGGTAACGGAACTCTCCTGGGATTCACAATACTCTCTCCAGGCTGGTACCAGACCAGCCTGCTGTTTGTGCCGGCACCGGGCGCATTTTTTACCGCAGGGTTTATCATCTGGATATTCAATACTCTGAAACCACCTTCCGAGGAGGGTAGTTAAAAGATGGATATAACGAGCGGACTTAAGATCTTTATTGCCTCAATTTTTACCAATAATATCCTTTTTGCGAGTTTTCTGGGGATGTGTTCTTTTCTGGTTTGTTCCAACCGTATAAGCACCGCCCTTGGGCTGGGGAGTGCAGTAACCTTTGTAATGTTTTTTACAACGATTATAAACTATCTCATATACTACTATATACTCGTTCCTTTGGGGCTTGAGTTTCTCTCTTTTATAATATTCATCGCAGTAATTGCAGCATTTGTGCAGTTTGTAGAAATGTTCGTTGAAAGGTTCAGCCCCGATCTCTACTATGCACTGGGGATTTTCCTCCCTCTGATTACGGTTAATTGTGCTATTCTCGGTGCTTCCCTTTTTATGGTTATACGTGAATATTCTTTTGGAGAGACGATTTTCTTCGGGCTTGGTTCCGGACTGGGATGGGCCCTGGCCATCACGCTTATGGCCGGGTTGAGAGAAAAGACGGGTTATACCAATGTGCCCAGACCGCTTCGAGGTACGGGGATTGTGATGTTGATTGCCGGTATAATCGCCATGACTTTTATGGGGTTTGCCGGAATGATGAGTGTACAATAAACAGGGACGCAGGGGTGATTTAGCGATGAATGTAATGGCGCTTGTGGTAACAACGGGAGTTTTTGTAGGTCTCTCTGTATGGTTTTTGATTGCAGAGAGGTATCTGGCAAATTACGGGAAATGTACGATCAAGCTAAACGAAGGTGATAAATTATTCGAGCTTAACGGCGGTGGTACCCTGTTATCAGCACTGTATGAGAATAAAATATTTATACCCTCGGCATTTGGGGGCAAGGGGTCATGCAGATACTGTAAGGTTACCGTAGTTGAGGGAGGCGGCCCCCTGTTACCTACAGAAACCCCCTATCTTACAAGGGCGGAGAGAATGTCCGGCGTGAGACTGGCCTGTCAGGTAAAGGTCAAGCAGGATATGGAGATAAAGATCCCGGAAGAGCTTCTCTACGTACAGGAGTTTCAGGCCAGGGTTTCCGGGGTGAAGGAGCTTACCCGCGATATAAAAGAGGTAACCTTCGAGCTCATAGAGCCTAATGAGATAAGCCATCGTCCCGGTCAGTATGTGCAGGTTCGCGCACCCGGACCCGATGGTATTGTAACAAGAGCCTATTCTATAAGTTCCCCAGTATACGAAAAAAATATCGTACAGCTCGTTGTAAGGCTGGTACCGGGAGGTATCGGTTCTACCTATATTCACAACCTGAAAGAGGGCGACCCCGTTTCTTTTACCGGTCCTTACGGAGAGTTCAGGCTCAACGAAGATCCCGAGGTGGAAAATGTCTGTGTAGGGGGAGGGGCGGGAATGGCACCCATCAGGTGTATTATATATTCCATCTTTCACAGGTGGCTCGAACGGTCGTGCTGGTTATTTTTCGGATGCAGAACCACAAAGGATATCTTTTACATGGAAAACTACGAAGAGCTTTCTAAAAAACACACCAATTTCAAGTAAATCCACGCTCTTTCCGATCCCCTCGGACCGGATGAGGAGTGGGACGGAGATACTGGGTTTATATATCTTTAGGTAGATAAGAGGCTTGAGGGAGGGAAAAACAAGAAGAGGCAGGCCTTCCTCTGTGGGCCTCCACCCATGATCTAAGCAGTTCAGGAAGTAATTAGAGAGAAGGGATTGGTAGAGGAGAATATTTTTTATGATAGATTTTAAATCACTTTGTCTTTTTGCTTTCGAAAGAAGCGTAAGACTCAATGTAGAGCAAGTCTGTCTCAACCGGGCAGGTGACTTCCGTCTTTCGCAAAATAGAAGAAAGGAGAGATGCAGAAAAGATGGCCATAGTTAGTATAGGAGATCTACTGGATCGAGCCAGCTCTTTTGAAAACAAACTGGAGAGATATTACGCTTCCATTAGGGATTGTTCCAGGGACAATGGAGTCCGTCTTCTTACCTATTATCTTGCAAGACACAGAAAACACATACAGGAAGCACTGGATAATTTCTCATCACAGGAGGTTGAGCGTATAAGAAAAATCCAGTTGAAATACGATATCGATTTTAACCCCGAAAGAGAGTTTCATTTGATGAAAACTCCTCCGGAAGAAGTGAAAGCCAGAGAGCTTCTGGAGGCAGCGGTAGCCTACGATCAACAGTTGGTAGATCTCTATAAAAAGATACTTGAGCAGCCCATGAGCGATGAGGCAAGGAGTGTGGTAGAGGCCCTCATACGGATCGAGGAGAGGGATATTGTGATGTTAAAAAAGATGATTGCTATGGATTACTTTTAGCTTTAGAGTGTGGGTATAAGAACATTCATGGCTACTTACGAGCTGTTCACACCCGAACAGGAAATCGAACAGACAAAGATTACAGACAGAATGGGGCTGGGAAGTGCTGTCCTTCTGGCCAACGCCAGGTGGTTTACCCGTGTCAGGTGGATAGTAATCTCAATCTTTGTGCTGACCGGCCTCGTGGGGAGCCTTTTCTCCGACCATATAGAAGCTCTGGGGCTTAAACCCCCTGCGACATGGCCTTTGATGCTCGCAGGGGTGTTGCTTGTAGTAAACGTTTTATTTGTGGTAGTATCGAGGAGATTGGATGAGAATTCATCTGCGGGGAAGATAAACACCTTTAGCTCTTTCGTGTATCTTTTTTAACAAGAAAAGCAGTCTCCTTGTTACCCTGATTGCCTCTTTTCTCTATATTCTTTGCGTATCCCTGGAACTTACCGGGGTTTGGCCTGGCGGTGGAATCCTGGCGGAATATCACGATTACTTGAGAGGCAATCCCGCCCTGGTGGTTCTTTTTGCCCTATCGGCGGTTTTTGTCTGGATTGTAATCTGGTATTTTATATCGAGTCTTTCGGAGTCGGTTAGAAAAAGAGATCATCAGCTCAGTATTGCCAACGAACAACTAAGGAGAGCCGAGGAGGAGAAGACGAGGCAGGTTCTCATAACAACCCATGAGCTTAAATCGCCCTTTGCCGGAATAGAAAACAACATTCAGGTACTGCGCTATCAATACTGGGACCAGATTTCTCCGGAGATGCAGAAAATCATCGAAAGAATAGAAGCCAGAGCTCAGACACTCAGGGAGAGGATACGAAAGATTTTAATGCACGGTGATTTAAAATCATCTGAACCTGTGGAAGACAAAATGGCATCAACAGATATTAAGAGTGTAATTGATAGTGTAATGGAAGAATTGAGAGATAAGGCCAGGGAGAGAAATATTGAGGTTGATATTCAGGTTCCCAATGCTGTGGTTCTGGGTGATACAAAGAACCTGTCAATTTTCTTCTCAAATTTGATCTCCAATGCTATTTATTACTCTTACGAAGGAGGTAAGGTAGAGATCACGGGTAAGGAGAACACGGAGAGTGTCTATGTATCGGTAAGGGATCATGGAACAGGGATACGGGAAGATGCATTGCCAAAGATATTCGATGAGTACTTCCATACCAATGAAGCAGCAAGTTTAACAAGATGTCGACCGGTCTGGGTTTATCCATGGTTAAGGAGACCGCCAGGAGATTGGGGTTTAAAATAAGTGTAACCAGCAGCCCTGGCGAAGGTACTACTTTCAATGTTAAACTTCCGAAAGGGAAAAAACGAAAATAACAGGAGGCGGTTCTATGGCGATTATTAAAATCATAGATGATGATACAGAGTTTATGGAAAATCTCTCCCTTATTTTGAGGAAGGAAGGCTACGAAGTCTCTACTCGTGATTCTATAGAGGGAGCGGAGGAAGAGCTGGCAGAAGAGATGCCCGATCTTCTCATTCTCGATGTAATATTTCCCGAGAATCCTGCTGCCGGGTTCGATCTTGCCAGGAACATACGGGAAAGAAAGGATCTTAAGAAGCTTCCCGTTATACTTCTTACAGCCGTAAATCAGGAATTACCAATGGATTTTTCCTCGAAAGATATAGATCCTGAATGGATGCCAGTGGAGGATTTTGTGGAAAAGCCTGTAAACTTCGAAGAACTGCTGGGAAAGATTAAAATCTTTTATCATCGTGAAGCAGTGGACTATTCTCTGATTACGGTTTCTTCTTAAAAATGGTTATAGAAGCAATATCCTCCTGGTATGTAAAAAACTTTGCCTATAAGCGCTTTGTAATCAATAAAGACGGGATAAAGGCTCCATCCAATCCGGATAATAACAAAAAGTACCTCATGTATATCCATATTCCTTTCTGTGAAGAGCTCTGTCCCTATTGCACTTTTAACCGTATATATTTTAAGGAAGAACTGGCCAGAGAATACTTTAAAATTATAGAAAAAGAGATTTTAATCTACAAGAAACAGGGTTACCAGTTCGATTCTGTTTATGTTGGAGGAGGAACTCCAACGGTGTTACCCGCAGAGCTTGTTCGGGTTCTCCAATTTATAAAAGAGCTGTGGTCTATTAAACAGATATCTGTAGAGACAAATCCCAATCATCTTACTCCTGAAATACTGGAGTTGCTTAATGATGCAGGCGTGAACAGGCTCTCTGTTGGGGTTCAGACCTTTAACGATCCTCTTCTGCAAAGCATGGGAAGGTATGTTAAATATGGATCCGGTGCACAGACAAGGGAGAGGCTTAAAAGTGCCATGGGTATCTTCGATACCCTCAATGTTGACATAATCTTTAATTTTCCAGACCAGACTCTGGAGATGTTAATCGAGGATCTGGAAATACTTAAAGAGATAGGGCCGGAACAGATAACCTGCTACCCTCTAATGGGACAGGATGGTAGAGACAGCGAAGATCCCCTCGGGGGCAGAAGAGAAAGCTTAAAAAGAGAGAAATTGTTCTATCGTACGATTGTTAATATGCTTAAAAAAGATTACAAACCTGTCACTGTGTGGTGTTTTTC
>QNBH01000138.1 GCA_003645645.1 Spirochaetota bacterium | reverse complement strand
TCTCATAGGAACACGAAAGCGTTTCGTAACACTTGAAGGTAAGGGGACACTCCGTAGAGCTCACAGTTTAAAAAGGTGGCGAGTTCCTGTAACCACCCTGATGCTGGTCTTTGTAGTAATATTTGTGTTCGGACCTCTGCTGCTGCTGGGATGGCAGACGTTGATGCGCTACGATGGGCGTTACGGATTGGATAACATAACGCTACACTACTGGATCGGAAGTGCAGATCCTGCACTGGCAGAGGGGCAACCGGGCATATTCCACAATCCCTATATTCTTAATGCCCTGAAGAACTCAGTCGCCTTGGCAGGAATCACCGCTGTGCTCAGCGGTATAGTGGGGATCTTGATCGGTTATACAGTGGTAAGAAATCGAAAATACCGTTTCTCCCGATGCCTGCAGGGGATATCATTTATCCCGTATATGATCCCGGGGATCGCCTTCAGCGGCATATTTCTCACAATGTTTGCCAGATCATGGGGACCCTTTCCTGCACTCTACGGGACATTCGCCCTTCTGGTGCTAACCTGTACGGTGAAATACCTGCCATTCTCCACCAGTTCTGGCATATCGGCAATGCACCAGATAGATCCGTCCCTCGAGGAGGTCGGAGTAATTCACAATATCAACTGGGGGATGCGCTTTATAAGGATTGTAATACCACTGGCTAAATCCGGTATCCTGTCGGCGATGCTGTTGACTTTTATCACTACCATGCGCGCACTCGATGTTGTGATTCTCTTGGTAACCCCCAAAGCCCCTTTAATGACCTCTATCATTTTTCGATACCAGTCGCAGGAGTTCTCACAGCACGCCTATGCTGTCCTGCTGGTCATCGTTTTTATCGTGGTGTTAGGACATCTCATACTGAATCGTATCGGCGGTAAAATCGAATTGTAGAGTGGAGGGAAAGAGTGAGTAATATAGTGTTAAAGGCTGTTACAAAAAAATTTGGTGATGTGAAGGCAGTTGATCAACTCAACCTGGAAATACAGGAGCGGGAGTTTATCACCCTACTCGGACCCTCCGGCTGTGGGAAGACTACCACTCTCCGCTGTCTTTCAGGCCTGGAGGAACCCGACAGCGGCGAAATATACATAAACGACATATGCGTTTTTTCCAGCGAAAAGCTAATAAATATTCCTCCGGGCAGACGAGGTCTGGGCCTTGTGTTTCAGAACTACGCGTTATGGCCTCACATGAAGGTTGGCCAGAATATTGCTTTTGGTCTCCGTAAAATGAGACAACAAAAGGAAGTACGCGAGAAGATAGATAAGATCCTCAAGATTGTCGGTCTGGAGGGTTATGATGACCGTTATCCCCATGAGCTGAGTGGCGGCCAGCAGCAACGTGTAGCCGTAGCCCGTATGATAGTAACCGAACCGCAAATATTTCTCTTTGATGAGCCGCTTTCCAATCTGGATGCAAAACTGCGCTTGCGCTTGCGATCCGAACTGAAGCGCCTCCACAGAGATTTAAAAGCCACAACCGTTTATGTAACCCATGATCAGATCGAAGCAATGGCGCTGTCGGATAAGATAGTCATCATGCAGGCCGGTGTTATTCAGCAGATCGGAAGCCCTTACGAGGTATATAACTTCCCGGCCAATCTCTTCGTTGCGGACTTTATGGGTAATCCTCATACAAATTTGATAGAGGGGATAGTCCGGTTTGAGCGTGGCCGAGCCGCTGTCCGTCCTGAACATCATCCGAATATCGCTATCGGTATAGGTAGTCCACCGCCTGTACTCCAAAATGGCAGCCGTGTGGTTGTAAATATTCGCCCGGAAGATATTGACTGTAGCCATTCTACAAACGAGACTGGGATCAGGTACAGAGTTTATACGATTCAACCGACAGGTTCGGAGGTGCTTTTGCATTTGACTCCGGTGGAGTCAGGACCGGAAATCATGGTAAAATCACCTGCCGAACAATGTAAAAATATCGAGATTGAGGCAATAGTTGGGATTATATTTAAACGGGGTAATGTATACGATGCTGCAACTGAACAGTTGCTGTACTCCTTCGGCTTTTAATTCAAATTGACTGGAAGGATACTACTTAAATGAATGTACATCAAAAAATACTGAACGTCTATGATAGCTTAACCAGACAAAATCAAAAAGTCGCTGACTTCATAATAAACAATGTAGATGATGTCATCTACCATCCGATCGCCAAATTGGTAGATGCAATCGGAGTGAGCAATGCAACCATAGTACGCTTTGCACAGCAACTTGGTTTTAAAGGATTCACCGATTTCAGGGATGCTCTGTTCGACTATTACCGTGAATATCTATCCCCGGAAGCCCGAATGCAACATTCTATCGAATCTGTGCAAAACATGGAGCTGTCCTACGGGACAATTACTAAAAGGGAAATCGGCTACCTTGAAGCCTCGATCGGGACTATAAATGAAGAGTCGTTTCAGGCAGCGATTGAGGAGCTTTGCAAAGCAAATACTCTGTATATATATGGATCGGGTGCCAATGAACATCTGGCCTGCTATCTCCATTTTCGACTGCGTCGTTTGAAGTTTAACTGCCGGTTTGTGTCGGCTTCGGGACGTGAAATGCTTGAACATTTTCTTAATCTAAAAGCCGATGATGCAACTGTTGTATACAACTTCTCCCGCCCTTCTCCCGATTTTCTGCGTCTGATGCATCTGATGAAGGACAAAAAGGTACCCACAATCTTGATAACAGACATCCGTACACCTCCCATGATAAGGATGGCTACCCATGTCCTTTACGCTGAACGCGGACCGCGGGGAACCTTCCCCTCTCCCATCGTCCCGATGGCAGTTACCTTTGCCCTTCTTCGGAGTATTGAGGATCGTTTCAGGGATAAGGCCGTCGAGGCACTGAAGACACTTGGTGAATTACGCAATAAATATTTCTACAGCGATCGTTTTTAGGTCTCGAACAAAGATACAAATGGAAGTCGAATGAACGGGAAAAAGATTGCCCTATCACTACCATATTCCTATCTGTGCAACCATTACGAAGGAGAACGGGACTTTATCCTTGATCGGATCTTCGGTCCGGCCGATCTCATGCTTTCCCGATTAAAAAATAGACTCTCCGGTATAGAAATCAGTAATTTCAATGAAACAGTTTCAGCGTCCAGTATCACCTGTGCGGTCCGCCGTATTTTAAGACACGGTCTGGAAACAATAATACATGCCTATCTACCTAAAGAACTAAAGGGGAACAAACTAACCAGAATCTATCCGTGGTTGCAGAGTTTGGTGCCAGTCATTAGGGATATTCAGACACAACTTCTGCTAAATATCCACGCACTGGTTATAGACGGAATAGAACGAGAAGTCCTTTTAAAAATGTCGATCGAGAATCTCAAGACTCTTGTTCCCATACTTGAAGACACCGATGTACCAATATTTGTAGCTATTGAGCTAAACCGTATGAAGAACAACTCTGATCCGAGCATAAACTACGAAAATCTGCTTCGCATCTGCAGAGAGGTCAATAATCATCGTTTTGGAATCGGCTGGGATCTCGGTCATACCTACTCGAATGTGCTTAATTCTGTGATTCCCTTGGAGCCGCCGCAGGAGTTCATAGAGAGGGTAATCCACATCCACATCCATGATTTGAATGAGAAGGGGCAGACACATTGGCCGCTGACCATTGGTACTCTACCTCTTAATTATTACCTTAAAAAACTGCGGGCTGTTAATTATTGTGGATACTATACGCTCGAACTCTACCCGGAGCGCTTCCTCAATTGTCACTCACCTGCGGAGGAGATTCTTGAAAGTATAGAAATTCTCTCCTGTGCTCACGGGTGAAAACTTTTTTAAAGTTTTAGCTGTACACATTGGTTTGTTGTCCCATGTCTGACTATTTTAACTTTCCTGAAAATAGGTAATAATACGGCTGTTATGAGAATACTCTGTTATGGCGATTCAAATACATGGGGCTTTCGGCCGTTCACAGGAGGACGTTATCCTGAGAGCCACAGATGGCCCGCAGTGCTCGGGCGATACCTGGGAGAAGATTATGAAGTTGTAGAAGAAGGGCTTAACGGGCGTACCATTGGGAATTTAATGCCCGGAAACTTTCCGTTAAACGGGTTGCGCTATCTTGAGAGTTTTCTTTTAAGAGAAAAACCTTTCGATGTGATAATCATCTACCTGGGAATAAACGATCTTTTCAAACAGGAAGGAGTATCTATAGAGGAAATAGCCGCTAATGCAGGAAAGGCTGTAGATCTGGTATTGTTCTTTTATGAGGAAAATGATCTTCCTATCCCCAGGGTAATTTTACTAAGTCCTTTGCCTGCAAACGAAAATGCAGAAGGAGCACATCACTTTAGGGAGCTGATAGAAAAGTCCAGGAGGTTTCCGGAGGAGTTTCGCAAGGTAGCCGAATCTTTCGGTATCGATTTTATCGACACATCCAGGATTATTTCGGCGAGCGACTTAGACGGAGTTCACATTGATGGGGAGAGTCACCAGAGGCTTGGCCGACATCTTGCAGATTATATTCGGGAACAAAGGCGATAGCTTCGAGATTTAACCTTCCCTGGCTGCTCTGACCAATATTGTTACAGCATAAGGTTTCCGATTTTATTTGTCTCCTTGAGGCCAGTTCCGGTCAGGACAACGACCGCTCCTTTTTTTTCAGAAGGTAGGAGCTTGTACCATCCGGCAAATGCAGCAGCAGATGTAGGTTCAATATAGATACCACCGCTTCCCAGAGGAACTACTATCACAGGCGGAACCCTTTCCCCCATTTCCTCCCAGATTTCAAAAGATAATGATTGAGTTCCGCTAATAAAAAAGGGATTCCTCAGCGCTGCATAGCCTTAAACCAGATATAAAATTTTGTTAAAATAACGAAACTTGGCGTCGTAATAGCATATATAAAATTAAAATATGGAGAGTAGGATATGGAAGCTTCTGTGGTGGGTTTAAGGTATCGGATGAAACATGTTTTAAAAGGCTCTTGAAAGAAGGGAAGAAATAAAAATTCTCTACCACGGAAAAGTAAAGGGAATAATTTATCCCACCATACCTGCGGGAAATAAAGATCAAAAGAAGAAGGTGCAAGACCATCCTTTGTTCGGAATATGGAAAACAGAAAAAGCAGCGAATTTAATCAATGATACCAGAGAAAGGTATATTTCAATTTATTCCTACATGGAATTGATACAATGCGCACTTAATAAGAAGTAGGGGACGATGCTCTGCCCTATTCGGCGATATGGATGGCAGGCCTAATATACACGGATTTCTGTAATCTTCTTTAAAACTCTACTTCAGCTTATCTTGAATCAATTCCGGAAACAGTAAAATCCTATCGGTGTCGCTGGGTTTTAATAAAAAAGGCTCAACTTCAATGGCAAGTTTTCGAAGGTCTGTATTATTACATATTTTAATGAGCTGTTCTTTTAGTTCGGAGAAAGTTTTAACTCCGATTTTCACTTTTAAATACTCAAGATTAGCATCCGTTTTGCCCAAAAGGTAGGCAGCATCGAAGAAATCCCGACCTATAAGACGTGGACGGGTGAGTATGCATAAAAATTTTTGCGAAAGTAGTATATCAATGGGTACGGATAAGATTCTACAAAAAACATCGAACTTATTAAGAATAGCAGTATGATTTTGGTATGAAAAATTTTGTGGTTCTGCATCTATTTGGATCAGGAGCTTTTGCTCTCGATGTCCTGTAAGTCCAGCCTCCCGAAGTATTGATGAAAATCTGAAATGAGCTCGATAAGCGGTTTTTAGAGTTGTTTTTAATTCAATTGTATAGCCTTCAAGGGTTAGTTCTTTTTCTACAATAGAGGTCAGATTACAAAAATCATCTGTGCTGATTCCTCTATTATCAAAATCGAGATCTTCTGAAAACCGAGGGTTTCCATGAATGATATGAATACAAGTTCCACCCATAAATGACAATCGAGGTGCATACTTGCTTCTATAAACAATCTCAAGAATTTTATACTGCAGATATTCCCGCAGAATATTTATTCGATATTTTCTCGCAGATTCGGGATAAAAAGATTCAATTTGCTCAAGATTAAGCATTTCCCATCCAATTAAGAAAAGAAGTTATCCGCTTTGATAAGGCAGAGGAGCCAAACCTGTCAAGCTGATATTTTAACCTGCCTCTGTCTATTTGTTCCATCAGAGCACTTATATCAATACGTAAAGACTCATAAGCCTTCTGGTTGTCTATATCTGGATTGAGATAAAAATAATCCAATAAAGTTTTTTCAACCGTGGCTATTTTTATCAAATCAGGGGTTATTGAGTATCCAAAAAAGAGATGCGGGGAAACAGTGCGGTATGAAAAAGTTGCCAACTCGGTGTTAAACTTATACGTTCTGCGAGTACTTACAGATGTTACTCCATATACTGCTTCTGGAATAAGCTGGTAATAAGCCATTGCCGTTTCCAGTGAGATGTACGACGGCCTGTATAACTTGTTGGCGATTTGAAATAACATTGTTTCATTGAGCGGGACATCACTAAATATGTATAATCCTTTGCTTACTTTAAGGATATAATTTTTAATTTGCCATTCGTAGACTCGGCGTCTATCAAAATCTGGATACACTGTTCTAATATCAGCAATTGAGAATACAGGAAAATCAATCATCTTAGATTTGAATTGTATAAAGTTCAATTTATTTCGTCTAATTGTTATTTTTAACAACTATACGAAATATAATTACTATTAACAAATATGTCAATGGGCGTTAAGCTGACGGTGAGTGTACATGGTTAGTCAATGGAGTAATATTGCCCTAATTTATAGGCGGGGTCTATGAAGCGCTTACACGGGAAGTGAATCAAGTTGAACTGATTGTTGAAAGTCTTTCAGCTCTTAAATAATGCGATAAACTCTCCTGGCTCCAAAACAGTAATTTTAGATTCTTTATAATCTTCGGTGTTCCTTGTTATGATATAGTCACATTGATGTGTTAATGCACTGTAATATTGAACAGCATCTTCGAAATCAGTGAAACCTGAATCAAGAGCATTTGAAACGTTGTGATGATCTACCGGTATTATTGAAATGTATTTTATTATAGTACGTATAAAATCCTTTGCTTTATCGCTAGAACTCAATTTTCTCAAGATATAATAAATATTTGTTATGCTATTTGCAGTTATCAATCCCATTATATTGCCATTTTCTACTATTGAAAGAACACTCTTACTATTTTTAACAAATGGTTTTCTCGCAGCAGCAACATCCAAAATAATCTCAGAATCTATAAAGACTTTCTTTATCATAGATGTTTTTCCGCCAGGGCATCTTCTAATTATTTATCATAATCTTCTCCATTGTATTCTTTTTCAAACATGCCGGTAATGCTATTAGTTAATGGCGATTCAAGATTGTATTCCATGTTAAATTTATTTTCATTGTAAGAAACATTCATTAAATATTCTTCGACTATTTTTGACACACTTCTGTGTTTTTTTTTGGCATATAGTTTTGCCTGTTCTACGACTCTCTTATCAATTGTCAATGTTAATTTGGTCAACATATGAAACCTCCTACACGTATATATTATATTATTATACACGTGTATGTCAAGTAGTTGGTTTATCCGAAAAACTTTTGGAGTTATTATTTGTTTTTTTATTCTGAGCTGATCTCTTTACAACGCACCAGGGTATCCCTGCTCCAGTATTGCACCAAGAAAATGTTAATGGAGCCCGATTATAATTATATTAATGTATACCCTTTCGGAGATTTTTGTATTAACACTCCCAATTCCAGCGGCACAGTTCGATTAAATCTATACGGGAATCCACACCGATTTTGTTACAGATATTGTATATATGGGTCTTTACGGTTGTCTCGTGTAATCCCAGCCTTTCGGCAATTTCCCTGTTTGTGCCCCTGGTTGTTACAAGCGCTTTGAGAACCTGCTTTTCTCTCGGTGTTATACCGAAAGATTTTAGATCGAAGTTGCAGATGCTGCTGCAGTTACCGAGATTAAGGCAATGCGTCGAAACACCAGTGCATTGATTACTGCTCTTTCACTACCCACCACGTATGTGCTACTTTATCAACCAGTTTTATAAAGAGTAACACATGGCGGTAAGGACAGGGCCTAATTATTGAGAAAGCTGAAATAATTAACTCATTTAAAAAAGCTTAGATGGCATATACAAATAAGCTTGCATCAAATGTACGAAAAATCAACTCCTTGATGAGGCAAATTCGGCAACTTACCTTGTTACGTGGACATTCCTGGAAAAACCAGCTGATGTGATGGTAAAACAAGAATTCTTAAATGGAAGAACAGTTAACGCACTTAATATTACTCTAACCCCATCCGGATGCTAGAGGAAGCGGTTAATCTAATAGAAGAGTATGGATTCCAGTCATTGGCGTATATATTAATAAAGCCTCCTTTTTTATCAGAACAAGAGGCGATAGAAGAAGCTATCGATACGGTAAAGATTGCCTTTGAACTGGGATTTGATGCGGTTTCTATCGAACCTTTATCTGTTCATGAATACTAGCTCGTAGACATGCTTTTCATGAAAGGGCTTTATACTCCTCCATGGTTATGGTCTGTGTTTTCCGTTGCAAAAGCTGCGGTAAATTCGGGTGAGCTCCGTATTGGGGGAGTGGAATACTATCCGCGTCCAGAGATTGTTGCTTATAATCGCCACGATGGACTTGATTGTACTTCATTTGGTTAGGAATTAATCTCTGCTTATAACTCTACTCATAATCAGAGTTTTCTTTACCTGCTCAACTGCAAATGTAAGAAGCAATGGCTAGAGGAATTGGATCGAGAAGCACCGCCTCTTTCGGAACGTTTGCAGGTGCTCGATCAACTCCGTATTTATGAGTATTGTGCTATTACGACACCAAGTTGCGTTATTTTAACAAAATTTTTTATTTGGATGCGGCTGTGCCGCGCTGAGCAATGAAGTCGAAAAAATTGAAGGATAGATTATAACGGGCACCTGAATACATCAAGAGTTTCTGCAATGTCTCATGTGAACCTCATTGGTATTTTTGTTTGTATCGCTGGCCTCATAATGGTCAATCAAAAATAGATCATGGTGAGTTGTTGAAAGGCGGGCAGGAATATAATAAGATGGCAAAAATAATTAAAACTTATGGGAAACAGATTGGAGAAAAACGAAAGGGTGGATTTTGGTAGAGGAGGTAATTTGTGCCAATAACTGAAGATGTTATAAAGAAGATAGCTGATGATACAGGAAAAACATCCAACATGGGAAGATTTGATTCAACTTGAAAATCTGGAGTCGACATTGCCCAATTCGATGAAGATATTAAAGTTATATAAGATGCTTCTTGAAATAGCTACTTCTGAATTCAGGATAGAAGATAAATCGGAATGCTTGAGAGCACTACCCTGCTAATACTCTTCCCCGCTTTTAGCACCTGTAACTATGGCCGCTCCGGAGCTTGTTCCGATCCTGGTTGCTCCGGCCCTGATCATTGCGATGGCATCATCGAAATTGCGGATTCCGCCTGCAGCCTTCACCCCCATTTTAGGTCCTACAGTACGCCTCATTAGAGCCACGTCGTGGACTGTTGCGCCGCCTTTGGCGAATCCGGTGGATGTTTTAACAAAATCGGCACCGGCCTTTTTGGCAATCTGGCAGGCAATTACCTTTTCTTCGTCGGTGAGAAGGGCGGCCTCGATTATTACCTTTGTAACCGTAGTCTGTCTGCATGAGCGCAGCACCCAGCGGATGTCATCTTCTACCAGCCTGGTGTTTCCCGATTTCATGGCACCCACGTTCATCACCATGTCGATCTCGTGTGCCCCTTCTTCCACCGCATTTCTTGTTTCAAACCCCTTGCTTCTGCTTTCCATTGCGCCCAGAGGAAAGCCGACTACCGCTGCAATTTTTACGTTTGTGCCCCTCAATTTTTTAGCACAGTAGGGAACCCACGAGGAGTTGACACAAACTGCATAAAAGTTGTATTGAACAGCCTCTTCGCAGAGCTTTTTTATCTGCTCTTCTGTGGCTTCCGGTTTAAGCAGAGTGTGATCTATATATTTGGCTATCTCTGACGGACTTTGAGGAATCTTAACGGAAGCGATCTCGGATTTTGTAGAAAATGCGCCTCCTCCGGGAGAGACGATCTGACCTGAGAAGGGAGGTCGTCCTCCCGGGGCCGGCTTTGGTTTCTGCTCTACCTGGCCCGGTGTTTTTGGGTTTGATTGTTTTAATCTTTCAAGCACTTCCCTGGTTATTTGCTCTATAAGTTCTTTCTGATCCATGATATTTCCGTCCTCTCTGTATGCTATTACGACGCCAAGTTGCGTTATTTTAACAAAATTTTTTATTTGGTTTAAGGCTATGCCGAGCTGGGCCATTAAGACCGCAGGCCTTGTAATTTAAAAGAATTATTTTGATTGCGGCTATGACCTATCCATCAAGCTGTCCCGTTCAACCGCCATCATCTTGTTGATTCTTCTCCAGTGTCTTCCTCCGGCGAATCTTGTCTTAAGCCAGAT
>QNBH01000137.1 GCA_003645645.1 Spirochaetota bacterium | reverse complement strand
TGCTGCTTCCTTGCTTCTTGCAGCAAGTTTGCCCACTTCCGCTGCAACCACGGCAAATCCCTTACCGTGTTCTCCGGCACGAGCAGCCTCTATGGAGGCATTGAGAGAGAGCATATTCGTCTGTCTTGCTATCTCCTCTATAATTGTGATTTTCTCTGCTATCAGTTTCATGGCATCCACGGTTTGCTTAACGGCATTTCCGCTTTGCTCGGCATCCTGGGCCGCCTTTGCGGATATGCTGTTTGTCTCCTGCGCATTATCTGCATTCTGATTGATGTTGGCACTCATCTGCTCCATGGATGAGGATACCTCTTCTGTAGATGAGGCCTGTTCGGTAGAGCCCTGGGAGAGCTGCTGGGAGCTGTTGCTTATCTGCTGGCTTCCTGCATTAACATTTACTATAGCCGCAGTTACCTCCTCTACAGCCCTTCTCAAGTTCTCTACCATATTCTTCATGGCAGAGAGGAGCTGGCCTGGCTCGTCTTTTCCCCTCTCCCGGACATCCACAGTCAAATCCCCTTCTGCAATACGGTTGGATACCTGTACGCATTCTGTTAAAGGGTTCTTAATCATCCGGGTGATGATAAAGGCGATAAGAACCGCGGCGAGAACTCCGATTATGCATACAATCAGTATAAGACGGATGGTCTGCGTGATTACCGAATCGAAAAGTTCATCTGCTTCATGCTCTTCTTCTTCAAGAGATTCACTTATTTTAGCTATAGGAGCGAGTGTGCTATCCCTCAAATCATCGATTATTCCATTAAGTTCTCTTATTCTCTGTTCATCATCCATTGCCTCCCGTGCTTCCGCCTCCAGGGACTGGTTTATTTTATTGAGGGCTTCGAGGGCTGAATTTCGAGCCTGATCTATCTGCCCATCAAGTGCTGCTATTCTTGTCATATCCAACGAACCCCCTCCCGAAAGAAGCGGAAGCATCTGGTTCTCGAATGTGGAAATGTACAAGTTAAAATGAGTTTCGAACTCTTCCGCCAGCCTGCTCTCTTCATCGGTATCAACAAGTTCAGCAAGCTTCTCTATATCTTCTGTGGAGTTTTGCTTTATTCTCTCGAAATCGGCCATGGTCTCTTCAATATTACGGTTTATTATTGCATCCGCCATTACTGTGTATATCTCACCGATTCTTATCTGTATTTCCTTGATGTCCATGGAGTCATAGGCCCGCTTTTCAACCGAATTGCCTTTCATGAGTATAGGCAAAAGTTTCTCTTCGAAGAGTCTTAAATATTCTCTGTAACCGGCTTCAAACTCCTTACCCCACTCTTTCTCTTCCTCCGTTTCTACAAGCTCGTGTACAGTTTTTATTACCGTTTCTGCCTGCTCATTGAGTAACTCAATCTCTTTTATAGTCTCCTCAATATTCCTGTTTATGATTGCATCACCAATAACCGAATAAACCCCCTCCACATTAAGCCTTGCCAGCTCAAGGGTAATTGCATCATCCGCCCTTCGAGCTGCTTCATCCTGCAATTTTGTATCAAAACATTCAGCACTCTCTTAAAACGAGTATCTTTTATTTCTCTTATTAGCAATTTTTATGCCAATAGAGAAAAATCATTTATTTACTTGTATAAAAAGAATTAAATATAAATGCAGAAAAGCAAAAGCTTATCAGGCATATAAACTTTTGTTGATGTTATAAGAGAATTTTAAACTTTTATTGATTTTATTGGATAATACTAAAGAATAATCGCTAAAACCACGAATGCCGGCTTAAAAGGTTGGTGAGGTGTAATCTTTATTATCCCTTCTGCATCTTAAACAAATCCTTCATCCAGAATGGTTTTCAGAGAACACACCGATACCTTATCTGCTATAGGATAAGAGTCCTCAACCGGTGCGACTATCCATGCTCGATCTGCTGAAATATCTTCCAGTGCTTGCCAGAATCCACGTCCTGGCCTTGGAGCTGTGGCAGCCTTACATTCAATGGCTATAGTTTGCCTATAATCGGTACAAACCAGATCGACCTCATTTCCTGAAGCTGTTCTATAGAAAGAATAATCCCATTCGGGATAGGTGCAGAGTATGTTTTCGATGCAGTAGCCCTCCCAGGATAATCCGAAGGAGGGGTGCCCCAGGAGATCATCGAAACTCTTCATATTAAGAAGAGCATGAAAGACTCCACTGTCACGGATATAGACCTTTGGAGACTTTATTATTCTCTTTTTAACATTTCTGGTAAAGGGTGGCAGAGTTCGTATAAGATATGTATTTTCAAAGATATCGAGATATGAGCGGGCAGTGTGATAGCTCACTCCGATGGATTCACCGATTCGTGAAGCGTTAAAAACCTGACCATGTAAGTGGGCGATCATCATGATAAAACGCTGGAGGTTTTTGCTCGAAATACCAATACCAAGTAGAGCGAAATCCCGCTCGATTAATGTTCTTACAAAGACTTCACGCCAGTGGAAGCTATTAACATCATTTTCTGCCAAATAACTTTTTGGATACCCTCCTCTCATCCAGTGCTTCTTTATTTCGTAGCAATTTTCCTCTAATAGTTCTTTGGCAATAAATGGTGTAAGTTCTACATAGCTGATACGACCTGCCAGACTTTCAGCACTCTGCTGAAGGAGATTACCGTTGGCTGAACCGAGAATGATAAGCTGTCCGGGTCGTTTCCGTTCATCTATTATCGCTCGTAGGACGGGAAAAAGGTCTGGGCGATTCTGAACCTCATCAAGACAAACCAAATCTTGTTGATGATGCTTGAAAAAAAGTTCCGGATCGTCAAGTTTACGCAGGTCTGAAGGACGCTCCAGGTCTAAATGGGAAAAATGGGGATTCTCCGATCCAATCATTTGCGCCAGGGTAGTTTTGCCACATTGGCGTGGTCCAAGCACAGCTACGGCTGGAAAAAGATTCAGGTCTTGTTTTACTTGTTTAAGAGCCATTCTATTAATTAATCTTTGCATATTAGAATAATAACTTCTAATATGCAAAGAAACAAGCATCTCCGCGGAACTGACAACCCAGACAGATCAGCTCGAAGAGGCGGTTTTGTTCTTTAAGGCGGACAGAAAAATAGCGGAAACAGAAAAATTAACAGACGTAAATTTCTCTCCGCCCCTCACAAAACTTCTACCACCAGAAAGCTCAATAGTTCTCAGAAAGAAGAGACCGGAATTACCCTTGCAATTGTAGGCTGGGCTGGGTTACCAACCAGGACATCTATGCTTTCAAAGGCTTTAACGGTCTTTAAAGAATAGATCTGGCTAAAGCAGGAGAAATTGACTTTTCTCCACGATTCTTACTAAACTCTAAAAAGCAGGAACGATATTCGATGAAGCAGGAAGAGCAAAACAGAATTCTGACTCAAGCTTTGCGTGTCTTAACCGAGAAGTGTCCGCGCTTAAGGAAAATGTGTTATTGGGCTGGTACATCCGCCATCGCCCTCGAAGTGCTTCACCATCGGCAGTCGTTTGATCTGGATTTCCATACTTATCGAGCTCTGACAGACGTAAGGCCGGTTCTGGCAGAAATACAAAAGACTTTTCCCGGCAGATTCGAGCTCCTGAGCGCACCCGATGAGTTTGGCTCTGGATTCAAAGGCATTTTTATCCTTTCGGATAAAGCAAAAGTCACTGTGGAGGTTTTATCCAATTTTCAGGATGTCGAGCAGAGCGAGCTCACTGATTCTAAAATTGCACCTGGAATGAGAAGAATAACCCCGCGTAGATACCTGGCCGATAAAATCCAATGTATTACCGAAAAATCGGAAGCTCGGGATCTTGTAGATCTGAATGCGTTGCTTCAGAAATTTCCGGAATTGGCTTCAGTAGCAAAAGAGATCATTGCCGGCCAAGATGCTCTGATTCTCATAGAGAGACTGCTTTCCTGGAGCGATCAAACCATTCAAGATGATTTATTGGTTTATACTGATGTTGATCCTCGGGATGCAATGGAAGCCCGTGATTTTCTATTGGAATGGCTTAAAAAAGGTAAAGATCGGTGAAAAGAACCTATCACTTTGTAAAGAGCACAGCCAGCATAAAATATACAACTCCTGCCGGCGAAAAGGTGGAAATACCTCTATTTCCAGGAATCCTGAAACACCTCTCCGTTACCGAATTACACGATGTATTGAATACCTCGACTGCGATTCAGAAATACACTTCAGAAGCGCTAAAGAGCGCCCCTTGGCCTGTGTTGAAACAGTTTCCAAAGAGCTGGCTTAAGACTTGCCTCGACAATACAAAACTTCGTTCTAGTATTCGGCCGGGTCGTCTCCGGGCCCTGGAGTTTCTTCTCTCCTGAGAGATAATACCTCTTCAAACATTGGAACAGTGCTTCCAATATAAAAAGAAAATTTTCAACTCTACATAACCAGCGCAGCGTAGCCTTAAACCAAATAAAAAATTTTTATTAAATTAACGCTACTCGGTGTCGTAATACCAAAAGGTGGCGTGTAATCTGCCCTTTTACTCAAACTCACCAAAGTACAGGCTGTAAACAAGGAAGATCTCGTTTTTTGTCATCTTGATTCCCTCTTCTTTGAGAAGTGAGCGTGCTTCTTTCTGTGTTAAAGCAGGATTCGCCTTTTTAAGCTCGATCAGCCTGTTAATCCCTTCCGTGTTAAGTTCGCGCACCGTACCGAAGAGCCCCCTGTTGTTAATAACGATGATGGCGTTTCGGACCAGGAGGAACTCTCTTAGGAGCTCTTCATAGTCTGCCTTAAGGGACTCATGATTTTCCTCTAACTGCTCGTGGTCTTGTTTTAGAAGCTCGTAGTTTGTTTTGAGCTGTTCGTGCCTCTCTTCCAGGTTCTGGTGATTTGTCTTTAGGGTTTCATGCCTCTCTTCAAGATCCAGGTGATCGTCTTTAAGAGTAAGGTAGTCTTTCTCCTGTTGCTCATCACGCTTTTGCTGTTGTGTTTTAAACTGCAGATATTCCTCCTGCAGAGCCTGGTGGTATTCTGTGTGTTTCTCTATAAGAGAGTCGTAGTACTCCTTGAGTTTCTTGATCTCGGATTTAAGCTCCTCCGACAAACCGTCTATTTCACCGGACAATCTATCAGAAAACTCGAGCGCTTTCTGAGAAAGCTCCCGGGAGACACTACTTATCTTTGCATTGAGCTCTGCATTTAATGCATCAATTAGATTCTCTATTCCTTTTAGCTTTTCCAGTAGATATTCCGGGTCGTGGGTCTGGATATACAATACGGGATTTTGAACCGCAGAGAAAAGTTTTTCACAGAGCTGCTCTTCTGTAAAGTATTGTCCGCTTATACGTATGAAAAGATTGCTTACAAACATCCTGAAATCGTACTCTACGAAATCCCTGTAGTAGTAAAACTGCATTCCCGAGGGAAGATACTCTGCAAAATTAACTCCATTATAGATGAACTCTGAAGGGAAAACCATGATCTCTAATTGATCGCCGGTAAAAACAATTCTCAAGGAGGCAATTTTTAGATATTCCCAGGAATAAAAGGTATCTTTAATTCGAACAAGAATGTCCGCTTGAGGCTCGGTCAGAGTTTGATCGGTTATGAACTCGAACGTATTTCCAGCACTATCCCTGGCTGTAGTGACCGTTCTTCCGTCATCGGTTTTTGTGGATATAACTTCTATTCCCCTCTTTCCGAGATCAGCACTGGATAATGTAGCGAGAGAAACGATTGGTAAAACACATAGAAGCAGAAATACCTTTTTCATACAATTCATCTCCTACTTAACCTGAACGAGAATTTTATCGAACGGTTCAATCGGCCGGTTTTCGTCTCGAAGAGCTATTAGCGAAGCAGTTATTCCCTTCTCCGAGACATTAAACTCAATAGTACCTATGAAATCATCGTCCTTTCTGAATACATACCCGAGATCGTCTGTCTTTACAACGAGGTTACGATCGATATATACGATTATGTTATCCGGTTTCCTTGGATCAAGAATATATCCGTTTTCTCTGCTCTTTTTTACGAGAGAGTTTAGTGAATGTTCAAACTGATTGATTGTCATGGATTTATCTTCTATAACATTGGCCATTTCGGCCCACAGCTTCTCGTATTCCCTTACAATGAACCACGATCTTAGTCTTAGCTGTTCCAGTGCTGGAGAAACCGAGTTTTTAAAGGGTATCTGCTGAAGCCTCTCCAATATGGCTTCCGAATCGAGTGTATAGCTTCTTAACCTTTCAAACTCTTCGCTGTTAAGGATGTTTTCCCGCTGTAATACAGTGTGATATTCATTCAGGGAAGGTGGTTCAGTAATTTCTTCGCCCGCATTCTGAGCAAGTATTCTTTTTATGGCGGGAGAGTCGAAAATAGGATTATACAGCAGTATCAACCGTTCTATTTCGTTTTTGTGGCTTTCTTTAAGTGCTGCTATTTCGTTTTTATGAGTCTCCTTAAGTCGTGCAATCTCGTTGGCATGATTGGCTCTTAGCTGTCTTACAAAAGAATCGTGGTATGTTTTTAGGGAGTTTATCTCTTCATTCATCTGGTTTTCAAGTTCGGCTATTCTTCCTTCGTAATAATTAACCGTCTCCTGAATCTCCAGTTCGAACTTCATTCTCTGATTGTTAAGAATCTCCTCCTGTTCCCGTGCCTTCTCGAGAAGACGGGTATCGTATTCATCGATCTTCTCCTGGGCGGCTTCTATTTCTCTTTCGGTTTGCTCAATCTGCTCGTTGTATCTATCTTGAATTTCACCAATGGAGTTTTCCCGCCGCTGCCTGATCAATGCGAGTCGTCTGTTTTTCTCTGCAGCAGAGAGACCCTCCGTATTGTTGATAAGGGCTATCTCCCTGTCTGCACTCGTTCGGGCATCCTCGATCTCCCGCTCCATCTTCGCTTTAAGATCTTCGAGTTTTCGCAATGCCATATTTTTTTCGTTCTCGTAACGTTTTGCTTTATCCAGAACATCCTTCAGGTTAATATCCGCAAAATCGGCTATACCTACCGGAACTCTCTTCGCCTCTGCCTGGATATAAAGGGTGAGCACAACCGACATGGCGATGAAAATGGTTGTAAACAGTAGAACAGAGAGCCACACCACAGGGGACTTATTCTTTTTTGTTTTGGCAAACTCCTCTGCAAGGTTGTATCCTCTGTAGGGAGTAAGTTGCCTCTCATCATCGCGAAGGAAAAATTTTTTGCTTTGAGCAACCAGATCTCGTATTTGTTCTTCGTTTATTTGGTCTTCATTGTCCATATTCCGGTCCATCCTTTTGGAGCACTGGTAGTCCTTGTTCTCTCCCGGAAAACCTCGGCAATAGGAAGAGCACAGTTTTTAAACCGGCTATTTGCCTCTGCCCACCTCCCCCGGTAATAGTTGTTTAGCCCCTCAGCGAACAGCTCAATATCTTTTTGCAGCTCTCTGTCCATGTTTTCTCTTTTAATAGGCCAGAACACTTTCTTCCCCTCTGTTTTTCCCTTTACCTGAACCATATCGATTTCTAGAAAATGATAGTCATCGTAGTCCTTCTCTATTTCTGCTTTAACATATTCCGAACAAATGACAGGCACCTTGTAGATGCGTGTTAAACCCTCAAGTCTTGCAGCAGAGTTTACATTATCTCCTATGACCGTGTTGGTCATCCTCCTGGTTGAACCGATGTTTCCGTAAAACACCTCTCCACCGTCGAGGCCTACCCCAACCTCGATGAGTACCGCCCGATAAATCTTCTCCTCCTCTGCAGTGAGCCCCCCCCTCTGTTTTACAATTTCTTCTTTGCGCTTGTTCATTTGCATCCGCAAAGAGGCTGCAACCTCCTGGATCTGGTAGGCTGTGCGGACGGCCATATAGGATTTATTCTTTCGAAATCCGTCCATGGTTCCGAACACTACAAGCAGAGCGTCTCCGATGATAGAGCCGACAATCCCGCCGTTATCCTGCACATGCCGAATTGCACGTTCGTAATGCATATTTAAAAGGTTTATAATGTCGGTACCCAGGGTTTCGGTCATAAAGGTAAAGCCCTTTATATCTGAGAAAAGAATTGTAAGTTCTTTAGGATTACCTTCGAGTCGTATAATACGCTCCTTGTAGGCACGCTGAGCCACATCCTCGGCTACAAACTTTATGAAAATATTCATAAGATTGCTTATAGTACTGGAAAGGGCGTTAAAGGACATACCGAGAAAGGTTATGTCATCATTGGGAGCCTTTGAAAGGTCTATAAGTTCGATACTCTGTTTCTCCTGCATCGCCATGATATTGGATGTAATAACATTCACAAAGCGTAGAATGTATCTAATGAGGAAAATCCCAATTCCCGCACAAAGCAACGTTACTATGATGATGATTATTGAGATGTTCTTAAAAATATTCCAGGATTCCTGGTAGAACTCGTTTAACTCCTCTGCACGGACAAGGAAAACTCCCCATTCGGGGTTGAACTTATAGATACCAAAAAACTCATCTCCGTTATGTTTAAAGAGGATAGAGCCTTCGGGCGAACCCCCTTCGTAAGCCTCCTGCATCTCTTCCAGAGCTTCCATGTCCTGGAAGGAGTCCATCTCGATTGTTTTTGAAGAGGAGAACAGGATATCCCCATCGGGAAATACACCGAAAGCAAGAGACTTTTCTCCTTTGAGAGGCAAACTGGCATTTTCTTTTATGGCTTTTATTGAGCCTTCAAGATCCTGATTGAAGAAGTAGATCTCGTGCTGATTTACACAAAAGGTGTAGAGCTCCTTAAGCTCCTTTACCAGAAGTTGGTTCATCAGCTTGATAAGCTCGCCGCGGTTGAGCATTAGATTGATAAAATTGGAAGCAAAATTGGATAAAAGAAGAAAAATCATGAAGATAGTAATGATTTTAAGAACCAGAGGAACTACACGAACACCGGAAATCTTTTTCCCGAAGATACGTTCAAGGGCGTTTTTCATTTTATCTTTTTAATATCGACATTCCAGTTATACAGACCCGTCGAGGGCCTACATCTTTCTAAAACCGAATTGAGCTGCAGATAGAGCGTAGCGACGACTGTCAGCTCCAATTCAGGTTTAGAAGGCTGCGCAGAGTGTCAAGCTTCGATGATAATTATATCTTAATAAATAAAAAATGCAAGGAAAATGCTCCTTCGAATGAGAAAAAATTAAATAAAAGAAAAATTTTTTATAAATTTTTTTATTGACCTAGTACACATTGAAAAAAAATTATTATAGTATAAATAAATATTCCTATTTAACCAAAGGAGGACCAAGATGAAAGTTCTAACCGGGAAGAGAATAGTGCTGATAGTACTTGTTATCGGCATGTTGTTCTCAGCTTCCCAACTCTGGTCAGGCGGAAAGAAAGAAGCCGCAACAGTGGCTCCAGTAAAGTTCGGTGGTCTTGTACCTCTCACTGGTGCTCTTTCCGAGTTCGGAGAGGGGTTCAGAAAGGCGGGAGACCTGGCAGTAAAGCAATTCACAGAAGCAGGTTTCCCTATAGAAATTAAATACGGAGACACCGAAACTTCCGCTATCCCCGGAGTTGAGGCGGCCCGTTCTCTGGTGGATGTGGAGAGAGTAAAGGCTCTCATCGGAGCCGCTGCAAGTGGTGTAACACTACCCATAGCAGAGTCTGTGGCAATACCAAAGCAGGTACCACAGATTTCCAATGCTTCTACTTCTCCTCTTATAACCGTACTTCCTGCAGATGAAGGCAAAGACTTCCTGTTCCGCACATGTCCTTCCGATGCTCTTCAGGGTATTATCCTGGGCAAACTTGCTGCAGATGAGGGCTATAAAAAGGCGGCAGTTTTATGGGTCAACAACGCCTACGGTCAGGGTCTTATGGAAAGGTTTAAAGAAGCCTTTGAAGCAAGAGGAGGACAGGTTGTAGCTTCGGTTCCCCACGATGAGAAACCGGCTCCCACTTATGTATCAGAGCTAAGGCAGATTATGCAGGCAGAACCGGATGTTATGCTTGCACTCGCCTACCCGGGGCAGGCTACTGTATACCTTAAAGAGTTTTTCGAGGCCGGTTACAACAAAACAACCGATCTGCTCTTCTGTGATGGCACGAAATCCGTGGAGATGCCCATGGCTCTTGGTGCAGAGAATCTGGCTGGTTTCTACGGGACCGCTCCCGGTACCGTAGCCGGAAACACCCTTAAACAGTTTGAGGCGGATTACAAGGCCGAATACGGTGAGCTGCCCCCACTGCCGTTTATGTCTAACTTCTACGATGCAGTAGTTGTGGCGGGACTTGCAGCTGCTGCAGCACAGGCCAGGGGTCTGGATATTACCCCTGTAAACGTGCGAGACATGCTGCGCGTGGTTGCCAATCCACCGGGAGAAGAAATCGGTGCTGGTGTAGAGGAGTTTAAAAAGGCCATTCAACTCCTCAAAGATGGGAAGGACATAAACTATGAAGGCGCTGCGGGTTCCGTTGATTTCGATGATAACGGCGATGTTGTAACACCCATCGAAATCTGGCAGTATGTAGAGTCAGATCCTTTTATCAAAACAGTGAGGATGGAAACAGAGATTCCTGCAAAATAGAACATCCTCCGATAGATAATTTTTCTATTTAACAGAAACGTCGGGCCGGCCGCTGTCCTTTGATGGTGGTCGGTCAATTATTT
>QNBH01000136.1 GCA_003645645.1 Spirochaetota bacterium | reverse complement strand
TCCCGGGTCGCCCGATCGAAATATAATTTCCCCTTTTCTGAAGGAACAGTATTCACTGCTGGATGCTACTGTCCTAAGCTCCTCTTCTTCGAGCGTAGAAAAAATGGCCATTTTTTTAAGTAGTGCCTTTGTTTTATAGGCACCGTCTGTAGTTATGGATCTCATTTTTGCTATTTTACAGTTTATATACACTTTGCATAATTTACAAGGAATATATCTTTATTATTGGATCGAACCAGGAAGGTATGTAATTGATTAGGATACTGGGTGAAATGCTTTGCATACGGCTTAAACGTGGAGGTGCCAAATGGATATTGACTGGAGGAAATTTATACATTCGAAGCTAAAGGCCTTGATGTTTTGGGACGTGCACATTCAGAAAACTGCATCATTTTGACCTTTGATCGGGATTATGGTGAATTAAATTACAAACATAAATTATTTTCTCCGGTTTATTTCTTACCAAATTAAAAATGTTCAAATGATTATAGATTATATGAAAGAGTTCTGTATCTTATCAACCTATGAAAAATCAAGTAAAAATATTTGTCGTGATAAAGAGGATGATAAGGTTATAGCATTGGCCTTGAGTAATAAAGTTGAGTATATAATAACAGGTGACAAAGATTTATTGGTATTGAAAAAATATAAAAATATTAAGATTATTTCTCCAAGAGAACTCTTGTTATTGATTAAAGGGTATAATTAATAAAAAAAGAGGAGCGCAGGTCCATGCCCTGTAATCAAAATGGAGCGAAACGCCATATTGATTATCAGTGGGTAGGCGTTTCTCGGTTACGCTCCTTGTACTACACCCCATTTCCGGATAGGGGAGAGAGTGAATGCCTAAAGAACGTACACACTGGATTCTTGCAGATAAAATACTAGACTCACCAGGTTGCCCAGAATTAAAGAAAATTATAAGTAGTAACAGAAACCTCTACTATGTGGGTGCAGTTGCGCCGGACATTCCCCTATACTACTTGTGGGGAAGGGAGAAAGAGAGAATTCGTAAAGCCTTTGAAAAAACACATGGGAAAAACGGTGGAAATACTCTCTCCTTCCTGGCCGAGTTTGTAAGAAACTACGGAAATGCTCTTCCACCTTCCTCGTGGGCTTTTCTCTCTGGTATTGTCTGCCACGTAATGGCGGATAGTCAGTTTCATCCGATGGTAATCTATTTCTGCGGTACTTCGCAGGATGCAAATGAAGCAGAGAGAAGGATTTCCTCGGCACGGCACAATACATTCGAAACTTATCTGGATCTTCATTATTCCAGCAAAAAGGATTTGCTTAACGAAGGTCTTTTAATCAATTCATTGAAAAATATCGAGATTCCCGAGAGTCTACTTCTGGATATTGTGCGCTTCTATCTTGTAGGTATGGAAGAGTTTCCCGAAGACGTAATCAGAAGAGCTATTTATCTCCATGCGAAGATCCAGGAGGCTTTTTCTTCCTCCCTTGCCGGTAAAATAATAACCTTTCTGGATTTGATTCCTGTTCTGGATCTTAAAGATTTCAGAGCACTTTTTTACCCGGATCGAGAAATTACTTCCGTTCCGTTTTTTCAAAAACCGATTTCATACCGTCATCCCGTAACTGGAGAATACAGAAACGAACGGGTAGAAGATATTGAATCAAGGGTTAAAGAAGAAGCCCTTAAAATCTTTCGTGTGATTGAGGAGTTTCTAACTGGCAGGCAAACCCGGGCTATAGGGCCGTTAGAATCCCTTGTGGGTCCTCGGCTCGATACGGGGTTGCCTCGGAAGAGCAATCATGCGATGAAATATTTTGACATACATGATATAAAAAAGATGCTTTTTGCTTCCTAAAGTCTGTAAAGGGTATAAAGGCAGGAATATTTGCTTGAAAAACCCCTTCGGGGTGATTACAATTACCCTATGGTCATTGCCAGCTCCCTGATTGTAGCTGCCTCCGTGCAGATAATGTGCCAGATTTTTAAGGTGATCTTCTATTCTGTTCGTGACAAAAAGTTGACCCTTTCCTACTTTACCACTGCCGGGGGAATGCCAAGTGCTCACTCCGCCTTTGTTACTGCCTTGAGTGTCGCCGTGGGACTAAAGAGCGGCTTTACTTCGGATGTATTTGCAGTAAGCACGGTTTTTTCCACCATAGTGATATACGATTCCTTTCGGCTGAGAGGCGTTGTGGAGAAGCAATCGAAAATTATAAACTTATTGATAACAAAATACCATTCCGAAGAGAGAATAAGAGCAAAAGAGATGGTTGGACATAGTCTTTCAGAGATCGCAGCAGGTATCCTGGTGGGATCGGTATTAAGTGCGGTAATGAGCTGTTTTATCTTTTAAAAAAGTGTGTAGGGTACAATCTCGTCGATTTTAAGCTTTATCTTTACCTTTGCACTGTAAGTACCGGAATCTATGATGGTGTAGGGTGCACCCATAAGAAGAACTTCTCCTCGAATCTCTTTGGGCTTGTTGAAAACTCTTTCTCTTAAGTAATCCCTTATCGCCTGTTTTATCCCTTGCCTTAATGCTGTAAACTTTTCCTTGTATCCGCCGAAGAGATCTCCCCTGCCTGTACCAGAAGCCGTTGGAAGAGTTGTGCTCTCCCACAATTTAAGCCAGTCCTGCTGGAAATCTGCAAGCCTGTACCTCACCCTTGCATACAGTCGATCATCATCTGTTCTGGTACTCTCTACCTTCAGGTTCTTATCCCCCCAGAGGATCCGGGAAAGGGGTTCCAGGATAAAAACCTCCTCTACATTTCGGGTCAGATCGAGAGGAGTATATACAAAGCGAAACCCGTAAATCATTCCGGAAAAGACAAACTGCGCCTCTGCAAGTATTTGCTTAAGCATCTGATCTCTCGGGGGTGGATACTCTTCGTCCTCTTGAATTATGGGCTCAAGCTCACACCAGAATACTTCACTTATAATCTCTCTTACAAGTTCTTCTGGAAATGCCTCCTCAGCGGAAAAGGGAAGAAAAAGAAATATGAATACCGTTAAGATGCAGGAAGCCCTGGTAGTACGTTTAGGATATCTCATACAATAATAGTATCGGTTAATTGATGGCTAATATCTATGGCGTCCGAAAAAAACTTGTATGGGATTTATTCCCTGCCTTACAAGCAAGTATAAATAGGCAAAACCGAAACCCGCCAGATGGGTCAGGTGAGCAATTCCCGAACTAACGCTGAAAACCTGAGAAAAGAGAGCTATAGCTGCAAACCCCAACACCAGAATAGGAGCCCTTATGGGAAATATACCCATTACATAGATATTTGCGTCGGGGAAATAGGTGGCAAAAGCGAGGAGTACTGCATAAACGGCACCCGAAGCACCCAGAAGCCATACCCTGTACATTCCGGAATACCAGTAGACCAGCAGAGAGAAAGCGCCTGCTCCGATTCCCGCGATGAGGTAGAAGAGGAGAAACTCAGTGCTCCCCATTCTTCTCTCTATTCGTATTCCGAAGAAAAAAAGCCCCAGCATGTTGAAAAGTATATGGGTTATATCTGCATGGACAAACATGTAGGTAATTACCTGCCAGAGAAACCCGTGCTGAACGACCAGAACGGGATTCATCGCCATGTACCCACGGGTAGCCGGAGAGATATAATTGATCAAGAAAATAAGTACATTTATGCCTATAAGGATAAAGGCTGCATTGTAATACCTGTATACAAAGGGTCTTCGTATTATAGAGGTTTTCATACAAGAAAGTTAAGAAGTTTAACCGAATTAATCAACCACCAGGCAGAGGATTATTCAACCCGAAGGCTTCTATTTCTGTAATACCTCCTTGAAGTTATTGGCTGTTTCTCCTATGCTGGAAAATATATTATAATTCAAGGAGAATAATTGAGAGAAGAAGATTTTCTGGAAACAGTTTTTAAAATCATCGAACATCTTACCAGGAGCGAGCTTCGTGTTAGCAGTAAGAAACTAATCCTCTACTACCTTAAAGATTCGGGTAAACTACATCTCCAGGATAGGGCAAGAGAAGCAATAAGGAGGTATACATATTATGAAATACCCACCCTGCAAGGAATTCGGGAGAAAGCTAAGAGAGAAGAGCTGACCTTGCTGGATCATCTTGTCTTAAAAATGGAGTACATGGCAAGACAGGGGTAATAGATTAGAGAAATCTTTTCAGGATAAAAAACCCGATATCATTTCGAGAATAAGATCTCTGGACTCGGAAGGCCGGAAAGAATTACACAACCGATTTGCTGCATCCTGAAGCATCCTATGGGCCGTATTTCTCGCTTTTTCAATACTTCCGGATGCTTCCATCAGCGAGATTGCTTCCTCTATCTCCGGTATTACTTCTCCATGATTTTTCCTCGCGGTATAGGCGAAAAGTTCTTTTAAACGCCCAACCGTTTCCGGAGCTTCTTTCCAGTGAATTATTACACATAGACTTTTTTTCCCCTCTATGATATCGTCTCCCCTTCTCTTACCCGGAACACCTTTCGTTAAATTCACCACATCATCGAGAATCTGGAACCCCACTCCTATATCTTCACAAATTCCGGACAGCAGTTCCGATTCTGCTTCCCCGCCTCCGCCGGCAAGAGCCCCGAGTTTTGCTGCAAGAGCGGAGAGAGAACCGGTTTTCAGTCGGCACATCTGGAGATATTCTTCTACAGAGGGGAAATATTCATGATCTCTGTGCCATTGAATATCCAGTCCCTGTCCGAGATGCAGCCTCCTCATTGTCAGGTTATAAGAAGCATAAAAGGCGAGTTTCGTCTCCGGTGGGAAATTGCTCCTGTCGATAACCCAGGTTGGTAGAAAATAGAGCAAATTTCCGCAATTGAGAGCCACATCTTCACCATATTTCAGGTGCACAGCAGGACCGCCTCTGCGAAAATCGGCATTGTCTTCTATGTCGTCTATTATAAGGCTTCCGTTATGGGCAAACTCCACGAGAGAAACGAGAGGTAAAGCGGGATTATCCTCTATGGATAAATCGGGGTTTACAATTTCTGAACAGAGAACAAGCAGCATGGGACGCCATCTCTTGCCGCCTCTCTCAATGAGGTCTAACGCAGGAGAAATTATTCGCCTTATGGATTCCTGTGAAGCTACAAGAGATTGATACCCGATCAATTTTTCGATCCAGGCATCTGCGGTCGTTTGAGGAAGCACTTCTGCCAGTTGCTCTTCTATTTTTTTCAAACGCTCTGTATACTTGGTGTTCATATTCCTCTAGAATCCACGGGAGCCTGAAAAGAGTCAAGATGAGAAAGAGAAATAAAAAGAAATCCTCGGGTAAAAAATATATGGAAGATCCCTATACTATCAGGGCAAGAAAGGAGGGTTACCCTGCCCGCTCTGTTTATAAGCTTATGGAAATTCAGGAGAAGTTCGGAATAATAAAGCCGGGTTACAGAGTCCTGGACATAGGGGCTTCCCCCGGAAGCTGGGCAATGTATACGCTTAAAGTTCTAAAGGGGAAGGGTAGTGTTACCACCGTGGATAAAGAGCCTCTTATTTCAAGTCAAACCAACGGTATTGAGACTTTTAACTTCATACAGGGTGATATTCTAGAAAAATCTACAGAGCAAAAAATCTCAGGGAGGGCACCATTCGATCTAATTCTCAGTGATGCGGCTCCGGAGACTACGGGTAACAGAACCGTAGATACGGCCCGTTCCTTCGGTCTAGCGGAGAAGGTTATCTGCCTGGCGGAAGAACAACTTAGAGCAGGAGGTAATCTGGTGGTAAAAATCTTCCAGGGCGGAGATGAAGGAGAGATATTAAATCGTTTGAGGAGGTTATTCGAAAGGGTAAGGGCTTACCACCCCAAAGCGAGCAGGAGCGATTCCTTCGAGATTTTTTTTATTGGGTTTGGTAAAAAAACATAACTGCCGAAAGTAAAAGAAAAAGGAAGTATTAAAAGGGGATGAAGATGTTAAACTGGCTGGCTCTTATCCTCGTCCTGGTCGTTTATTTCTCCTCCTGTGCTACCAATCCGTCTTCAGTTTCCAGGGAGGAAAGGGTCAGCGTTTTCCCTTCAAAAAGATCAGAAACTGCAGCCTCCAGGACTTCTTACAAGGAACACAGGGAAGATTCAGTACAGCAGAAACTGGTAGAAGGTGCTAACCGCCTGAGAGGTGCCCGAAAGTTGATTGTTAACGGCAGGCTATTCCCGTTAGATTGCACAGGAACCGTACTGGCTATTTACTACTATGCCGGGATCGATCTGAGCTCCGATTTCTATAAATACAACGGAAACGGCGTTAGGCGACTATACCTGATGATGAAAGATAAAAATCTTCTCTACGATACAACCGACCCGGCTGAAGGAGATATCATTTTCTGGGATAACACCTATGACAGAAATAACGACAGTAAATGGAACGATCCCTTAACCCATACAGGAATGGTAATTTCAACCAGTGAGTGGGGTACTGTAATCTATGTTCATCTCAATTATAGTAAGGGTATTGTTTTTGAGAGGATGAACCTCAAAGAACCTAATGTATATATGAAAAGGATAAACGGTCAGATGGTTACTATAAATGCCCCTATGCGGATGAAAGGGCAGCCCGAATCACACGGTAGATGGCTTTCGAGCCACCTCTATAGAATCTTTGCCAAAGGATACGCTTACCGGTAGGTAAAAAAACTATTTCTTATAATGTTTAAGATCTTCTTCAAGAAGATTTACCACATCCTGAAAGAGTTCCTTGTTTTTTTCGGCAATAAGGATAAGATTTTTATGAGCATCCAGGATCATCTCCGCCATTTTAATGTCGTTTTCTTTGATAAAGGGAATCTCGTAAAGCTCTTTCCTGAAACTCTCCGGATTGTTTATGATAATAAAGAACTCATCAAACCCTACGCTTTTAAGCACATGGGTAATATCTTCGTTGGTTGATATTATGGTAACCCTTTTTTGCTTTTTCTCCAGAACATGTTCGCCTATTTTGGCTACCAGGCCAAGATTGGTAGAATCGATATAATCCGTCTCTGTTAAATCTATAAGAACATCTTCAAACTTATCTTCTTTTATAAGTTTATCGATGAATGCGTCGAATCCGTAACTTATTGTGTATCTCAAGCTCCCTACAAGCTTGATGAAAGTACGCCCATTATCACGGGCGAAGAAATACCTACCTTCCACTAAACTTCCTCCTCCTTTTTATCATGAGAAAAGTAATATCGTCCGGCAGCTCCTTTCCTTCCTCCATATTTAGCTTATTCAGTACCTCCTTTATATCAATATCCATATCCATCATGAGCGATTCGATGTATATCTGTTTCTCCTTGATCCTTTTCTGGGGTAGTATCTCGAGGATTCCATCAGAGACGAGGAGCATGGTAAACTCATCGGGTAGTTCTACAACTTGCTGGCGGTATCTGGTGGATTTGAAGAGGCCGACAGGAGCACATCTCGAGTGGATATGAATGACCCTGCTTCCCTCCTCTGAAGAGATGACCGGCCAGGGAAACTGCCCTCCGTTGGCAAAGGATAGTATGTTCTTCTCTGTGTTAATTACCCCGTAGAAGATTGTAAAATATTTATCCAGTTTCTCTTTAAGAAACATTTCATTAAGCTCTTTCAATAAAAGATGCGGATCGAGTATACTGCTCTCCTCTCCTGAACGGTATCTTGAAAGTATATCGGTTATCATAATATTAAGCAGAATGGTTACATATCCTGAGGATACTCCATGACCCGACACATCGGCCATATAAAAACCGAGATTCTTATCGTTTATATGAAAATAATCGAGGAAATCACCGCTGAGGCACATTGAAGAGAGAAGACACCGGCTGAACTCGTAGTTGTGGAACCTCTCTACCTCTTCCGGTAGCAGCCTTGACTGAATCCTTTTACCGGTTTTCTCCTCTTCCTCTATGTGATCGATAGAAGTTCTTAGAGTGGAGTAGAACTCTTTGGAGCTATGGGTATATCTGGTTACTTTCTGTTTTAGTCTCTCGGTGAGGCTTGATATGTTAAGCGGATGCTCATAGTGTGGCATTTCGTCCTCTTTACGTTTCGATTTATCTATGTTAAGCATAATTACTCAAAGTAATAGAGTCAACAAGAGCATAATGAAACCAAACTTTACATTCAAAATAAAATTTTTTCTACTGGTTATTTCCTCTATCCCTTTTACCGGATGTTCAGGAGTGGGAAATCCCGTAACAGAAACCGAACTTGTAATGGGGACAACCTGCTCGGTTACTCTGTATAGACACTCCGGAAGCGAGATATTCCACAGAGTGTTTGACCGGATAAAGGAAATAGACAGAAAGATGGCCGTACAGAAAGAAGAGAGTGAAGTCTCAGAGATTAACAGAGAAGCCGGTGTTCGTGCCGTTTCTGTATCCGAAGACACTTTTCGGGTAGTAGAGAGGGCTGTAGAGATAAGCAGGGTAAGCGGTGGTGCTTTTGATATTACCGTAGGCCCACTGGTTCAATTGTGGGGGATTGGAACGGAGCGAGCCGGAGTACCGGAGGAGGAAGAGATAAAAGCACTTCTTCCGGTTGTGGATTACAGAAAAATACAGCTTAACAGGGAGGAGCTTAGTGTCTTTCTCGAAGAAAGGGGGATGGCTCTTGATCTTGGGGCTATTGCCAAGGGGTTTGCAGTGGATGAGGCAGTGGAGGTGCTTGGCAGAAACGGAGTAGAGCGCGGAATAATCAATCTGGGAGGCAACATCTATGCTTATGGAGAGAAACCCGAAGGTAAGCCCTGGAGAATAGGGGTACAGAATCCGGAGGGGAAACCGGGTACCTACATAGGTATATTGGAAGTGATAAATAAAACCATGGCCACATCCGGAGTGTACGAAAGATACTTTATTCGGGATAACACAAGATATCACCATATTCTGGATCCTGAAACGGGTTATCCCGTGAGAAACGGCCTTGAATCTGTTACAGTTCTGGCTGAGGACTCCATGGATGCCGATGCTCTATCGACGGCGGTATTCTGTCTTGGACTCCAGGCAGGGATGGAACTTGTAGAGAGAAGCGATGGCACAGAAGCCGTTTTTATAACCGATGATAAAACCGTTATACTTTCAAGCGGCCTTCAAGGAAGATTTGAACTTACAGATAGGGATTTTGTTATCGGAAGGACGCAGATTCCGGAATAGGCGGCAGGTTTGCAGTGGGATAAGCATATTAGCTTTTAGTCCTTTTTTTTAATTATCTTCTCAATACATGCCTCAAAAATTGGTCTCATATTGCTTCGGCCACTTTCACCTATTATTTCAAAATTTCTTGTGAACCCTCTCTTTAGTAACTCATTCAAAATAAATTTTTCATAATTAAGTGCCTTGGTTTCTTTTAAAAGAAAGTTTATCTCATCAAGAATATGTTTAAGATAGGGCAAGTTCTGTTTCATACCATTTAACCTCCCTTACAATATACGGCTCTATATATGGGCTTAAACTCCCATTTGTTATTAATTCAACTTTTCTGCCGAATAAATCTTCGAAAAAAATGCTAAATCCATAAAATTATCAAAATTATGTTTTTCAAATTCTACAAGGAAATCTATATCACTATAATCTTTCTGTTCTCCTCTAACAAAAGAACCGAAAAGTCCGATTTTCTTAACACCGTATTTTATTAGAATATCTTTATTCTCCTTCAACATACTGATTATTACTTCTGAATTTAATCTTTTATTTGTCATTTTTGTCTCCTATAAAATTATACACTCCTTGCCTTTTCCAATCTATTCTTTACCAGTTCGCAGACCGACCAGTAGACCTCATCCCGCTCTGCCTGAGTGAGACCGAGGACATCAAACACTATGTCATCAAGAGCCTTGTCTGCCTGTGCGCCGTGCCTACCCTGCAGCTCGGCATGCAGGTTCCTGCACGCAGACGGGCGGTAAGGAAGAAGATTAGGTTTCTGGGAGCGGATTGGTTGACGTGGGTTGATGCCGAGTTCTTGGAAAATTGATTTAATTCTTCGTTTACCAAACTTTTTTTTGATAAGTTTTTCTATCTTGTTCTTCTGTTCCTTTTCTAACAAAGCGGGTGCTACAAGAATATCAGCGCGCCTTAAATCCTCAATCAGTAGTCTTACGGCACCCCCTCCCAATCCTTTTCTTCCAAGAACCTCTACAAAGAATGACGTTAGTGTACTATTCAAAAGGCCACATAAAAGAATTATAAGAGAATCATCATACGGAATTATCCCATGAAAGTTGTGAGTAAAATAGAGGTTGTCAATATTATAATGACATATATGCCTATCACCTCTGATATCTACCCATAATAATTTGGCATGTTTTAATTCATTTTTTATCTCATTAATCAATAGGAGTAAGCTTTCCGTGTCGCCTTTGTTAAATATTATTTTTTGGATTTCTCTTGGACTCTTGAGAACAGGAATTTTTTCATGTTGTGTAGAATTATTCTCCTCTTTTGGAAATAAAATTTTGCTGTTAATTCCTTTTCTACTCCAAGAAACAGTAATTACTTTACCAATATTAGGTTCAATGCTTAATAATTTGTCCTTTTCTTTTCCTAAAATTATAAAAAATATATCAGGCGCTCTCAGGTATTTCCCGCTCCATTTGTTGCCGGTGTATTTGCCAATATTAAATTTAAATTTCTCGTTATTATCTTCGGTAGTATCTTCAGGATATTCC
>QNBH01000135.1 GCA_003645645.1 Spirochaetota bacterium | reverse complement strand
TTTATCTTGTATTATATTATAATAATGCAAATTGTCAAGTTATATTTACATTTAACATATTTTGAGTAAACTTATTTTATTTTAAATGCAAAATAGCTCGGGATTCGCTACAAAATCTCTGCCTGATTATATCCACTTGTTGTAATGTTTTACAGAGATGAGGCTCTCGGTGGAATCTATCGATTTGATGCTTCCCAGTTTCTCATTGATAAAATCAACCAGTCTGCTCGGTTCGATAAACACTTCCACGAGCAAATCAAATCTACCCGTTAAGAGACTGACAGACTTAACCTCGGGAATCTCTGATATTCTCCTGCCGGTTTGATCCCAGCCTTTGTGCAGAGGAACCTTTACAAGAATGTAAACAATTTGCTTGTCTGTTCGGGCAGAAGGGTTTGTAAGTCCTTTGACTTTGAGGAAATTGTTTGAAACTAGCTTATTGATCCTGTTTCTTATAGTGCCTTCGGACAGGGAGAGCTTTGCAGCCATCTCCTTGTTTGTCATTCTACCGTTTTCCTCGAGAAAATTGATGATTTTTAAGTCGACTTCGTCTATTTTCATGGTAATCCGCCAAATTTATTAGAGAAAGTATTAAACTGATCATAAAGTATAAAACCGGTGATGTAAATTACCAGTAGAAATTATCATCTTAAATGGTTATAATGTTGCAATTATTCTTAATTTAGATTTTACTATTCCGAATAGCTGTATAAAATTAACCTGAAAGGGAGTGAGCAATATGAAACTTTTCAGCTCCAAAACAAAAGAAGTGGAAACCGATATCGATAAGTACCTAGAAAAAATCGAAGAAGTGGCAATGCTCTTTGAGCTCGCTCTTAAGGATTATTTTGAGGGAAAAATCGATCGCTTCGAGGGGAAATACAAGGAGATCGACAACCTTGAAAGTGAAGCCGATAACCTCAGAAGAGATATAAAGTATAAACTCTACTCTTATTTGCTCATACCCGATGCAAGGGGAGATGTTCTCGGTCTCATAGAGAATCTCGATAATGTCATAGATGTGGCAAAAAAGGTAGCCAGTCACTTCTCTATCGAAATGCCCATTGTATTTCCCTTTCTTAGAGACGATTTTATCGAGCTTACGGAAATCGCCGTTAAGGCGGTAATGGAACTTGTTCGTGCAGCCAGAGCATTTTTCAAAGACATTGCAATGGTAAACGATTATATAAACAAGGTATATTTCTGGGAACACGAAGCCGACCAGGTTGAAGATACTCTAAAGAGAAAGGCATTCAGATCCACAGAAATAGAAAAGTTTAGTGTAAGAGTACACATGCGGTACTTTGCAGAACGCATCTCTCTGCTTGCAGACGAAGCGGAATCGGTATGCGAGAGGCTCTCAGTTTATGCAATAAAACGGAGTGTTTAAAGGAGCGTTAGATGTTTCCCACTTTGATATTTCTCTCCAGTGGTTTATTTCTCGGCTGGTCTCTTGGCGCTAACGATGCCGCTAATGTATGGGGAACCGCGGTAGGTACCCGTATGGTCAGGTTCAAGTCTGCCGCTCTTGTTTGCAGTATATTCGTAACCCTTGGGGCAATCATCAGTGGAAGTGGTGCAGCTCATACCATAGGGAAACTGGGAGCAATCAATGCCATTGGAGGAGCCTTTACCGTCGCTCTGGCAGCAGCACTCTCCGTTTACTGGATGACAAAATTGGGCTTGCCCGTATCCACTACACAGGCAATAGTAGGAGCGATTATTGGCTGGAACCTCTATTCTGGAACTCAGGTGCAGTTCGATGAGTTGTACAAAATTCTTGGATCCTGGGTTTTCTCTCCGGTGCTGACGGCGGTATTCGCTTTTTTCATTTTCCATCTGGTCAAAGTTATAATAAGAAAGGCGAAGATTCATCTAATCCGGTTGGACGGTCTTACAAGAAACTCTCTCATTCTGGTAGGTGCTTTCGGCTCATACAGCCTCGGTGCAAACAATATTGCCAATGTAATGGGAGTATTTACAACAACCGCACCTTTTGGTGAGCTTGATATCGGAGGGTTGATAACTCTTTCGGGGGCTCAGCAACTTTTTCTGCTAGGAGGTATAGCCATATCGGTGGGAGTATTCACCTATTCCAAGAGGGTAATGTACACGATAGGCTCGGAACTCTATAAAATGACGCCTGTAGCCGCTCTGGTGGTGGTACTGTCCAGCTCTATCGTGCTGTATCTCTTCGCATCAAAAGGATTAAAGATGTTTCTCGAATCTTACGGTCTGCCATCCTTCCCTCTTGTACCGGTTTCAAGCTCACAATCGATCGTAGGAGGGGTAATAGGAATAGGTATCGCTAAGAAAGGGAGAAACATCAAATATGCAATATTGGGTAGAATTTTATTCGGCTGGATTGCATCCCCTGTGATCGCTGCAGTGGTATCGTTTATATCCCTCTTTATAGTTCAAAACGTATTCGCCCAGCGTGTAATCTAAAATTGCACAGGGAGCATCAATCCATGAACCCGGCTGATTCTCATCAAGGCTATACTAGAGTATGGATTTTCAAAATCCACCATACATTGAAACACAAGGAGTATTTACCGTAATGAGGAGCAGAGAAGAGGTACTTAAGAACACAATTAAACGTTGCAGAGAGAGAAATATAATTATCCCCACATACGCGGAGATGAGAGACCCTAAGAGTATTCCAGAAGGCATAAAAAAGGAGCTTAAGAACATCGGGCTCTGGGATCTGAATCCGCGTAACCTCTTTCGAATCACCTGGAAAAACGAACCACTTAAACAGGGGGGTGGTTTCGGAAAGGTGAATTATCTCTCCTTTCCAGGTGAGTTAACGGGTGTAAGGGCAAAAATCATCATGCTGATCGGTAAGTTTTTCCCAACAGGATCACATAAAGTCGGTGCTACTTTCGGTCCTCTGGTACACCGGCTTATTACAGGCGAGTTCGATCCCACCACCCAGAAGGCTCTCTGGCCTTCCACAGGAAACTACTGCAGGGGAGGAGCATACGATTCCTATCTTCTGGGGTGCCAGGCAATAGCCATCCTGCCGGAAATGATGTCCAAGGAGAGATTTCAATGGCTTAAGGATATCGGAGCGGAAGTATTCGCCACACCCGGTTGTGAGAGCAATGTAAAGGAGATATACGACAAGGCAAAGGAGCTGGTAGCAGAACGGGGTGATTCCGTGGTCACCCTCAACCAGTTTGAAGAGATTGCCAACTCAATGTGGCATTATGCTGTTACAGGATCTGCAATGGAAGAGGTGTTTGAATACGAGAAAAGAGATAAATCACGATTAAGCGGGGTATTCCTTACCCAGGGCTCTGCAGGCACACTCGGTTGCACCGACTATTTGCGGGAAAAGTTTCCTCGAATCAAAGTCTGTGCGGGTGAAGCTCTTCAATGTCCTACTCTTCTTTTCAACGGTTATGGTGGGCACAGGATCGAAGGTATAGGCGATAAACATGTACCATGGATTCACAACCTTAAGAATATGGATCTGGTAGCCGGAATAGACGATGAGCAGGTGATTCGTCTCATGAGGCTTTTTAACGAACCTGAAGGGAAGGGTTACCTTGTGGAAAAGGGAGTAGATCCTGCTTTTGTAGATAAACTGGATCTGCTGGGTATATCCGGAATCGCCAATCTCATAGGATCGATCAAGCTGGCCAAATACTTCGAGATGAATGAAAACGATACAATCCTCACCGTGGCAACCGATTCCATGGAGCTGTATCAATCGAGAATAAATGAGGAGAGGGAGAGATTGGGCGAGTACAACAGAGAGAAAGCCGCCGCCTGCTTCGATACATGCCTTATGAACATCCACACCGATTACATGCTGGAGCTAAGCTATTACGACAGGAAGCGGATGCACAATTTAAAGTACTTTACCTGGATAGAACAGCAGGGCAAGACCGTGGAAGAGCTGGATGCCCAGTGGTACGATGAAAATTACTGGACATCCCGATTCGCCGAAATAGACGAATGGGATGAGAGAATTAGAGAGTTCAACAAGAAGGTGGGGTTGATAGATAAATACATCTAAGGATTGTCATTCGGAGTGGCACCCTGCCTGTACCCTAATACCACCCTTTGTCCGTCTACTTGGTAAACTTTAAGGGGAATACAATAAACTTCGCTCAAATAATCGTCAGTTAAAACCTCTGAAACTGAACCGAAGCGTGCAATTTTCCCGTATGAGAGAAGTATTATTTTGTCAGCAGCAACTGCTGCAAGTCCGGGATCGTGGGTTGTAAACAGCACCGTAACACCTGAGTCAACCACATGCCGTATCAGTGAAAGTAATCTGCTTTTATTGCTTAAATCCAGATGAGATGAGGGCTCATCCAGTAGCAGAAGTTTAGACTGCTGTGCGAGAGACCGGGCTATCAAAACCAACTGTAATTCTCCTCCGCTCAATGCTGTAACGGAACGATCCTTAAGCTTTTTGATCCCTACGGTTTCAAGGGCTTCTAATGCAATTTCTCTATCCTTCTCACCCGGAATCTCCAGGGGTTTCAAGTAGGGTGTTCTTCCAAGCAAAACATATTCCAGAATAGAATACTCAAATGGGATATGCTCACTCTGTGGCACAAGGCTCATTAGAGAACCGAGCTCTCTACGGGTGTAGTGGTCGAGGGGTTTCCCTTCCAGATATACGGTACCTCTATCGGGCCGGTGCCAGCCAAGGGCTGTATGCAGAAGGGTGGTTTTTCCTGCTCCGTTTGGGCCTAAAATTGCAGTTATGCTCTGTGGGGTAATTTCGAAGTTAATATCGTCAAGAACTCTGCCACCTCTTTCACTGTAAGCGAAGGTTATATTCTTAAAACTTAAGATCACCTCTCTCATTATTTTAGCCTTACGTAGGGTTTTGAGAGAATGATAACAAACAGTACTGCACCTATAAGTGATGTAAGAATGCCTATAGGAATCTCTCCAGGCAAAACTGTTCTGCTAACATCATCGCAAATTATTGCGAAGCTACCCCCCAGAAGAAGGGAGGCAGGAACAGAATAGCGGGAATCGGCACCCAATAATCGCCTTGATACATGGGGCACAATCAGTCCTACCCATGCCACTATACCACTAACCGAGACAACTGCGGCTGTAATCCCGGTGGCACAAACAAGAAGGAACAACCTCTCCCTCTCCGGAAATATTCCGAGAGAAAAAGCAGTCATGTCATTCAGGGAAAGTACGTTGAGTCTCCACCGCATCCGGTAAAGGATGAAAAGCCCTGCAGCAACTACAGGAAATACAGAACGAACTTCCGTCCAGGTAATGCCGTATAAACCGCCTAAAAGCCAGAAGGTTATTTCCGGAAGCTCGCTCAGGGGGTCTGCTACAAACTTGAGTATTCCTATCCCTGCAGAGAAAAAGGCAGAAACTGCAATTCCGGACAGAATAAGCCTCAAGAGCCAACCTCCGAACCTGAGTTTATGTGCAAGAAAGTAGGAAAATCCCAGGCCTAAAACAGCGAAAATTGCAGCCAGAGCCTGGACTACCCACCCCACGTTATTTAAAAAGAGAATGCCTAGGGCGGCTCCGAAGGCCGCACCCTGGGATACACCCAGTAATCCAGGCTCTACAAGGGGGTTTGCAAAGATCATCTGAAAAACACTTCCCGCACAGGAGAGAACCATTCCAAGCATCAAGGCAGTCAGAACCCTCGGAAGCCGGAGAGATAGCACAAGCTTAAAGGCAAGCTGATCCTTTAATAGTCGGCCTGGTGCTATTAAACCGGGTTCCGGATATCGACCCACAAATAGAGAAAGGAGAAAGACGGTAACCATAACTACCGAAAGAAGAATCATCCGGTGATGAGGCGATGTCGAGGTGCTTTTGGTTTGGCCTTGAGTTCTTTCTGTGTTATCTGCTTTTGCTCTTATCAGGGGAAATCTCCTTTAATCCTGGGTAAAATTTTTTCTGTGAAAGGGGATTCATCCAGATTATATAACCTGTAAAAAAAATCTGCTGCTTCCTGTCTCATATCGATATCGATAAAGAGATGGGGATGCAATTTTTTTGCAAGCCACTTCAATCCAAGTATCCAGCGAGGATCGGGTTGATCCCACGAGTAAAAATCACCGGGGAAAGCGTAGAGGTTTCTGTTTTTAACAGCCTTTAGAGCACTCCACCTGGGATTCCCGAGTAACTCCCCCTTTACCCTGTTTGCATCTCCCCGATAGGATACCACATAAATATGATGTGGATTCCATACCGCAATTTGTTCGAAACTTACCTTTATCCAACCATCTCCCATGGCACTATCTTTCCATACTGCATGACCTCCTGCCATCTTAACCATTGTGGTTTGAATCCAATTGCGTGGCGGTACGTTGAATGCAAACTTACCATCCTGCTCGGAAAAATAAATTAACAACACCCGGGGCTTATCCCCCTCAGGGATACTTTCTGTAACAGAGAGAACCTCTTCCTGTTCCCTCCGGTAGTATTCCCCTATCTCCATTGCCCTGCTCTCATTCTGAAATAATTTTCCGAGGGTCTGCAGATCTCTTTCAAACTGCTGTGGGGTCTCCAGATTCAGGTACACAACAGGAATCTCCAGTTTAGAAAGGGGTCTTCCGAGCTTCTCCTCCATAAAACTCTTCATTATCACCAGATCGGGATTAAGAGCTGCTACCTCCTCTGCTCCTGCCGTTCCCTGAAATATTGTTTTATCTCCGTAGAAAGGATCTATAAACGCTATGAAGTTTCCCATCCCCTGGTCCGGATCACTCATTCCAACGATTTTCTCCTTTGCTTCCGGGAAAATGTAGGCAGGATTGGCAATAAGGGCTGCCGCCCTCCCTGCGAGTATAATCCTTTCAGGGGGTTCTTCCAAATACACTTCCCTGCCCAGGGCATCTGTAATTGTTAGTTCCTGTTCACCGGTCTTTCCGGTTAACGCTTCAGAGCGCGTTTCTTTTACAGGAGCGGGGAAAACTCCCGGCCATGGAATAGAGATAAGTACAATGGCCAGAAATACCATGATCCAATCCTTGAAATGTATCATTCTTTTTCTCCTTTCTAGTAGGCAATACTATTGGAATAGAAGAGAGGAAGGGTATCCGTATTAATTATGAATGCCGGCAGGTAGCTAGATGCATCTCCCGGATTATTTACAATTTTATTTATATCAAAACCTAGGCCTATTCCTAATGAAAAGGTAGCATCTGCCATGGTTCTAAAAGAGGGAAGAAAAAGGAGACCTGCCGACTGATTATAACCGGTAAAAAAATCTTTCGGACCGGAAAAGGCGGTTTTCGCATCGTAGAAAAAGACCATATTGATACTTTGCAGAACGACCAGATTTAAGAGAGAAGTTTCTATACTGTTTAGAAATGGAATCCCAAGATAGATTCTTGTCGCAGTTTCGTATGGGAGTCCTGTTTGAGCTGTGGAGCTTACCCCCAGGACTACGTTACTCGATTGAAGCAGATTCAGACTTCCCAGGCCCACCGATCCCGTAATCTGTAATCCTATAATAGTGCGTGGAAAAAGGGAAAACCCCTGGATTAAACTCAAGGCTATTCTATCTTCTACTTTATTGTCCAGGAAGTAATAGTTAAGAGTATTACCCAGATCGATTTTTGTACCCCATTTTACGAGAGAATCGAAACCTAAGGAGGCGGAAACCGGAATATAGGGGTTTACAGCGGATTGCAGAGCAGGGTTAAAGGGAAGCTCTGCCATGCCCCCTGAGATAGAAAAATAAAAATGTGGATAGTAGTATTTACCCACATACCCAAGCTCGGTTTCGGTATAAAACCTCTTTGTGTAGCGAAGGGCTGCCAGTTCGAGAGTGCCGGGGAGAATTACTCTGGCCGATACACCTAGACTGTGAAACCCGGGAAAATTGAAACTGCCAGATGACGCTGCGCCGAAGGCTACACTCTGTGCGTCGGTTTCAGATTCCGCTTCGGTAGTGGTTACAGAGATAAACGGAGAGAAGAACAAATCCCAGGAGAACCTGTCATAAAACTTGGGCCCTGCCCCGATATACAATCCCTCTCTATCCTGCTGGAGATAGGGTTCCACCGTCCAGAGTGTTGCCGCTCCATTTCTCAGCCAGTCCTTCATCGTCCAATCGGGAACCAACTGCCTGGGGTAAAAGTTATTCTTCCTGTTATAGTCAAGAATTGCAGGATTTTTATCGATTCCCACATACTTGACCTTCTCAGGGGTGATGATACTCTTCTCCCCCGTAGTTTCAAACACAAACTCCTCTGTTGTTCCATCTTTAAGAAAAACGGTTGCTTTCAGGGGTATTGGCAGGGAGGTTTCTCCTTTCTTGCCGATAGTCAGCTCTGACCGGTAACCGCCGTTCTTATCTCTTTCTGAGTTAAGCTTTCCCTTAATACTGTAGTCAAGGGAATCATTCCCATATATAAAAGAGCGGAAAAACTCATCAAGCTCAACTCCGTAATATTCTTCCAGGGATTTCTTAAGCCTCTCCGATGTAACCATGTAATACCTGTTATCCAGCAGGTATTCCCTGAGAGCTTGGGTGAAATCATCTTCACCCAGGGTTTGCGCAAGCATTTTAATAATTAAAAAGGCTTTATTGTAATCTGTGGCGGAAGTTGCGTTTATTATCTTATCTTCCGGCTCTCCCTTTAAAGGTTGATCCCAGCCTGCCCTCTTATTGACCGTGATCGAAAGAATCTTGCCCCCTCTCCAGCTTAAGGAATCTATTTTACCCATAAAATACTCTATGAGCTTTGCAGCCACATCATTATGATATCGATTGAACCTGTTTCTCCATACACCGTATTTCTTCTCTATATAGCGGAGGGATGCGTATTCCGTTAACCCCTCCGATAGATAATTTTCTCTTGAGAAATCGGGAGGAGAACCGATTCCGAAATACATATGCCCCAGTTCATGAGCTACCAGAAAATCGAAAAGTGGGTTAAGGAAATCCGGTATTACACGGTTTGCTCCGCTGAAAGCACCGTCCGCCAGAATAACCACCGAGCTGGCTGCCATGCCCCAGGTACCAGGGCTCCCCTGCACCATGCTGATGTTTCGAGTCTTGAGGGGGAAATACTCCTTTGCATAGTAATCAAGCACATCCTTTCCGTAAGTTGCAAGCATACGAGCCGCTCCCTCCTGCCCTTCCCTGCTGTAAACCCTTAAGTATGTCTTTCCATCTGCCAACAGGGTTTCGTATTTAAAATGATTCTGAACGAAAACCAACGGGAAAGTGCATACAGGTGCGGCAGATTTTACTCTATAAACTCCTCCATCTCCGATGGTAAAGTCTGTACCCAGTGCCGCCATCTCCCAACCTGGAGGCAGGGTTATTTCTGCATCGAAAGTAAAAAAGGGGAAACTGTATGTCCCCCTTTCGAGAAAGGTCTCATCAGGAACAAGGTAGGGTAACCAGAAAAAACGGGATATCATCTTATCCTTAAAATAGTAATCATCCATGCCCCGGATGTGCTTGAGATGGGCATAGTACTTCATGGAAATGGTCAATGTTGTTTCTCTCCGGGTGTTTTGTGGAACATCAATTTCGCAGATAAGATGTTCGGTATTATAATCGATATAAATAGGAGTCTCCGTAGCCATGTACCTCCAATCGGTATCCATATTGTTTATCTTTATATCCTCCAGGTGAATCCATGTAGGAGAAAACCCCTCCGGCCCACCCTGTTCGAGTAATGGAAAAAAGTAAGGATTGGGTTTTTCACCGGAGTTAAGCATCAAGAACAGATAGATTTTCTTATTCTGCCTTTCTGCTTTATCTGTACGTTCTATTTCAATTGATACTTCTCCCTTCAGTAGACCTTCAGATGGATCTACGGTGAGATTGATTCTATAGTATGGAAACGATTGATCTGTCTGTGCAGAAAGAAAAATCGTAACAATAAATAGAAACCCCATGCATAGAGTCTTCCTCATGAACAACCCCCTTCAACGAGAACTCTTATAGTCTTCAGGGCTGTCTATATCCTTAATAACCGTCTGCTCATCTACAGGAACTGCCAGAGTTGGATACAAGGCAAGCACATCTCTCAACGTTTTCCTGTCATCCATTTCTAGAATCGTCTGGCATACTCTCCTTGAAAGGAAGATAGGATGCCCCTTTTTCCCCTTATATTTGGGAATTACTACATCAATCTGGTCATACTCTGTAAGCTTCCTGTAAACTTTCGGAGGAATGAAAGGTTGATCTCCCAGTGCAATAAAAAAGCGATCTGTCTCTATGCAGGATGCACCACATTTAATCGAGGAAAACATCCCCCTTTCGAAGCGAGGATTCTTTACAATCTGGACTCTTTTATTATTACCGAAAATCTCTATTAAATCTTCGGCTCGATATCCTGCAACAAGAATTACTCTTGAACATACCGATAGGGCCTTCTCTACAGAACATTCGATTATGTTCTTCCCCTCAAAGGGCAGAAGCATTTTCCACTCCTCCATTCTCTCGGACTTTCCCGCAGCGAGTACGATACAATCAAAAGACTTTCTCAAGACAGCCGACCTCCTCTACTGATAATAACTGCGATACTATCACATGTAAATAAGGTTATTATAACTAAATTTAAAGAGTAGATAAATTTAACTAATTCGATTATATTGAAAACACTCTGTTCGAAGTTAAACGGGGCATCACTTGACATGCGGT
>QNBH01000134.1 GCA_003645645.1 Spirochaetota bacterium | reverse complement strand
GTCCCTTTTTACGTTGCCTTACCCATTTCAACGATAGATGTGGCAACCGCCACAGGTAGAGAGATTACCATAGAAGAGAGAGATGGCGAGGAGGTAACCTCAATGGGAGGAGTAAGAATAGCACCTGAGGGAGTAAAGGTGATAAATCCCGCTTTTGATGTTACCCCCGGCGAACTAATAACCGCCTTTATTACGGAGAAGGGGATTATCAGCAAACAATTCAATAGTAATTTAGCAGAAATTGCAGCTTCCAGATAAAATTCCTTTAATGGTTTTGATTAAAAAAAGCCCCCGGGTAAAAGGAGGTGGAAAACCCAGGGGCAAGGTAAAATAAGGAGGAGTTCATTAAAAATTTTTACATCGATATAATATACATTAATTTTTAAAAAAAGTTAATAGTGTTTCAAGAAGAAATTTCATTTTTTCTCGAATAGAGTAGAACCTGGTTTCAATAATTGGTATGGTTTTTTATTTTCCCACCAGAGAAAGAAAATATTTATGAATGCGCCTATCCTCTGTTAGTTCCGGATGAAAACTTGCCGAAAGAATATTTTTCTGCTGTATGAGAACCGGTTTTTCTTCGAAACTTGCCAGGATCTCCACATCTTTACCAATACGAACTACCTGGGGAGCCCTTATGAAAACCGCCCTAATCGGTTTTGTTCCTAAAAAGGGAGAAAAGATGTCCGCTTCGAAACTCTCAATTTGCCTGCCATAGGCGTTTCTAGCTACAGTGATATCCAGAATACCCAATTTAGGCTGATTGTCTCCCTCTATCTCTTTTGCAAGAATTATCATGCCTGCACATGTACCAAAGACAGGCATGCCCTTCTCTATTCTTTCTTTTAAATCTTCCAGGATGTCGAATCTCTTAAGAAGTTTTCCTATTGTGGTACTTTCTCCTCCGGGAATAACCAGCCCGTTAACTTCTTCGAGATCCCCCTTCGAGCGGACTTTTACCACTCTGACTCCAAGGTGTTTTAAAACATATTCATGTTTTGCAAAATCTCCTTGCAAGGAGAGAACACCTATGGTTGCCAACTTGGTACCGCGTGTTACCAGCCTCGCACTGCGAGAAGCTGATTCTCTTCAAGCTGGGCGGAACTTATCCCTGACATGGGTTCTCCGAGGTCCATAGAAATCTCTGCCAGTTTTTCCGGATCGTTGTAATAAGTAACCGCTTCTACAATAGCTCTGGCTCTTTTAGGTGGATTATCGGATTTAAAGATACCGGAGCCGACAAAAACCGCCTCTGCGCCTAACTGCATCATAAGAGCGGCATCTGCCGGAGTTGCTATCCCACCGGCCGAAAAATTGGGCACGGGAAGTTTACCTGTTCTGGCTACTTCTACCACCAGCTCGTAGGGAGCACCCAGATTTTTCGCTTCGGTCATCAGCTCTTCTTCCGGTAGAGAGGTAAGCCTTTTTATGCCATCCATGACATTCCTCATATGTCTTACAGCCTCAATTATATCTCCTGTTCCCGCCTCTCCTTTAGTTCGTATCATGGCAGCACCTTCCCCGATTCTTCTTAATGCTTCTCCGAGATCACGACAACCGCAAACAAAGGGAACTTTAAACTGGTGTTTATTCACATGAAATCTGTCATCTGCGGGTGTAAGTACTTCACTTTCATCGATAAAATCTACACCCAATGCCTGCAGTATCTGAGCTTCTGCGAAATGCCCTATACGGCATTTCGCCATAACCGGAATACTTACAGCTTCCTGAATATCCCTGATTATTTTGGGGTCGGACATCCGAGCCACCCCTCCATGTGTCCTTATATCCGCAGGTACTCTCTCAAGAGCCATGACCGATACAGCACCCGCGTTCTCTGCAATACGGGCCTGTTCGGGGGTTACCACATCCATTATGACTCCGCCTTTTAGCATCTCTGCCAGACCGACTTTCTCTCTATAAGTGGATTTCTGGCGCCTGGACCATGTCTTTTCGTTCATTCTATTTCCTCATTATATTTAAAGAATTAAGATTTAATACCGTTTTCCCAACTAAAAAGTTATTCCAGAAGTTGCTAAAAGTCAAGGAGATACTGCCCTTTAAGAATAAATTGAAAAATGTTATATTAAAAGAGACACAAGAAATGGAAAGAGATAGTATAGAGTCTAACATAAGAAGAATTGAGAGTCGGATCAAAGAAGCAGCAGAAAGAGCCGGAAGAAATGCCGAAGGAATTCGGCTGATGGCGGTTACCAAAACCAGAATCCGTGAAGAGATAATCGCAGCTTACAGAGCCGGGATAAGCCTTTTCGGAGAAAATCGGGTCGCAGAGGCGGAGGAGAAATACAAAGATCTGGGTATTGATATAGAGCTGCATATGATTGGTCATCTTCAAAGAAATAAGGCGAAAACGGCAGCCGGATTGTTTAAGTGTGTTCAATCTATAGATAAGCTTGAGACCGCAGAAGTACTTAACAAATACTTAGAAACCTTAAACAAAAAAATGGATATCCTCTTCGAGATAAATACCTCCGGAGAGGAGAGTAAATACGGTTTCAGGGATAAGAACGAATATTTCCGTGTTCTTGAAAGGGTTAATCAGCTCTCTATGATCAACATTCGGGGACTTATGACCATCGGACCGTTTACCGATAACGAGCAGATGATTAGAGACTCCTTTCGTTTTTTAAGGGAGCTCTACGAGGAAACGAGGTCCAGGTATCAATTCCTTGAAATAGATACCCTATCCATGGGGATGTCTTCAGACTTTGAGATTGCCGTAGAAGAAGGGGCAACCCTGTTAAGGATCGGGAGCTCCATATTCGGCTCGAGGAGAACCGGGTGAGATTAAAAAATATTCTGGTACTCCCGTTTCTGTTGATCACAATCAATCTCTCTTTTACCGAAGAAAAACCTCCCACACCAGAGCCATATACTAAAGAAGAGTTTCCACAGTGGTTACACGACCTTCGGAGGGCCGAGATTATTTTAGTAGGCTCCTTTCCCATAACCCTTTTTTTTACTTCCGTAGGATACGATATTTTTCGATACGTAAGCAGAGAAGTAGAGGAGACACCGGTTCCGGGAATGTTTGGTACACTGCGGCTTATACCTCTTACAAAAGAAGAGAAGATAGGTATTTTGATAACTGCAGTAAGCATCTCTGCCTGTATTACCATTGCGGATTTAATAATAAATAAAATCATCAAAAAAAAAGAACAAAAAGATGAACGCAATTTTCAGAGTAAATGATCACAATCATTCGGGGATGAGGGTCGATAAATACATAGCCGAAGTAGCACGGTTGTTTCCTCGCAGTCAAATCAAAAACAGAGAAGTGCATGTAAGGATCAACAACCACCCCTCAAAACTCTCCAGGCATATTTTTCACGGAGATCTTATAGAGGTGGAATTTCAAGAACCGAAGACAGTTACCATAAAACCCGAACCTGTAAAGCTTGATATTATTTTTGAGAATGGTACTGTAGTGGTCATTAACAAACCTCAGGGTATGGTAGTACATCCGGCTAATGGGCATTATTCGGGAACTCTCATGCAGGGATTACTCTTCCACTGCAAAGATCTAAGCGATCTTTTCGGAAATGAATATCCAAGACCGGGAATAGTACATCGCCTAGATAAGGAGACTTCGGGAATACTTATTGCCGCTAAAACACCTGAAGCTCTCGATCTTCTGGCGGATCAATTCAGAAAAAAAATCGTTAGAAAGATTTATTTGGGTATTCTTAAGGGGGTCCCCTCTCCTCCTGTCGGTAAAGTTAAAAATAGAATAACAAGAGACCCACACAATAGAAAAAGGTTTACCATATCCGAAACAAAGGGGAAAACGGCGATAACTCATTACAGGGTTATCAAGAACTTTTATGGAGCCTATTCTTTAGTGTGGCTTAAACCCGAAACAGGACGAACTCATCAGTTGAGAGTTCATATGCTTTTTCTGGGCACTCCCATATTGGGTGATCCACTGTACAGCAGGAAGGATAACCAATTCCCCGAAGCAACTCTTATGCTGCACTCCTGGAAACTATCGATTACTTTACCCGGGGATGATAAACCCAGAACATTCCGTGCACCTCTTCCTTCAAGGTTTAAAGAAATTTTAAAGTGCATTAACTCCTGGAGTTATTCTGTTGATTCTCCTCTTCGAAAAAGGCAGGGTTAAACATTTTTTCAGCCTTAAGTGTTGTCGGCGGACCGTGACCCGGAAAAATAATCGAATCATCTGGAAGGGTGAATAATTTTTCTCTTATGGCGGAGAGAAGTATCCTTCTCTCATATAAGCTTTGAGTACCACCCACCCTACCTGCGTACAGAACATCGCCTGTAAATAACATCCCTTCTATTTTAAAGACGAGAGAATCACTCGAATGTCCTGGTATTTCCAGCACTTCTACCCGGAATCCAGAGATATCCATACAATCACCATCGTGAAGTTGATTACAGGGAAAATCCAGTACCGTGCAATTTTTGCCATATATGGCGGAATCGTATATTTTTAAAATAGTTTTTACTCCCTTTATGTGTGATTCATGGGAATGAGTAACAAGTATGGATTTAATATAGTAATTATGATCCTCTATCAAACTCAACAACTGGATATCCATGACGCTTGGATCGATCAGTATGGCGTCTATACCCGTATCCATACCAAGAAGATAAGTATTTGAGAACTCAACTACCGAAAAATGAGAAAAGAGTTTCATTTCTCTCCGAGGCAATACTTTTCATCGAACTCCGCCTCTTCATAGTTGGAATATTTAAAACTTAAATTATTTATTTCTGCTTTTGCCAGATTAACCTTCTTGAGATTGCACTCTATGAATAGAATATCTTCGAGATAAGCATTTATAAAGTAGGAAAAATAGAGGTCGGAATCCTTAAAAGATAACTTTTTACCTCTTATACCATTAAAGTTAGTGTAAAATATATCCGATTCGGTGAAATCTCCATTCTCGATTATAGAGCCTGTAAATACACAGGACTGCATATCAATACCGGAGAACTTACATGAAAAAAATGAAGAGAAATCGAAAAAACACAGCCTGAAGAGTGAGCCTTCGAAGTTAGAGTTATGGAAAACTGTATTCGAAAACTTGCATGTATAAAAATGCTTTCCGGAAAAATCAACATTATCAAAATCCATTAAAGAGAGATTCAGATCTTTTACAGTTTCCATGGAAGAGATAGTACTGATCATTTTTTCTCTATAAGCTTCTTTTGATTGGAGATGAATCCAGCACACATCGCTATCTGTAAGCCTGAGATTTCTGCATTCCTCGACCGTACAGTACTTGTATTGAAACATATACATTCAGAATATTAAAAATATGGTAAAAACACAAGTAAAAAGTTGATAATATCACCCTCTCTTTATTATAATTTCTATATGAGTAGATGTTATTTTTGTGGTCAGGAGATACTCGAAGAGAGGATTACAAGAAGTTCGGTGTGCTCAAAATGCGGGAGAGATTTGAAAATTTGTCTTCATTGTAAGTTCTATAAGCCTGGTGCTCACTGGGATTGCTGGGAAACTATCACAGAACCTGTGAGGGAAAAAGACAAGGTAAACTTCTGTGATTATTTCGTACTCAATCCCGATATAGGACCTCCTGGGAAAGAGGATAAAGTCAAGGGAGCCAGAGCCAGGTTTGAAAGCCTTTTCAAGGATGAATAGAGGCTTAAGAACCTACAGGCACACTATATGGAACACCGAAGCAACGGCAAAATAGATGAGCATACATTAAAAATACTTGAGTTCGATAGAATAGTTGCAGAGCTATCCTCCTACTGCAAGACCGTGGAAGGGAGGCAGCTTCTTCTCTCACAGGATATAATATTTGATGAAAATGCTTATGAGGATATACTGGGGAAAGCCGAGGATTATAGAAAAATACTGCTATGCGGCATCCCCTTTCCCGATCTCGATTTCCCCCCTGTAGAAAGCTATTTCCTTGAACTCGAAAAAGAAAATACCGTGCTTGAAGGGAAAGAACTTGCCAATATAGGAAAATACATCCGCTCGGCAATGAAACTAAAGAAGTATCTGGTCAAATGCATTAAGGGAGAGCTTTCCTTACAGGATAGCTCTCTGGCATTTCTTATAGGAGAACTACCCGATTTAAGCCATCTCTCATCTGCTATTTTCTCAATTGTAGAGCCCGACGGAAAGATCAAAGACAGCACTCCAGAATTAAAGGCAATAAAGAAAAAAATTCAAAATACAATGGATACAATAAGAAAGCTTGCTGCAAAATATCTACACTCCGAAGAGCTGCGTAAATGCTGGCAGTCTGATGTTCCCACCCAGAGAGAGGGAAGAACCGTTCTCCCCTTGAAATCTGAAAGTCGATCCAGGGTAAAAGGCGTGGTACACGATATCTCTTCTTCGGGAGCAACCCTCTTTATCGAACCGCTTGACATTCTCGAAAAGAACAACCAACTTGTGGAAGAACAGAATGAGTATAGGCGAGAAGTCTTTAGAATCCTCACTAAATTAACAGGAGAGGTTAAAAAGGAGCTGTTTCTCTTAAAAGAACTTGTAAGGGTGCTCTCTTTTCTGGACACTGTCCATGCAAGAGCCCGATACACTATTGATCATGGATGTAAAAGATCGGAGAAATCGGTCGGAGAAATAAAACTGATAAAAGCAAGACATCCTCTTCTCGGTAGGAAGGCCGTTCCAATTGACTTGCTGATCGACAGTAACGCAGATATTCTACTTATCTCCGGTCCGAATGCAGGAGGAAAAACCGTAACATTGAAAACAGTAGGTTTGCTAGTGCTCATGAATCAATTCGGCATGGAAATTCCTGCCGATGAAGGCAGTAAATTACCTTTTTTTGATGGAATCTATGCGGATATCGGCGATGAACAGTCAATCGAGCAATCCCTCTCAACTTTTTCCGGACATATGAGCAGGATAAATTTTATTATAGAAAACTCCACCGCCTCTTCACTGGTTCTTCTGGATGAGCTTGGGTTCGGAACCGATCCGGAGGAGGGATCTGCTCTGGCCATAGCACTTCTGGATTACTTTTCGGAAAGAAATACGAAAGTAATTGCAACCACCCACCATGGAGCTATAAAGAATTACGCCATATCGAGAGATAGATTTAGAAGTGCTTCCATGGAGTTTGATTTAAATACCCTATCACCCACCTATCGAGTTATTCCGGAGATACCTGGAGAGAGCCATGCTCTTGAGATTGCAGAACGAACCGGGGTGAGAGATGAAATAATAGATAGAGCAAGGGGGTATTTAAGCAATTGCAAATCCGGAACATCGGAACTATTAAATAGTCTCTGGAAAAAACAGAAAGAACTTCTATTACAGGAGGATGAGTTAAAAAAGAGGGAGGAGAAACTCAAGGAGGATACAAGAAAGGTAGATCTCATGAAATTACAGTTGAGACAGAGAGATGATGAGATAAAGCGTGGGGAAATATCAGAACTTAAGCGATTTCTGGATACAAGCAGGAAAGAGCTGGAGAATCTGGTAAGAGAATTACGGGAAGGAGAAATTACCCGGAAGAAAACCAGGGGGGTAAAGGAGTTTATAAAAAGTGTGGAAGAGAGAGCGCGAATTGAAGAGATGAGCATCGAAAAGGCGAAAGATGGAACAGAATTTTCAGAAGAGAAGAATTTTAAGCCTGGAATGGAAGTGTATATAGGTAAAGCTAAGACAAGGGCAAAATTGATTAGAGAGGAGAAGAAAGGAAAGTGGCTGGTTACAACCGATTCTCTGAAAATGGTAGTATCGAGAGAAGATATAATGCCCGCTTTAGTTGATTCTGATAAGGATGTTGACTTCGAAGTCTCTCCAGTCAGGATCGAAGGTAAGCCCGATTATCATATGGATGTGAGAGGACAACAGCTCGAAGAAGCCTTAAATAATGTGGTTACCCAGATCGACAGGGCTATTTTGTCCGGTCTTTATGAGTTTTGTATTATTCATGGCAAGGGAGAGGGAGTTCTTCAGCGAGGCATCCACGAATATTTAAGAAATAACAGTCTGGTTGATGATTATTATTTCTCTCCTCCTGAAATGGGAGGATTCGGTAAAACTGTGGTAAAGCTTAAAAAAAGTAATTGAAAAATATGCAGTAAAGATATAATCTTGGTAAGGAATAAATATGTTTCTGGAAATACTAATTGCATTGGCTCTTGACTGGAAATTTCAGGTTGCAGTTGTATTTCTATTAATGGTTGTACCGACTATTTTTAGCCTTGCCTCGCTGAAACAGATAAGAATAAATCGAAGTCCGTGGAGAAAAACAACTTCTACTAAAAAGAGCGGCGGTAATGAATAGAATACTTTTTATACTAATCCTATCATCTTTTTTAATTTCCTGTGTAGGTATTAAATCCGAGATAGAACTGGATGATGATGGTTCGGGTACTCTCAGATTATCCTATAAGGTCTCTCAGATGATCCTCCATCTCGGTAGACTAGAAGATGATGAAAGAGTAGTACCACTACCTGTAAACAGGCGTGATTTTGAAAGAACAGTCCAATCAATCGAAGGTCTCTCACTTAATTCATATTCCAGTAGAGAGGATGAGGAAAATATCTATATCGATACCGAATTATCTTTTCAGAGTATAGAAGCTCTTTCCGACATTTTCTCCCGCTCGGATAGTGGAGGAATAACATTAACACAAAACGATAAGGGAGACACTGTCTACACTCAGGTTATACACAGGGGCAGAGGGGAGGATATCGATAGGGATACTCTCGAAATGATCGAAACGTTTTTCAAGGATTATTTTATTGAATACTCACTTACTGCACCTGGAGTGATTAAAGAGGCAAGTCCCGGCACAACAGGAGAGAATAGAAAAACGGCGGTGTTTAAAGTATCAATACCGGAGTATATTGAACAGCTTGAACCTCTAGTCTGGGAAGTAATCTGGTAGATAACATGGAAGAGAAATAAAGTATGAAAGAGAAGATGCGTAAGTTTTTAAAGATTCTCAGGGTGGAACTTGAAGATCTGGAAGAAGATATGGAACTACTTATCGATCTGCATAGAGAAAAAGAGCAAAAAAAGGTGATCACCCCCTATGTGTGCATGGAAAATATAGGTCTGATCAAGAATGAGATTTCTGCAGTGAAGAGGATAATACAATCTATCGAGAATGTAGGTATAGATGAATACAATAACATCGAAGAATTGACCGAACATATAAATAACATATTCAAGAAACAAATAAAGGAGTCCGATTATCCTGATTCTATCTATTTCTTTGTAAAGAGAAAATTGGATAAGGTTAAAAAATACATCGAAGAGAGATAGAAAGAGCATTGTTTTATAAGCTCTTGTGATTGATTTATTCTTTTTGTTTGTCTATCATAGCATAATGACGATAATATATATCTGAAAAGCTACACTGTTTGGAGAAAAATATGGATGTACAGCTTAAAGAACTTATAGAAAAAATCAAGACAGAAGGTGTTAAAGATGCCGAAGAGAAGTCTTCAAGGATTATAAAGGAATCGGAGGCTAAAGCTGCTGAGATCATTTCAGAAGCAGAAAAGAAGGCAACCAGGATAAAGGAGGAGGCAAAAAAGGAAGCGGAAAAATACGAACATTCAGGGAAGGAGGCGCTTTCACAGGCAGGAAGAGATCTATTGCTGAGTCTCCGGAAAAAAATTATTAAAATTTTCGAGGAGATCACAAAAGCCCAGATAGAAAAAGCCCTTAAGGGAAAAGCACTTGAAGATGCAGTTGTTACACTCGTAAAAGAATGGAGCAAGAAACAGGTAGAAGATGTGGAAGTTTTGCTTCCTCCTGAGGATCTTGAAAAAATAGAGAGCAGTCTTAAAACCAAACTGGCCGATGAGATAAAAAAGGGACTGGAGATAAAGCCATTACCGCAGATTGATGCCGGGTTCCGTGTGGCAAATAAAGACGGCTCGGCCTATTACGACTTTTCGGCTAACGGAATTGCCGAAATTCTATCACAGTATTTAAACCCAAGACTGGCAGAAATTTTAAAGAGAGCTATTCAGAAGGAGTAGAGGAGATTGGCACAGTATTACTTCACAGTTGCGTACCTTCCCCAACTTTTCTACGATACAGAAAAACCCTTTCTAAACACAGTGAGGTTTCTCACTCTTTGCGGTGAAACATTACACAGAAGAGATATTCTGCTAGTGCAGAAAACAAAGTTAACCGGGTTCGATCAAAGCGAGCCTATAAATGAGCTTCTTCTGAATTGGCACAGGTTCGAAATAACTCTAAGAAACGAGCTTGTAAACTTGAGAGCACACAAACGGGGGAAGGACCCTTACGAATGGCTTAAGGAAGTGCAGGAAGTATTAGGCCTATCTTCGATAGCAAGGGATGCCTTTAACGAGGATAATCCCTTGCAGGCCGAAGATATGCTTAATCGGGTTCGGTGGAAATATTTTGATGATCTTGAATCGGGTCATTACTTCGATGTCGAGAAGCTCCAGGTGTATTATCTTAGATTACAGCTTCTCGAAAGGAAGGCCCTTTTCGATAAAGAGAAAGGTTATAGCAGATTCGAGAAGATACGCAGTGAGAAATTAAAGTCCGCAAATTTGCGACTCTGGGAGGAAGGATTTTCTTAAAAACTTTTTTTAAAAAAAAGTTGAACTTAAAAAAAAGGGTTTTAAAAATCTATTATATAAGTAAAATAATAATAC
>QNBH01000133.1 GCA_003645645.1 Spirochaetota bacterium | reverse complement strand
CTTTATTTCTTTAAATATTGCTATGTCCTTATCTAGATCTTCATAGAATTTCTCAATGTTAAAATCAATTAGATTTACCTGCTCAAGGTTTTTTTTAAGCTCTCCTATAAGGTACGCCGAATCTTCAGCTTCTTCTTCTAAATATGCAAGATATTTATTGTAAAACTTCTTTCTGAGGATCTTACCTTCTTTAAATACATCTTTAAAAGTTGAAAGGAAATCTACCTGTGTCTGAATACTTTTCCTGAAAGCCTCTACGCTGCTTTCCAATCGTTTCAAGAGGAGGGTTTGTAAGATACCACCTAAAGCTTTCATTCTTCCTGATTCCATCTCGTCTTTTTTGCCCACAATGCGGTACTCTTCAAGCCTGTAATAGGAAAGATTTAATCCCTTCTCTATCTTTTCAGCTATCTGGTGATAAAGACCCTGGTAGGTTTCATCAAGGCTGTAATTAATCTCATTAAGTTCTCTTTCAGGAAATTCTATTTTTATCCACAAGCCTCTTTCGTCTTTGTACTTCGCATCCGGGTAGTTATCCTTTATGTATTGTCTGGTTCTACGGATAGAGATAATCTGAAGGATATCAGCCAACTGTGTGATATCACCTTTATCAGCTTTCTTGAATTGACGTTCAAGATCAAATATACCTTCTTTGAAGAAAACTCTTTTATTATTCTGAGCCAGCAGCATCAACTGGAAGTAGAGATCCCAATGAGTGTTATTCATAGGAGTGGCGGTTAGAAGCAGGATTTTAGGCTTGTGCTTTATGCTGGCCTTTTCTATAAGAGTAAATAAGCCCTCATATCGGTTTGAAAAAGGATTCCTGAAATTATGGGATTCATCGACTACAAAAAGAGCTATCTCTTCAATTTTAAAGTTTAATTTCCTCTCCAACTCCCCAAAATCGAAATCTTCTTTTCCCAATTCTTCCTGGTGAATAATATTTTCAGATACTCCGATATCTTTTAGAGCAGGTCTCCATAAAGACTCATCTACAGATGCAGGGCATATTACAACAAAGCGTCTGCGCCTGTAAAAACCAAAATCTTCGATAACTTTCTTGGCAATCCATGTTTTACCAAGTCCTACGGAATCTGCTATTAAAACTCCGTTATAGGCTTTCAGACGTGAATATATTCTTTTAACAGCATCGTCTTGAAAGTTAGCCAGGTCAACCTCGCTTGAAGGTAAAATTGATGGAGTCTCATACTCAAAGAGTATGTCTTCTTTTTGGAGCTCATATAGTGATTTTATAAAGACTTGATAAGGTGGGTATTCTTTAGTTCGGTATTGGAAGTAAATCCAGAATATGTAAAATTACTCGAACCGACAATCGCAAGCTTTTCAAATATGTAAGCTTTTCCGTGAAGAAATCCTCTATCATAAAGCCGCACTTCCCAATCGGGAGATTTAAGAAGTTTAATTAACGTTACGACTGATTCTTTTTTATCTCTTTCAAAGGGTTCTTCTTCCAGATCTTCTCGAATTTTTTTCTTATATACTTCTTCCGGTTGAAAAATATCGGGCTTTTTCTCATCTGTCCGGGGTGAGGTACCAATTAAGAGTCTGAATTTTTGGGCACCCGATAGAGAATCTTTAATAAGTTGAAATCCTGCAATATTGAAGTAGGCACTGGCAACATCGAGCGATTTCTGCTCTTTGAGAATATTGTTTAGCTCGTCAAAAAGCTTGAGTTTATTATTATCAATAATCAAGCTTTCAGGCCTGTACATATAGACTTTCCCTCGCTTACGACGTAATTCAAGATAAATAAAATCGATTAATACAGCATAATTGAATACAATAAAGATAACAAGAAAGAAAGCCAATATCAGATTAATAACAGATGTCTATTATAATGGTACAAACATGAACTGACGAATATGTATTTATCTAGAGCAGCAAGGGGAGAACCAGGGGTAAATAATTTAGCAGCAGAAGAACTCCCAAGAAGCAATAACCCCGTAAGGTTGTGCGAAAAGGAGTAGATTTTGATGTAGATGATGGGTTTTGCGGAGCAGGTGATTCAACCGGGTAAACCGTAAAGAGAAGCCTGTCGAGGCTATTGATAAAGGTTTTAAGAAAGGCTTTTAGCTTCCGCGGCCTCTCTTCACTGTATTGTGCTTTAACGGATACGAGTTTCCACTTTTCGGTAATCTCTTCGAAGTAATAAAAGACCCTTCCGAGCAGCCATCCTGTTTTACCTGGTATTCTGAGCCCCGGCTGTACGAAGAACCTGGAGAGGTAAATAAGCCCTACCAACGTGGATGCCTTGTTGATTCCTGTTTCAAGAGCTCCTTGAGTGATGTTGAAAGAAAATACCGAAAAAAGGAGTTTGCCGTAAGGCCGTAAAAGGTTGATGATTACTATACCGGAAAACATCAAAATTAATGGAACAATTCTTATCTTCTTTCCCGATACACTTGCAAGAATCACAAATCCGGCAGCCTGAATACACCGCAGTGTAACCGATGATTGGAAAAGAAAAGAGACAACTACAAGTATTCCGCAAAAAAGCAGATGCTGGGAGGAGATGTTTTTCTCGATCCAGAGTTTCAAGTTCACCGGCTTCTATACTGTCTCCCGAATGGTTTGTATCCATACCGAACGGGTAAGAAACTCTTTAGCAAAAAGACCCAGCAAGAAAGAACTCAATAATCCTGTTCCCACCAGAGGAGGAGCAAGGAGAATAGCGCCTTTGCCGAGAATAAGGAGTGAGGCAACGCCAAGCTGCACCGTATTGCTGGCCAGTGCTCCCAGAACGCTTACCCCGATAAGTGAGATCCTCTCTTTCAAGATTTTCCTGGCCCCGATCATAACCATACCGCCGGCAACAGACCCTGCCAGTGAGAAGAGAAAAATGTATGAGAAAAGAGTTCCGTTAACCAATCCCTGACCTATTACTTTTAGAATTATTAAAATAAAAACATAAACTATCGGGAAAACTTCGATAGAAAGGAGAATGGGCAGATTGGCAAGCCCTAATCGTAAGAAGGGGACGGGTTTTGGAATCATATATTCCAGGGTGGATAGAAAAATGGAAAAGGCTGCAAAAAGTGCCGTTATTTCCAGTGTTTTAGAAGGTGACCGCATCCGGCTCTCCCCCCCTGCTCTTTCCTTCTATGCGCAGGAATATACCGCTGGGCAGACAGGCGATCCAGTTTCCCGGTCTGGAGATAGCACCGGTGAGAATACAGATCTTCTCCGGGCACGGTGAAGAAATCACCCTGACCGAGCCGTTTTCTATAACTACCTGCATCGGCCCCAGAAGTCCGGGTACTTCCAGTTCGATGTCTTCTGCCAGAGGATAAATCCAGTGGTCATGGGGAGATTGAATGTGGACAAAGAGCTCGTCTCCCGCTCCTCCGCGATAAGCAAAAGCTGAAAATACTCCGATTACCAGTATAGAGAGAAGAACAGATACAAAATCGAACGGCTTTAAATTGGACATATATTCTCTTAATTACTACAGGGGAGAAAAATAATCAAGTTTCTGAATCAAAGCTTTTTGATGGGGTAAATTATTAAAATCTTATCTTTTCAGAAAGTGTTGTGAGGTGTATTATTTATTTATGAACAGGCCTGATCCTCTGGGTTTTCTCGGAGAATCGCTCACCTTCCCCGATTCAAGAGAAGAAGTTTTAAGAAACATAAAACTTATTATCCGCATACGGTTTGTTCTGTCACCTTCGATTTTCTTAATACTGGCCGTCTCCGCTCTTTTCGGATTTACCGATAGTGTAGCGCTCTCAAAAAATCAGATTGTTGTAAACAGCGTAAATCTTGCTGTTATTCTTCTTTTCAACGTTATTTACACAATTCTGGTGCGTAAACTAGAAAATCTTAAACCCCTTGTCCTTTTTCAGCTCATGATTGATGTGATCCATTTTACCCTCACCATCTATAAAACCGGCGGAGTAGTAAGTCCCTTTGCCTTCCTCTATTTCATAGTAATTTTTTCGGGCTCCATGCTAATTACCGGAAAAACAGCCTACCTCATCGCAGGAATCTGCTCTTTTCTTTACTCACTTATGATTATTCTCGAAAAAAGAGAGTTCATAATGCACCAGGATTTTTTTATCCCCTTAAGCGGCCTCGAGCAAAATCCATCCTACCTGATTTTATCCTGGAGTTTTGCAATCTTCTCTTTTTTCGCTTTTGCAGCTCTGGCATCCTACCTTACAGGACTCATCCATAGAAGGGAGAGAGAGCTAAAGGATGCAAATAAAACTCTTAACAAAAAACATGAGACCATGCTGCTTCTTTACCGAACAAGCAGAGCACTCAATTCCTCCAGAACCGTCAGGGAAGTAGTGGACTACATACTTTCCGAACTGATGGAATATCTGGTGTTGGACAGGTCTCTTCTTTATCTTAATATTAATAACGAATATCTTCATCTTTATATGGTAAAGCAGTGGCAAAATCCGGGAAAAGAAACCTCATCCACAGAGGGGATAAAAGTATCAATTCCTCTTCGGCTGGATGCCGGTCTGACCGCCCGTTCGGCCATCCTGCGGGAAGCGTACAATGTGGATAAGCCTGAGGAATCTCCCTATATAAACAGGGAACTTGCCCTGAAAATAGGGCTAAACCCTTTTGCCCTTGCTCCTATGGTCTTACGGGATACTGTGGTAGGGGTAATCGGAATCGACAGGTCTTTTAAGAACGGTTCAATTACAGAGGAGGAGTTTCGTATACTGCAGGTGTTTGCAAACCAGGCAGCAATCACTATAAAAAGCCTGGAAGATGTGGATACAGAGTTTCAGAAAGAATACGGGGTTAACAGAGATCTCACCTGGTAGCGGTTGCTGAAAGTATTAGTGGAACCGATTCCTCAGGATTGAAGGGAGAACCTTCGAAAGAGCCGAACAGCCTTACATCCTGAAAGCCTGCCGTTTCCACTGCGGCAACAAGACTCTCTTTCCTGAGAGCAAGGAGCTGTACTTCCTGGTGCATCCTGTTTTCTGCACCTTCGGATTGCTTGACTACGAGCTCTGTATCGAATATTACTTTCTCTTCGCTTCCGGTAAGTTCTTCTTCTTCGGATGCCCTGTACCTTCTTATAAACTCGATTCCCGGAGCGTTTATTGCAGGTAAACCGGGGAGCCTTTTGTTTAAAATTCTGTCAAAATTGATGATCTGGACTATCAGCTTCCCGCCTTTCTTGAGAATTGTACCTGTATCTTCAAAAAACTTCTCAACATATTCAAGATCGGTAAGGTGAACAAGGGAGTTGCCGATACAGAAGGCTCCGTCAAATGAGCTTGAGGGGAATATCCCCTCGATTTTTCCCATCGGCGCTGCAATAAACTTTACCTTGCAAGCTGTATCTTTTTCCCTCGCATTCTCGATCATTGATGGGTCTGCATCGATTCCGGTAACAGCGCATCCTGCCTCGGCGAGAGGTATGCTGTATGTGCCTGTTCCGCAGGCAATATCCAGAACTCTCGATCGAGGAGGTAGATTGTGTAAAAGAAAGGCGAAAGTTGTCTGGTCAAAAGGGAATATACTGTCGTAATATTTTGACAATACCTGGTAGAATTTCATGAAAGCCTCCATAACCCCTCTCTGTTAACGAAATATTACTTCATACTCTAAAGGTGTCTCCAGGGTCAGTAACCGTAACAGAGGAATAACATACTTGATTCCCCCCTGCTCCGGTTTGCCCCCTTTATATGAGAGAAGTTTACCTTTGATTTCCAGATATGTTGATATTGTAGAGCTCTTAAGTACTTCCACTACACTCTTATCTTTTGTAAACTCTTCGAAGGCATAGGTATACATATCAACTATAAACTCTTCCGGCCCCGGCTCGAGCAGGGCTCTGAAGTACTCCTCGTAGGCTCCGAAGGAAGAAATCTCTATTACCCGGTCTACAACCGCATTATAATTATCCCTGTCAAGGTGGAAAAGAAACTTCTTATCTCTGCCGGATCCGTCGTATGTGATGGGAAGATTCGATGACCCGGAGCTCCCTTCGAGCTCGGATTCAAAGACCTCCTGGATATTTTTAAAGGTAAAGCCAAGCCTGAGCACGGATGGCTGAGGAGAGATTGCATAGAGAAGGGCAAGCCCTGGATTCTGGTCAAAAAAAAGCTTAATCCTCGAAAGATCGAATATTGCCTTTCCGGATCTCTCCCCGGATATTTCCGATAGGCTTTCCATGTAATTTACCAGCATGGAATCGAGTTTTATCTCCACATCTGCCTTACCTGAGCCGTCCGGATTGAGATATACCTGTTGGTTAACAGTGCAGGAGGAGAGAGAGATCCATAAAAGGATAATACTTGAAAGTACAATGGCAGCATATTTCATATATCCCAATTTAGCCCCTAACCGGAGATAAATCAATCTATATATATTGATAGGGGGGGGTGTTTCTGCTACATTTAGCGGAAGGTCGTTATGAAAGGACTTATATTAGCAGCAGGATACGGCTCTCGCTTTCTACCTGTAACAAAAACAGTACCAAAGGAGATGCTTCCTCTTATAGATAAGCCTTCCATAGCTTTTATCGTGGAGGAGCTCCTTGCTTCGGGCATTACCGATATCGTTATAATTACCTCCCGTCGTAAAAAGGCGCTGGAAGATTATCTGGACAGGGAGATAGAGCTTGAGAGAGTGTTCAGCAAGGAGGGAGCAGAAGATAAGCTCTCTAAAATCGAACCTTACAGGGCTAATTTTTTCTTTATCCGTCAACAGGAAATGAGAGGTACGGGACACGCCATCCTGCAGGCAAAACCCGTCCTTGAGGGAGAGACTTTCATAGTAGCCTATCCCGACGACCTTCATCTGGGAGAAAAGCCTCTTGCCGTACAGCTAAAAGAGACCCATGAGAAAACAGGGTGTACGGTACTGGCGACCCAGTACGATCCTCCGGATATAAACCGTTACGGGGTGCTCAAGCTGGCAGAGGATAACTTTCATGTTACAGATATCGTGGAGAAGCCGCCTCGAGGGAGAGAGCCGAGCAGAGAGGCTTCCATAGGCAGGTTCCTCTACACTCCGGATATCTTTGAGTTTCTCGAAGAGGGCTGGAAGTCCCACAGGGGAGGAGAGTATTACCATGTTAAGGCGTTAAAGAGCCTTATGGACAGGGGCAGGGTAGTTTATAAACGCATGGAGGGGGAGCGGCTGGATATCGGCACCCCGGAGGGTTATTTGAGGGCTATCATTCGCTACGCTTCGGCCATTCCCGAATACAGAAGAATCATTGCCGAAATTTTAAGGATAAACCTCAAATAAGAAAACCTTAAAAAAAATCTGTCTATCTATATTGCTTAATTTTCTTGTGATATAATAGATGATGCGGACGCTTCGCGCAGCGTCATCGGCGCTTAAGGATTGCCATCCGCTTTCTGTCCGACGCTTCGCGCCGACCATCAAGCGGATGCAGCGGAGAGTTCGGCTTAAGAGCAAGCTCACCGCCGCCCTGCCGCTGATCCGCAGCGCCGTCATACAGGCGAAATGTATTAACGATAGGGGCATACTCTTGAGCAGGAAAAGTTTACCCGATTTTTCCTCTTTTAAGCAGAGGGTTCAACATGTAGAGTCATCTCTTAACACAGTAGAAGAATATATTCGAAAGTTAAAGGATAAGCCGAATTTGATAAAAGAGGGAGTGCTTACCAAAAAGCAGGAGAGAACAAAGCTCGATAAAGATGGAAAAATCCTTTATGCCTCCGAGGTTTTCCTTAATGTTTTAGGTTATCCGCCCTCGGAAGTTGAGAATAAAAACATCCTGGATTTTATACCCGGCTATATGCAGGAGTACTTTACAGGACATTGGAGGGAAGCCGTCAGGTTCCTCTCAGGGAGAGAGAGCGGATTTGAGAGGATAATCCGGGTAAATGTTGTGCATAAGAGAGGATACGAAATACCTCTCCGTATTAAGATTTCTTCCTCGCATGATAAAGAAGATTTCTTTTTTATGACCATGAAGGATATGTCGTGCAGAGAAGAGATCGAGAAAGAGCTCGATGCAAGCAGACAGAACTACCGCATACTTGCAGAAACAACCTCTGATGCAATTATCCAGATCATTGATGAGTTTAAAGTCATATTTGCCAATTCGGCAGTAAAAAACATATTCGGGTATGAAAGCACAGAAGTAGAAAATCAAAACATCGGCATGCTTTTCCCGGAATCACGCTACAACAATTATGTAAGACTCTTTGAGAAATATTTTTTCATAGACAACCCGCACAGAAAAATCACCGGTTTACAGAACACCATAGAGGTGCTTGGTAAGAGAAAGGATGGGGAGCTGATTCCCCTGGAAATCTCTTTTGGAAACTCCATAGGGGTGGGAGAACACAGGATACTTACCTGTATAATCCGCGACATAGCCCTCAGGAAAAAGGTGGAACGGAGACTCAAATATCTGGCCTATCACGATAAACTCACCTCCCTTGGAAACAGGGATCGGTTGAGCGAAAGCCTGGATCAGACGCTGGCCGAGATAAAAAGACAAGCGGACCGCCATGCGGCACTTCTCTTTATGGATCTGGACGGATTTAAGAAGGTAAATGACAGCCTTGGACATGAAATAGGTGATATCATCTTGAAGGAGTGTGCAAGCAGGCTTGTAAGCTCACTCAGGCAGGACGATCAGGTATACAGGCTACAGATAGAACACATATTCAGACTCGGAGGTGATGAGTTTATCGTTCTGCTTCCTTATATAAAAAAGCCCGAAGACTCGGGAATTGTTGCCAGGAGAATTATTGAGAGAATACTCGAGCCTTTTGCCGTTAAGGGTTATGGTTCGCTTACCAATATAAACATGGGTGTTAGCATAGGAATCGCCTTAATCCCTGAAGATGGTATGGATAAAACGACCTTGCTTCGGAATGCGGATGCTGCCATGTATCAAGCCAAGAAAATGGGGAACAGCTACATGTTTTTTACCAGGGAAATGAATAACAGGGCAATAGAGCGTTTGATGCTTGAAGAAGGCTTAAGAAAGGCTGTGGGAACCAGGGATTTTGAGCTTCACTACCAGCCCATTGTTGACAGCAGGCAAGAGATAAAAGGGGTGGAGGCTCTGATCAGGTGGATTCATCCGGAAAGGGGAGTTCTCACTCCGGAAAAGTTTATCCCCATAGCAGAGGACACAAGGCTGATTCATCCGATAGGTAAATGGGTATTGGAAACGGCCTGCCGTCAGTTGAAGAGACTTCACGAACTGGGATTCGAGGGCATCTATGTAAGTGTTAACATATCTCCGAAACAGCTCGAGAAAGGTGATTTGAAAGAAACAGTAAAGGGGGTTCTTGAAAAAGTTAAACTTGAGGCAAAGTACCTCACTCTGGAGCTGACCGAGACGACTATTATGGATGATCCTGAACTAGCGATATCCAAAATGTTTGAGCTTGAGAAATACAACAGGGGTATAAAAATCGCAATTGACGATTTTGGTACAGGTTACTCCTCTCTAAGCTACCTTTCACGGTTTCCGGTACAGCATCTTAAGATAGACAAATCTTTTGTAGGGAATATGAAAGCAGCGAATAATATCAAAATTATAAATGCCATACTGAGTCTGGGGCATAATCTCGGGCTAAACATCATTGCAGAAGGGGTGGAGGAGAAAGAGCAGTTTGAATATCTGGTCAGTAAGAATTGTAATGCCTTTCAAGGGTATTTCTTTAAAAAGCCTCTGGCATTTGATGAGATATCAGATTACTTGAAGCATCGGCTTTCCGGCCGCCGATTATAGCCTGGTTGAGATAGAACGGTGGCCAGGGCGACGGGCAGGCAGCTAATTCCCATCCTCGTACTTTGAAGCTATCACCTCGTACTCAGTAGCTTCTTCTATTTTGCCCCTTTTTCTACAGCCTCCGGCATAGATGAGACATTTTTTTACAAGCTCTTCCTCTGCAAGCTTTTGTTTTTCGGCGGGAAAAAACTTCGATTCCACCAGGGGAAGGAGAGCCTTTATACGAAAGTACTCGATATGCCCGTATTTTTCCGAAAGCTGATCTGAGAATCCTGCCCGTTTTACTGTAAGGGGCCTGTTTATATAGCCCACTTTGTGGAAGGCTGTTATTCTAAGCCACAGCTCATAGTCCTCTGCTATCTCCAGGTCGTCCCTGAAACCACCAGACTCCATGAAAAGGGACTTTTTAAGCATTACCGTCGAAGGGCCGATGGTGCACTTCTTAAGGGCATCTTTAAAAATCATACCCGAACGGCGGTGTCTCTGGCCTGACTGAGAGACCTCTCTCCCGTTCCTTAACCACAGTTCTCTGGTATGAGTGATCTTGAGTTCCGGCCGTTCTTTGAAAAGGGCTATCTGCCTGGCGAGCTTGCCCGGTTTCCACAGGTCGTCCGAATCGAGGAAGGCCAGGTAATCTCCTTTGGCTGTTTCCGCGCCATGGTTCCGTACGAGTCCAGGCTTCCCCGTATGATCGATCCGTACATACCGTATTCCTGAAAGAGTAGCCAGAGTAGGCGTCTCATCGGTCGAACCATCGTCCGCTATTATCAACTCGAAGTCCCGCACCGTCTGTGCCAGAACAGACTGTATGGCCTCACGAAGGAGGGAAAACCTGTTGTAGGTAGGTATTATAACCGATACGAGGGGGTTTAAAGACATAGTCGAAGTTTCTCCTCAAGGTTTACTGTAAGGCTGTAGTTTGGTTTAATGTAAG
>QNBH01000132.1 GCA_003645645.1 Spirochaetota bacterium | reverse complement strand
GGCGAGGCCGATGGGCTTTCAGGCTATTTTACAGACTGGAATATCAAAATCGGAGGAGGCTTAAGAAGTTCCAATGCCAACCGCTATATAGAAGAGCTTTCTTTTCTGGATGAGAGAAGTGAATGCAGAGTTTTTCTGAACCAGGAGGGAGAGTTAACCTGGAGTCCCCATAGAATGGTAATGGTTCAATTGAATCTCCTTTTCGGGGAGCAGTTTTATCTGGCAAGAGAAGCATTAGATGCAGAAAAAAACCGCACAGGAGAAAACCTGCGTATTTTTACCACCAGGGCAGGTTTCCGCATGGATTGGACACCTGACGACACCATTTTTCTGGTACTGCAGGGCTCGGGTACCTTTAACATGGCCAATGACCCTGCAAAAACAGGCTTAAGTCTTAGTCTTGGAGGTGGAGTAGAGTTAAGCTTTTGAGTACCGCAATCATATAGCCTTGACCATAATCCGGTTTAGCCGTTTTATAAAATCTGAAGGTTTTTTAAGCTCGCATCCTTCCACAAGAAGAGCCTGTTCCAGAAGCAGATGGCTTACGTCATCTATCAATGCATCGTCATCTGTGTTCATGAGCTTACCCACAATTTCGTGATTGGGATTTATCTCCAGTATGGGCTTAAACTCAGGCATATCCTTCTGCCCCATGGCTTTTAAGATCTGCTGTAATTTAATAGTAGGATCATTCTCATCGGCAACGATACACGCCGGGCTGTCATTAAGGCGGGTGCTTGCCTTTACATCCTTTACCTTATCGCCCAGAGCTTTCTTGATTTTCTGAATAATCGGTTTGATCTCTTTCTCTCTCTTTTTATCTTTCTCCGTTTTAAGATCATCGGCTGCACTGCTCCTGTTGACGGATTTAAACTCGAGATCCCTGTACTTTCCCACTGTGGGCATAACTATCTCATCTATATCGTCATCCATTATGAGAACCTCGATTCCTCTGCTCTTATACGCCTCAAGCAGAGGAGAGTTGCGCAGATTCTCTTCTCTATCACCCGTGATGTAGTAGATCGCCTTCTGGTCATCCTTCATTCTCTCTTTATACTCGGCGAGGCTTACGTAACCATCCCTCTCTGTTGATTTAAACCTGACCAACTCAAGCAGAGTTTCCCTGTTGGTAAAATCTGAGTAGAGACCTTCTTTTAAGGGGCGATTGTACTCTCCTATAAACTCTGCATATTTATCGGGATTGCTCTCGGAGAGACTTTGAAACTCGCCTAGAAGTTTTTTTACGGATGCGGTACGGATATTTACCATTACTCTGTTCTGCTGAAGCATTTCCCTGCTTACGTTTAGAGGCAGATCTTCACTATCTATAATACCCCTGACAAAACGGAGATATGTGGGAAGGAGCTCTTTTTCATCATCGGTTATGAAGACCCTTTTTATATAGAGTTTTACTCCCGGTTTATAATCGGGGTAGTACATGTCAAAGGGTGCTTTTTTTGGTATATAGAAGAGGGTGGTGTACTCGATGGTGCCTTCTGCGTGGGTATGGATGTAGAAGAGAGGATCTTCTGTGTCGTGGGATATTATCTTGTAGAACTCATTGTAATCCTCATCGGTTAGTTCCGATTTTGGTCTCTTCCATAGGGCAGAGGCGGTGTTAATCTGTTCTACCTTACGCTCCTTTTTCTCCCTTTGTTTATCCCCCTTGCCTTCGTATTTTGTCTCCTCGTACTCCAGAAAGATAGGGAAGGGGATGTGATTGGAGTACTTCTTTACGATACTCTCAATTTCCCACCGGTTTGCAAACTCCTTCCCGTCTTCGTTAAGGTGCAGTATTACCGTGGTACCGTGATTCTCCCTACTTGCCTCCTCCACGCTGAAGGACTCTTTTCCGTCGCTTATCCACCGGAAGGCTTCCTCTTCTCCGGCCTTTCTGCTAATAACCTCCACTTTGTCTGCCACCATAAAGCTCGAATAAAAACCCACTCCGAATCGCCCTATGAGGCTGGAGTCCTTTTTCACATCTCCTGTGAGCTGATCCAGAAAGTTTTTGGTACCGGAGCGGGCGATGGTTCCAAGTTGTTCAATCAGGTCCTGCCTGTTCATCCCTATTCCGGTATCGGATACGGTAAGAGTTTTATGATCCTTTCCGTCGAAGGATATGTCGATTCTTGGCTCAAACTTGATGTTTTTATGCTTCTCATCTGTCAATGTAAGATATTTCAATTTATCGAGTGCATCGGAAGAGTTAGAGATAAGCTCTCTCAAAAAAATCTCCCTGTGAGAATAGAGAGAGTGAATGATTATATCCAGAAGCTGGGAGACTTCTGTTTGAAAGTGATACTCCGACATTTTCCCATCTCCTTGCAGAAAAAAATTTATGAAGAATATTCCCTGCCAAGGGATTGCATTTTTAAAAAATATAATAAAATTATGATATCGAGGCAATTTCATCTGCTTGAATTGTCTGTTACTTGAAAAGCCTCTTCTATTGCAATATAATGTTGTAACATAGTAATGAAAGTTTATAGAAAAAGGAATAACCATGCCACGAAAAATCTTTATAGCTTCTACTGAACAGAGAAGCGGGAAGAGTCTTATCACCATAGGGTTAATTCATGCTTTGAGCGGATTTATTCCCACCGTCGGGTATATGAAGCCTGTTGGCCAGAGATCCGATGAAGGCAAGACCATAGACGAAGACGCCAGAATAATAAAAGAGATTTTTAAACTCGAGGATAATATAAAAGATATCAATCCCGGCTGTTTCAACGATGTAATTGAAAATAAAGAACTCCTGTTCGAGAGAATATTCGATTCCCTGGAGCGAATATCCAGCGGTAAAGATTTAATAGTATTTGAGGGTACGGATTATACAAGCACAATAACAGCACTGGAGTTTGATATAAATGCAGAGCTTGCAAAGGATCTGGCTGCACCCGTTCTTCTGGTTTCCAGGGGTGCCGATAGATCTGTGGAAGAAATTACCAACTCTCTGTTTGAGTGTACAGAATCATTCAGGAAGATGGGATGCCATTTCCTCGGGGCCGTGATTAACAGGTTCAGCTCGCCCAATTACTTCGAGGATAGAGATAAAATCAAAGAGATGCTTGCAAAGCGTGATATCTCCCTGTTTGGTGTAGTCCCTAACAGTCCCATCCTTTCGGGTCCCCGGCTTAAGGAAGTTGCCGATAAACTCGGTGCAAAGATAGTTATTAAGGGTGATGACCTGTCAAAAGTAGTAACCGACACAAAGGTACTCGCAATGACACCCGAAAATGCGCTCAACTACATAAAAGATAAAAACGGCTACCTGCTCATAACCCCGGGAGACAGGGTAGAACATATATTTGCTGTTCTGGCTGCACAGAAATCCGCCTATTATCCAAGGTATGCGGGGATTATCCTTACAGGAGGTATTATTCCTGGCGAGAATATAACAAAGCTTATTGAAGGAATATCCGATGCCGATCTGACAATACTCTCTGTGGAGGATGATACCTATATAACGGCAATGAAGGTACACGAAATAACCGGAGAACTTAAAAGTGATGATATAGAAAAGGTAGAAACAGTGAATCAACTGATCGAAAAAAGTATGGATATCCATGGGATATTCAATCAGCTCGGCTCTATAAAAATCAGCGCCCTCACTCCCAGGATGTTTCAGTATCGAATCGTTGAGATGGCCAGAAAAGAGAAGAAAAGGATAGTACTACCCGAAGGAGAAGAACCGAGAATCATAAAGGCAGCATCGGAATGTATGGGGAGGGGAATCTGCGAGATTATCCTGATAGGAAATGAAGAGAGGATAAATAAGATTACAGCAGATATGAGTGTTGATCTGAATGGGGCGCAAATCGTTGATACATCGAAAGTAGCCGTGGAAATTCTGGAAGATTATGCCGAAACGCTTTACAATCTAAGGAAACACAAGGGGATGAGCAAGGAGATGGCAAGGGATACCGTTCTCGATCCGATTCACCATGCAACACTCATGGTCTACAAGGGAGATGCAGATGGGTTTGTATCCGGAAGCACCCATTCCACAGCAAAAACCATTCTACCGGTACTTCAAATAATAAAGACAAAACCGGGTATTTCTCTAGCTTCGAGTATTTTCTTCATGTGTATGCCTGAAAAGGTAATAGTATACGGAGACTGCGCTCTGGTAGAGAACCCAAATGCAGAAGAGCTCGCCGATATCGCCATAACAAGCGCTGAAACAGCACAAGCTTTCGGTATTGAACCTTTTGTGGCGATGCTCTCCTATTCTACCGGAGAATCCGGTAAGGGTGAGGATGTGGATAAGGTGAGAAAGGCTTCAGAACTGGCAAAGAAAAAAAGACCGGATCTTCCCATAGAAGGGCCTATCCAGTATGATGCTGCTACTTCCGAGGAAGTTGCCAGGGTAAAGTTAAAAGACAGCAGGGTGGCAGGTAAAGCCACAGTATACATATTTCCGGACCTGGATGCCGGAAATACAGCATACAAGGCGGTACAGCGCTCGGCTAACGTTCCCGCAATAGGGCCTATTCTGCAGGGATTAAACAAGCCTGCCAATGATTTAAGCAGGGGAGCTACTGTTACGGATATCTTTTATACAATTGCAGTAACCGCAGTTCAGGCTCAGACTGGATAGAAGAGGGGGGTAAACGGCATATCTCTTCCCATCTGTCAAAACAAATGTAGCCTGTTATAGCACGTATGTCATCAAAAAATGTATCTCTCCTTCCTAATGCTTTTCTCAACACAGAGTATCGAGGATCGAAGATTTCAAGTCCAGTGTGAAAAAGAAACGCCAACAGATTCATCGTTAACAACAGGTTTGCCGGATGTCTATCCCCGTGGCCGAAATTATGCTCCAGATTACAACCTTTAGTTTCCAAGATATTTGTGTTCATTCTACATTTTCTACCTCACTCGCCCTGCGATAACCAGTTCTACTACGTTGTATTTGGTAATACGATAATCGGTACCAAGGCCAAACCGTTCCCTCACCTTTAAAGTCTCATCAGTGATTTGCAGCTAACCCCAGTTCACCCGCAACGCCTCATCGCCGTCTCGATTCGGGACATCATTAATAAACCGGTACCGTTCCCACTCAAGAGCTCGCCTCTCTTTAAGCATCCTGTGAACATCAGCATATACCGGAAAACAATACTGGGGGCAACCCGATCACGTAATAGGCGAAGAAAATTGTCGGTTGGAATGTTGTCCATCTCGTAAAGTGTGGTTATGTTACTTTTACCTAGTTTCTCTTGCATCATTTGTTGATAAGAGAGAAAAGACAGATAAAGCATCATCGAGCATCGTGTACAGACAATTATGCCCTGTACGCCGATCGGGAAAAGTTTCAATCGCATTCTCGAGATTACTTAACAATATTTTGAAGATCTTACCTTCCCATCACATATTATTAGTATGCAGGAAAGGCTAGATTAGTGTCTAGTGAGAAACGCCTGTTAAGTATTCGTCCTTAAAAGAGTTTCCCCCTATTCGGCTACTTTTAGAGTTGCTGCATTCATTCTATCTGATTTTTTCTTTCTCTGGGGTTATAATAGTAATGGAAGGTTTGCCTATGGTTAAAGAAAATAACTTCGAATATTTTTCACTTGAAGGTGTGCCTTTCGCAGCTTCTAAAGAACCTCGCAAGGTATTTAGAATATTTGACAATGGCTCAATGCGTGAAATCTCCGATTTAGAAAGAGCGCTCAAAGTTTTACTTAATGGTTTAAGAATTTCCAAAGAAGAGGCAATCTCTTTAGCTTCTTCTATGTTCTAAACCTCTTTTATTTTATCATAGAACTTTCTACTTATATTCTCAATTTCCTTATTATCTGTGAATCGGCGGGTATATCTATGAGAAGGTTTTTTATTTTTCTGCTGTTTCCAGTTTTATTAATCACATGCGGAACCTTGTCGCCTCCGCAATCGGAGAGCTCGTGCTTGCTCGTTATTCCCGTTACAACCGAAAATACCAGTAACACAGATGAATATCTTGTAAATTACTAGCTCTACTTTACAAGTAAACAACCACCGGCAAGGCCAAAGGCTTTGCGAGCCCTGTAAGGGCTAAGTAGTTTCCGCTTAAGCGGAAACTACTTAGGTGGTTGTTTGCTCCGAAAGAAAGCCAGCGGTCATAGCCTGCAGTGTGTCCCCCAGCTGGAAGACTTAAGGACCACCGCCACAGGTACAAAGCTTTCTTTCGTAGTAAAGAAGAACCGGTTTGGCTAAGTCGAGAAACGGATACCTCTTTGTGAAAGATCTTCCCCCGGGTAAACATAGCATTACTAAAGTCTCTTCGCATATTCGGCGCAGTATAAACCAGTTGGGAAAACCCAGGAAATACGAAATACCCTTTACCCTTAAGCCCGGTCATGTCACAATTCTTCCCAAACGATTCGATATTCCTGCAAAATCGGGATTGACCCGCAAGCATTACGAATGGCACCTGCTCACAGAAGAAGGAAAACAGAGGATAATCGAAGAACATTCGAATTTCAAGAACTTCGAACGGTGAGAGATTTCTTCCTTAAAAACAGTTGCGTGAAAAGCATAACCTGAGGAGCGTAAATGGAAAAAGCTGATATAAAGCTAATGGGGCCTGGACATAAGGGAATTCAGGATGTAAGCAGCCTTTAATCGAAATGACGATCCGGAACGTGGAGTATCTCTCTCGGTTTACTCCCCTGCTGAGGACCTACAATACCCCGATGTTCCATCTCCTCTACCAGGCGGGCAGCCCGATTGTACCCTATCTTAAGTCTTCGCTGCAGGTAAGAGGCGGAAGCTTTACCGGCAGTAACTACAATTTCTAAGGCTTTATCCATCAGGGGATCATCCGATCCGTATGCTTGCCAGCTTGTATCTTCATCTTCCTCATCGTCTATAAATATTTCCTCATCGATATAATCGGGCTCTTGAAGGTTCTTCACATACTCCGTAACCCGTAGTACTTCCTCTTCCGAAAGATAGGCCCCCTGTATTCGAACCGGTACCGGGTCCCATGCAGATGTGAATAGCATATCTCCCTGTCCCAGCAGTTTCTCTGCACCCACGCTGTCGATGATTATTCTCGAATCGAACTTGCTTGCCACCATAAATGCGATGCGTGAAGGTATATTCGCTTTTATAAGGCCTGTAATCACATCTATGGATGGTCTCTGGGTAGCCAGAACCAGGTGAAGCCCAACTGCTCTGGACATGGCTGCGAGTCTGGCCAGGGTTGACTCAAGTTCCTTCCCTGTAGTGGACATAAGGTCTGCAAACTCATCCACGATAATTACTATGTATGGTAGAGGTTCGGTTGTAAGCTTCTTCCTTTTAATTTTACGATTATACGAGCGTATATCTCGTACTCCGAGGTGGTCCAGCAGGGAGTATCTACGCTCCATTTCGCAGATGCAGTACTGTAAGGCCTGATAAGCCTTCTGCGGGTCGGTTATAACAGGAGTGAGAAGATGGGGGATATCGTTGTAAAACTTAAGCTCTACTATTTTAGGATCTATGAGGAGAAGCCTTACCTCTGCGGGAGAACGCTTATGCAGAATGGAACATATAATTGAATTGACACATACCGATTTACCCGATCCGGTTGCTCCTGCTATGAGAAGATGGGGAGTCTGGGGTAAATCTATGATCTGGGATTCTCCCGAAATGTCCTTTCCAAGAATGAGGGGAATCTCCATATCCTTACCCTTCTCTTCCACATCGGGGATCATCTCCCTGAAAGAAACAATGGCTCTTTTCCTGTTCGGGACCTCGATTCCAACTGCATGTTTTCCCGGAATAGGGGCTACAATACGCACTCTGGAAGCAGCCAGTCTAAGTGCGATGTTGTCTGCCAGGTTCACTATCTTTGAGAGTTTTACGCCTGGAGCAGGGAGAATTTCAAACATTGTAATAACCGGTCCTTTCCTGATACCGGTTACCTCTGCCTGAATCTTGAACTCAGAAAGGGTGGTTTTAAGAACCTCTGCGGCACGCTTTGTTTCCTCGTCAATCTCCCAGTAGCATCCGTTGGGATAATCGTTTAGAAGCTCATCAACCGGAATATGATACCCCTTTCCTCTCCTTCGGGCAGCCCATTCACGAATATGTTCAACAGACTCGGAATCTCTCGGATCAATCCAAAAAGAATCGACTTCATCTGTTAGATCCTCTCCTTCACCGGAAAGATTTTCCCACTCCTCTTCCGGACTCACCTCCTCGTAGTCCGCATCCTCGGCTTCGGCCCTGTTTATCAAGCTCTTATGGTTGTTTGTATCCCTTTCGGAGCGCAGAGAATTTAGACGCTGGAGTTCGGGAACTTCGGGCAGATGAAAGGAGAAGTTTTCATCGTACCAGTAAGAATTACCGTTTCCGGAAGTTTCGTCTTTTGATATAGAGCCTTCCCTTTCAGAGCTGTTTTCGGCATTGAGATCGGAGTACCTGTCGGCCAATATTTCTTCCTTCTCTCGAGCGCCTGCTTCATCAGACTCATCCGATGTGCTCTTTTGCTCTGTGCTTTCTACAGGGTTCTTTTTGATTGAAAGACTTATTCCTGACAGGATGTTACGATAACTAACTATCAATAGTATCTCCATGGGTAAGCAGAGAAAAAGCAGTACCATTGAACCGGTTCTTCCGAATGAATCCAGAAAAAAAATTAAGATAGGAGAGAGAGGGTCTCTTAACCCAAGCTTGAGCAGAACACTCAATGTGAGGAAGGGGATAATACCCATAGTTAACATTAGGAGAACATTCTCTGGAAAACGGGGCAGCAAGAGAAGTACCGCACAGGCAACCAGATAGAGGGGTATGTAGAATGAAGCCCAGGAGAAGCTTCGGAATAAAAAACTTCCGGGGAGTGTAAATACACCGCTTAATCCTTTTATGTTTAAAAATATGGAAAGAGAAAGAACTACTCCTGCGAAGACTAAAAAACATGCAATTTTGGAAGAATGAGACCTCAGATGCAATGGAAATATCCCCCTCTTCTCCTATATCGGTAGAGAGGGGTCGAGTCTTTACTACGAAAGAAAGCCTTGGGCTATGTGGGTGTAGGCAAACAACCACCCGCAAAGCCTAAGGCTTTGGAAGCCCTGCAAGGGCTAAGTAATTTCCGCTTTGCGGAAATTACTTAGGTGGTTGTTTGCTCCGAAAGAAGGTAGAAGGGCTTAAGCCCGTCTCTCCACCATAGGTGGTTGCCTTCTTTCGTAGTAAAAAAACAAAATCTTAACCGTACAATAGCATAAGATGTAAATACACGAGATCTCAAATGTACTTTATTTCGTAGGTTAACTCCGCCGCTTTTTTTAGAAGGGCACTGACACCGCAATATTTTTCCTGGGATAATTCCACTGCATGTTCTACCTTTTCCCTATCGAGATTATCCTTCTCCTTGAACTCGTAGATTACATGAAAACGTGTATAATATTTAGGATGCTCTTCTGTGGCATCCGCCTCCACTGCAACATTGAAATAGGAGGGTTCCTGTTTCATCTTTCGAAGTATAGAAATTACATCCATTCCTGTACACCCCGCCAGAGCCGAGAGAACCAGAGGTTTAGGTCTAGGGCCTCTGTCTTTGCTACCAACCTCGGAAGCAGCATCAAGAACAATTTTATGCCCTGTAACTTCGGTCATAAAAGCCATATCTCCGATCCAGTTGCACGTTATTGAGTGTTTCATCTAAACCTCCCTGAACTTTTAGCAGTGCCACAAAGATTGTGTGTGATACTGCCTGTTGCCCATTGTAGATAATAACCTTTATGTTTTCAAGCATGGGGGCTTTAAGTTGTTGCTGTAGTCGAGGTATCAGGGTACTTTGCTTTATTATTGAAAAACCAGACAGTTGAAAAAGCGGCTAGACACAGTACTATGGCCAGTACAAAGATTCCTTTCCTGTGTTGTTTCAGTCGCTCCCACACACTCCCCTTTCGATCCTTTACGAAGGTTGATCGAATAAAACAGCTGCTCCCTGCGATAAAAAAGCAGAAAAAAGTACCTGCAGGTGTAAAAGTGCAGAGAGATTTATACCCCAGAATGTTGGGATAACTTGCAGCCGATCTGGGCATTAGAGTCATGAGCCCCGCAATAGTTGCTATTATAGTTAAGAGAAGAAGTATCCGGTAAGGCAAACTGAACATGTCTTTAATCATCTTAAGTATTTCATTTTTTGTCAAAAGTAACAAGACCCCTGTAACAAGACCACCCTTCCACCTGGAAGATATACGAAAGTTAAGCTGACAATTTTAGTTAGATAATAGCTACTTGTATTGTTACCTCTGTAATGTTGTGATATATTCGCTGATTATAATTAGGAGGCGTAATTTACGGCAACGCTTTCCAGATTTTCCCTGGCCTTCTCCCTTTTTTTCATTGCCCCTTCGCTTATCTTCAAAGCAAATCAGGCTTTTCATTTTGCAGTGGATCCTTCCGTTAAGAAGCATACTGTTATTACAATCCTTCCAGGGGCTGGTATGCAATCACTGTAGAAAGAGATACCGGTACCTGAATCTCTCTGATCGACCGAATGGCAGGTGTTCCCGGTACGAGCGGTAGTCCGGGTCTTGAGGATGACCGAATCGATAGGCTCCTCGATAAAAGAGAGTACTGGGTAAACTTTTACCCTGATTCCGATAATTCCAATCCCTTTACCTTGAATATCAGCTCATACTTGGAGTTTAACGGGAAAGAAGAAAGGAGGTACTTTCCTTACCT
>QNBH01000131.1 GCA_003645645.1 Spirochaetota bacterium | reverse complement strand
CACACCAAGATTGATGGTTCTCCCGGTTTTTATAGTTCTCCTGATTTTCTCCCTTGTACCGCTTATTTATGTACTGGGAATCGGTTTTACAGATTCGACAATAGCAAAACCGTTTAATGACCTGATCTGGTTTGAGAACTATAAAAATGCCTTCAGGGATGAAATACTTGGAGTCTCTCTTTTCAATACATTACTGTTTGCATTTACAGTCACCACTATACAGACATTCCTCGGTTTTGTGCTTGCTCTGGCGATGCAGAGGGAACGTTTTCTGGGCGGAATCTTGAGAACTCTGGCTCTTCTTCCCCTCTTTACTCCTCCTGTTGCAGTAGCCATGATCTGGCGCCTTATATACGATCCAAACTCCGGGCTCATAAACTACTATCTTCTTAAGTTCGGGCTAAGCTCGAGACCGGTGGCATTCCTGGGAGATAAGTTGCTCGCTTTCCCTTCGATAATGATCGCCGATATCTGGCAATGGACACCCTTCTGCTTTATTTTAAGTCTCGCCGCCCTGCAATCATTACCAAAGGAGCCTTATGAAGCCGCACAGGTTGACAGTGCCTCCTCCTGGTATGTTTTCAGGCGTCTCACCCTGCCCATGGTTGCTCCTCAGGTAATAGTAATCTTTCTGTTCAGATTTCTCATAGCCCTTAAGGTATTCGATCTCGTATATATGCTTACATTCGGAGGGCCGGGAAACAGTACACAGGTCGTATCGTTTTACATATATAGAATAGGGTTCAAGCAGTTTCAAACAGGATATGCCGGTTCCTTAAGTATCCTGGTATTGATATTTATTAGCGTAATTGCCCTGGTAATAACAAAGGGGCGTGAACTGTTGTTAAAGAGGATCGAATAATGGAAAAATCAGCAGTAATAGATCAATATAAGAGGGTTTCGGGAAAGCCGCTTGAAAGTAAACCAGGCCATTACACTCTGAAAATAATTCTTGGAAAGCCTGGGCGGATCTTTATTCTGGTATTGTTCCTGGGGATGATTCTTATACCGATATTGTTCATGATTACAACTTCCCTCAAAGAACCCATAGAGATAAGACTCTCCGGTGCACTTTTCCCATCCCAGGGAGTAACAGGCATAAACTGGGTAAAGGCTTTCAGGAATGTTCCCCTGGTCCGCTACCTCTTTAACTCTACAGTAGTAGCCCTTGTAAGCACATTCCTGGTGGTTTTAATAGCAGTCCCTGCTACTTACTCGATTATAAGGTTCAGCACGGGCGGCTGGTTTCTCCCTGCATGGATTTTGGGTACCTATGTCATGCCGCCAATAATAGTGAGTATTCCCATATTTAACATGGTGAAGTTTATAGGTCTTCAGAATACACTTGCAGGAATGATACTCGTACACACTATGATGAATATGCCCATAGCCGTATGGCTCATAGACAGCTATATAAGGGTTATACCCAGAGAACTGGAAAGAGCCGCATGGATCGACGGATACAGCAAATGGGAGACTCTGCTGAGAGTGGTATTTCCACTGATAAAACCGGGAGTCGTTGCAACAGGGGTGATATGCATGATCCTCTCGTGGAACGATTTTCTCTTTGCCCTCATTCTAACCTACAGCGTAAGTTCCAACACTTTTCCCATTGGTATTTCCCGTTATGTTGGCGAGCACGGCTTACAGTTCGGAGAGATGTCAGCCGCTGCTCTGGCAGGGATAATTCCCATTTACATTCTAGTATTTATATTTTCAAGGAATCTTGTAGAGAGCCTTACACGGGGTAGTGTCAAGGGATAAGGAGGCAGATGTGAATAAGTATTTTACAGAAATCGAGAAGCTCATCCAATCAGGGGAGTATAAACCGGGTCAGAAGCTTCCTTCTGTACAAAAACTCGCGGAGAAGTTTAATGCTTCCGTAGAAGAGATAGAAGATGCACTTTCCGAGCTCATATATGAAGGAGTGCTTGAAAGAGTACGCCCTCTTCCCGAGGAAGCGGTATGTATACCCGCCAACCAACTGTGGGGAACCCTCGGAGGAAGCCACAGCATCACAAAAGAGGCAAAAAACCGGGGGGAAGAGCCGGGTGTTGAGATCATAAACTGGAAGCTTGTGGATTCATGGCCACAGATTGCAGAGCGGCTTAAACTCGATACAGACGATAAGATTCAAATCATGGAGAGGCTTCGCACTGTAAACGAAACTCCCGTAGCTATCGAAGTATCCTACTTTCCCGCAAAGTACTATCCGGGAATAACTCCCGATCTGTTTACAGAGAAAGGCAGCGGACAGTCTTCCTTCAAGGTAATGGAGGAGAAGTTCGGGCTTAAATCGGCCACGGCTCAAGATGAACTTACGGTGGTTTGCCTCGAAAGGCGGGAAGCCCAATATTTAAAGGTGGAATACGGAACTCCCGTTCTTCAAAGATTCCGGGTAACTTATTCCGATAGAGGTATTCCCATAAAGGCTTCCCGGGCGCTATGGCTGTTCCGTGCGGGCTATCAAATGGAAGTATAGACAGGAGGATAAATTGGCCAGCGTTGAGTTTAACCATGTCTGGAAAATATACGGCGGTACAGTAGAGGCTGTGGTTGATGCCTGCTGGAAGTGCGAGGACGGTGAGTTTTTTTCCATCCTCGGGCCATCGGGATGCGGTAAATCTTCCTCCATGCGCATGATTGCCGGCCTGGAGGAGATCACCCGGGGTGAAATACTCTTTAACGATAGAGTCGTTAACGCTCTTCCTCCCACAGAGAGAAATGTGGCCATGGTCTTCGAAAACTGGGCGCTCTATCCGAATCTCACAGTCTATGAAAATATAGCCTTCCCCTTAAGGGTAAGGAAATTACCGGAGAGTGAGATTGATCACAAGGTAAAAGAGGCAGCCAGATTCCTCAATCTGGAAAACATTCTTCAGAGCGGAGTAAAAAGGCTTAGCGGAGGTGAAATGCAGAGGGTGTCTATCGGGAGAGCCATCGTAAGAAACCCGGAAGTGCTGATAATGGATGAGCCGATTTCCCATCTCGATGCGGGCTTGAGAGCCCGGATGAGGGATGAGCTTAAGACACAGGTTAGCAAACTAGGTGTTACTACCCTGTATATCACTCACGACCAGGTAGAGTCTATGGCCATGGCCGATAGAATAGCCATCATGAACCTGGGCAAAATACAACAGATAGGTACTCCTCTCGAAATCTACTACAATCCCTATAACGAGTTTGTTGGTGGTTTTATAGGAGAACCTCCTATGAACTTCGCTCTCTGTAATCTTTCCACCGACAACGGAGACCGCTTCGTCGAATCGCCTTCCTTTAAATTTAAGCTTGAAAGGGAATTGAGCTCATTATTCAACAAATATGAAGGAAGCTCGGAAGTTAAAATCGGTGTAAGACCGGAAGATGTTTGGGTCAGCCTCTCTCCTAAGGAAGGATGGTTCCCCATGGATGTGGATTTTGTTGAGCCACAGGGAGAACGAACGATAATTTCTCTTAGATTGAAAAGCGGCGACTTCTTTCTTACAGAAATTTCAGGGGATCTCAGGCCCGAGGTGGGGCATATCATTTATGTCCGATTTGATCAAAGACACATACATTTCTTCGACACCAAAACAGGTACAAATATCTTTTTCGAACAGTATAAAAATAGAGAAATAGAGAGAGGAAAGTAATGGCCAGGGTTGAGCTAAAAAATATTATAAAAAGATTCGGCGATAATACGGCACTGGATGACGTCAGCTTCTCTATTCAAGACGGCCAATTTTTCTGTCTGCTCGGTTCATCGGGAGCAGGAAAATCCACTACAATAAATATAATTTCTGGAGTTGAGCTTCCCGACGCCGGTAAGATTCTGTTGAACGATAAGGATATAACCGGTTTCCTTCCCCAGGAACGAAACATCGCCACCGCCTTTGAATCGTACGCCCTCTATCCTCACTTCACGGTATACCAGAACCTGATGTTCCCTCTGGAAGCACCGGGCAGAAAGCATACCCTCACACTTAAGGAGAAAGACGGCCTCGTTCACCGGACGGCAAGTATGCTCGGAATCGAAGAATTACTTCATCGTTATCCCAGGGAGCTTTCGGGAGGGCAGAGACAGCGTGTTGCCCTTGGCCGCACACTTGTAAGGAGACCAAATATTTACCTGCTGGATGAACCTATCGCTCATCTCGATGCAAAACTAAGACACAGGATGCGCTCGGAATTAAAAAAGATTCAGCAGGAACTGGGAATTACCACACTGTACACCACGCCGGATCAACTCGAGGCACTTTCAATGGGTGATGTAATTGCAGTTTTAAATAAGGGAAAGATAGAACAGATAGGTACCTCCGATGAAATCTATTATAAGCCGGTAAATATGTACGTAGCAAGATTTGTAGGCGATCCTCCCATGAATTTTTTCAAAGCAGTATACAAAGGTACTCATTTTGTTATAGAAAATGAAAGTAATTTCCAAATCCCCGTCCATCCGAATTCGAAGGCTCAACTGGATAGAAATATGAAAGAGCACCCCATTTTTATAGGTATAAGACCGAAGGATATAACAACCGTTTCCCCCCAGGACAGGCAGGCACATTTAAGAGGAGAAGTCGTACTGATAGACACCCTCGGTCAAACCTCGGTTATTACGGTAAAGGAGCATAGCCATATTGTAAAGGTAAAAATAAATACAGATAAGCTACCCAATCTACACGCAATCGTAGGATTACAGTTTGACAATCTCAAGCTTTATTACTTCGATGCAGAGTCAAGAGAAAGATTGGGGTAAGCGAAAAATTATTATTATGGGGGAGAAGATGAAAAAGAGGAGATTAGGTAACAGTGATATGGATTTTACGGTTATCGGGCTGGGTACCTGGGCAATCGGAGGTGGAGCCAACCCCTACGGATGGGGTCCCCAGGATGATAAAGACTCAACAGCAACAATTCATAAGGCAATTGATCTGGGCATAAACTGGGTCGATACAGCAAAAGGGTACGGACATGGACATTCAGAGGAGATCGTAGGAAAGGCTCTTGAGGGTAATCGCAGTGAAATGTTTATTGCAACAAAGTGCGGTATCCTCTGGAAGGAAGACGGAAGCGACATCTATGGACACCTCAAGGCAGATAGCATAAAACAAGAGGCTGAGTCAAGCCTTAAACGTCTTAAAACCGACTACATAGACCTCTATCAGATTCACTGGCCATGGCCCGATGAGGATATTGAGGAGGGATGGGGAGCAATTGCAGAGCTGATTAAGGAAGGAAAGGTGAGATACGGCGGTGTATCCAACTTCAGCGTGAAGCAGTTGGAGCGAATACAGAAGATCCATCCGGTAACATCTCTCCAGCCTCCCTACAGCATGATAAAAAGAGAAACCGAGAAGGAATTACTGCCTTTCTGCAAAGTGAACAACATTGGAGTGATAGTTTACAGCCCGATGCAATCGGGTCTTCTAACCGGTAAGTTTACAAAAGAGAGAGCAAATAGCCTGCCTGACGACGACTGGAGAAAGAGAAACCCCGATTTCAACGAACCTCTATTAAGCATTCATCTGGAACTGGTAGAGAAGCTTAAATCCCTGGCCGAGCGTATGGGGGAACCTCTATCCAATTTAGCCCTGGCCTGGGTACTACGCAGAGAGGAGGTTACCGGTGCTATTGCCGGCGCCAGACGGCCCGGACAAATTGAAGAAACTGCAAAGGCTGCAGATATTGTGCTTTCGGAGGATGTTAAGAAAGAGATTGATGCTCTTTTAGGAGAGCACGACGAAAAAGTAAAAGAAGCGAGTGAGGGTAAATGAGGAGAGCATGAAAGTATCCATTCTGGGAGACCTCTTTGTAACGAACGAAGTTCTGCAAAGAGCCTTTGAAAAAGCCTTTGAGGGTACCAGCTTGAGCTTCGAGTACAATTATCTCACCGACACATGGCCTGTTACACCAGTAATGAAAACAGATGAGATAAGCGAGTTTGTAGGGGATGAGGATGAGGTTTCCAGCATAATAGGTGATACTGAAATTATCCTTACCCATACGGCACCCATCACCAAAAAGGTAATAGATTCCGCAAAGATGCTTAAAATCGTAGGTGCTGCAAGGGGGGGGCCTGTAAACATAAACTGGAGTGCCTGTACAGCCAGGGGGATTCCCGTACTATATTCACCAGGTCGAAACTCGGGAGCTGTTGCGGAGTTTACCGTGGGATTGATGCTGGCACAATCCCGCAATATCACTCTTTCTCATTTTTCATTGATGACCGAGAAGAGATGGAGAGGCGATCTCTACACCTACGATGTGGTCGGGAAGGAGCTCGGTAGCTCCGTTGTAGGGCTGATAGGCGCCGGGGCAATAGGCAGGGAGGTGGCAAGAATCGTACAGGCCTTTGGTGCAGGGGTGATTGTCTACGACCCTTACCTTTCTGAAGAGTATTTGACATCCATTAATTGTAAAAAAGTAGAGCTCGATAAACTCTTAAAGGAGGCAGATTTTATATCCTTGCACGCCAGATATACAAAAGAGACAGAAAAAATGATAGGGGATCGAGAAATAGCACTCATGAAAAGGTCGGCATATATCATTAACACTGCCAGAGGAGAGCTCATAGACCACAATGCACTTTACAGTGCATTAAAGAGTAAGAGAATCGCCGGTGCCGCTCTTGATATCTTTGAAGCAGAACCTCCCCCCGAAAACAGTCCACTGTACGAGCTTGAAAATGTTACTGCCACCTCGCATCTTGCAGGTGCATCAATCCAGGCTGCGGAACTTGGCGCAAGAGTGCTCTGTGAGGGAATATTTGATTATATTGTAAATAAAAAAAATCCAAGGTTTTGTGTGAATCCTGATTACTCCAAACATATACAGAGAGAATAAATGACAAACAACGAGGGTAACGAAATAAACCGCAGTTCTCCCATACCACTGTACTACCAGGTCTCCCAGATTCTTCGCAGAGAGATAGAGACAGGAAAATATATGCCCGGTGAGTATATTCCCACAGAGGAAGAATTGCAGAGACGCTTTAAAGTAAGCAGAGCTACGGTTCGTCAGGGTATTGCAGAACTTGTATATATGGGTCTTGTGGAGCGCCAGCGGTCAAAGGGTACAATCGTATCGACAGGACGTCCGGAGACAACCCTTCATGACCTTGCATCGTTTACCAACGAAATAATGGCCAGAAATCTCACAATTACAACTAAAATTTTAAGCTTCCAGCACATTCAACCGCCCGAAACAATAACAAAAATCTTTGAGCTCAAGCAGGGGGAGCAGGTAGCGACCATGGAGAGGGTCCGTTATGTGGAAAGGAAACCTGTAGCAGTAGAAAAGTGGTATGCACCTCTCAAGTATTTTCCTGGTATCAATAAAGGTATGTTCAAAGAGTCCGGAATGGAACAATCCACCTACTATATTCTTATGAAAAATTACAAAATAAAAATAAACAGGGCGGTCGATACGGTGAGCCCTGTAGGTGTAGAGACTCATGAGGCAAAAATACTGGGAGTAAAACCGGGTAAACCGGTATTATTGAGAACTCGCATTTCCTATTCGGCGGAAGGCTACCCCGTAAATTACGGTTCCGGCGTATACTTGATAAGGCTTAAGTTTCTACTCGGAGAAAAATAGAATAAGAAAGGAGCAGATAATGTGTAAAACATTAACAGTCAAAGATATCGCCAAAATGATCGATCATTCGCTTTTAAGACCTACCCTCGCAGACAGCGAGTTTCGTGAAGGAATAGAGCTCGCGGGTAAATATAAATGTGCAACGGTGTGCGTTGCGCCTTACGATGTAGCCAGGGCGGTGGACATGCTGTCAGGATCGGAAGTTCTTATAAGCACCGTAATCGATTTTCCTCACGGCTCCAATCTCACTGAGAGTAAGGTCTTTCAGGTGGAAAGAGCAGTGGAAAAGGGTGCAAGGGAGCTGGATATGGTCCTTGCTATAAGCCGCCTTGTTTCGAAAGACTATGGATATGTAGAAGATGATATCCGTGCAGTTGTGGAAGCTGCACACTCTCTTGGAGCAGTACTTAAAGTCATATTTGAGAACTGTTACCTTAATCCCGAACTTATTGTTGAAGCCTGCCGTATCTGCGAGAAAACGGGAGCCGATTATGCAAAAACATCCACAGGATATGGACCCGGAGGAGCCAGGCTCGAGGATGTGCGCCTCATGCGCAAAAGCCTGAGTGCCAAAGTCGCAGTAAAAGCGGCTGGAGGAATCCGCACACTGGATGAACTGCTGGCTTACAGGGCAGCGGGAGCCAAGATGATAGGTACCAGGGCTACGGCTCCTATTCTGGATGAAGCGGAAAAACGAGAAGCCGAAGGTAACCTCAAGGAAATGGAATAGAGGAGGATGTCTTCATGGATAACAAAATGAATGCCGCTCTTTTTTATGCTCCTCAGGATGTGAGATTCGAAAGAATAGATATTCCCAGACCGTCCGAAGGCGAGGTACTGGTTAAGGTAAGGGCAGCACTTACCTGTGGTACGGATATAAAGACCTATCAGCGAGGTCATCCTGCAATGATAAAAAAGGTACCTACCACTTTCGGGCATGAGTTTAGCGGTGATATAGTTGAAGTGGGTAAAGGGGTTAAGTATTTTAAACCGGGAATGAGGGTAACCTGTTGTAACGCCGTACCGTGCATGAAGTGTTTTTATTGTAAAAACAATCAGCATAACCTCTGTGAGGACCTTCTGGTTTTAAACGGCGCCTACGCAGAGTATATAATCATACCGGAAAGGATGGTAAGGATAAACCTCCTGGAATTTCCCCGTCATCTATCCTATTTCGAGGCGGCTCTCTCAGAGCCTCTTGGCACGGCGGTACACGCCATAAGACTCACAGGAATAGAACAGGGTGACACGGTTACGGTGATAGGATCGGGTCCTCTGGGGCTGATGCTTATGAGACTGGCCGCTCTTCAGGGAGCGGAAGTGATAGCCCTGGGTAAGGGAGAAGAGAGGCTCAAACAGGCAGAGAAGTTTGGTGTTAAGCACATAATCGATATAAGCGATATCTCTTCTCTGGATAAGCAAATCGAAAAAGCCAGGCAACTGACCTCAGAAGGAAGGGGTTCTGATGTGGTAATCGAAGCAGTGGGGAAACCGGAAGCATGGGAAGAGGCACTTAAGATTGTTCGTAAGGGAGGGAAGGTTACCTTTTTCGGGGGATGTAAGAGGGGTACCACGATTACCGTGGATACGGAACAACTGCATTACTCGGAATTAAAACTCATAGGTGTATTTCACCAGAGACCCGATGATTACAGGCGATCCCTGAAGCTACTCTCTGACCGTACTGTGGATGGAAGAGATTTTGTAAAAGAGACAGTCCCTCTATCCCGTTTGATAGAGACTTTTAACAGGGTAAAGTCCCTTGAAGGAATTAAGTTTTCTATAGATCCCACAAAAATGGAATGAGGAAAGGATATGAAGAAACAGGAAATGACCATGGATGAACGCCTGGAAGCCGTTTTAAATAGAGAACCCGTTGACGGTATCCCCTTTGTTCACAAAGGATACGGTTTCTGTGCCAAGAACTGTGGAGTAAAGAAGGCAGATATATATAAGGACCCGAAGATAAGTTTTGAGGCTCAGTACTGTACAATGGAGCAGTACGGAGCCACAATACAGCCTTTCTATACATTTGTCTCCTACGGAGCCTTGGAGTTCGGTGGAGAAATAGAATGGCCTTCAGAACAGAGCCCCAGTGCAAGCCCTTCGGTTAAGAGGAGACCCGTGGATTCTCCCGAAGATGTATTCAAACTTAAACTTCCTGATCCAAAGACTGCAGGGTGCGTACCCATGATGATGGAGTTTGCAAGATTACAGGAGAAGCATAACACCCAGATTGCCTTTGTATGCGGAAGTGCTTTCACTCATGCGGCCAATCTCTGCGGTGTGGATAAGTTCATGATGTGGATAATAAGCAACCCTGAAGCTGTATATAGGGCACTTGAGTTGATGTCCGATCATATTCTTCAGGTAGCAGAATATTTTATTAGCACTTTCGGAAAAGATAGAGTTCTAGCCAGATGTGCCGCTCCTACCGAGAGTAATATGCTTATAAGCCCGGAGCAGTTTGAAAAATTTGTCCTCCCTGTCCATCAGAAAGTTTACGGCAGGGTGCTGGAGATGGGAGCCAGGAGAAATCTCTATTTCCATATATGCAGTGATCATAATAAAAATCTTGTTCACTGGCAGAAAATACCCAGAGGCAGGGACGGAGCACCCGGTATCTTGAGTATCGGCCATGAGGTATCTATAAGAAAAATGGCGGAATACTTTCCCGACGATATTATTGCCGGAAACCTGGAGCCCAGATTGGTAGCGAGGGGAAAGGCTGAGGAAGTGTACGAAGCTTCTAAGAACTGCATTCTGGAAGGGAAAAAATACTGTAAGAGAGGGCAGTTTATTTTTATGGCAGGATGTGAGCTTCCCTACGATGTACCGCCGGTGAACATATACATGATGCAGAAGGCTGTACGAGATTTCGGTAATTATGATGATTAATCAAACCCTGTTCCATGTAAGAGGTGCAGCCTGCTAAAATTGCCACATCTTTCTCGATCGTTGATTTAATCCGCCCTGTTCTGGCTTGTAATTTTCATCGTTTTGGTTGTCCCGTGGGGTCATGTAGACTTCTTGGAAAAAATCCCTATCCATATCGCAATCTACGATCGCAACTTAAGGTAGATTGCGATGTGCTATTGGCTAAGGTAGATTTTGTTTTTTCGCGTTTAAAAATTTAGGTAAAAAAACAAAATCTCGACTGTAAATAGCAT
>QNBH01000130.1 GCA_003645645.1 Spirochaetota bacterium | reverse complement strand
TGGGAATGCTTCCAGTATATGCTTATCTCCGCACTTCCTTATCCAGTCCACTATAATGCCCGATTCAACGTTGTAAAGTTTCTCTCCCACTATCGGCCTGTTTGTAGCAATCTTGTAACCGGGGATTTTCCCGAGGACAAACTTCGACAGAGAGTACAGCTTTTCTGTTTTAATCCCGATATCCATGCCGTACATTGTGAGCAGGGTAAGAACCACCTCTTCCAGACTTGCATTGCCCGCTCGCTCGCCGGTTGCGCTCACCGAGGTGTGGGCCACCTCAACACCTTCAGCGAGGGCAATCAGTGTATTTGCAGTACCAAGACCAAAGTCATTGTGAAAGTGCGCTTCCAGAGGTTTGTCGATTCTTTCTTTTATTTTTTTAACTATGAAGCTTACAGCATGAGGAGAGAGCACCCCGAATGTATCCACTATGGCCAGGGCATCCATGTGGCCTTCTGTGGCTACTTTTTCTATGAGATTAAGCACCCAGTTGAGGTCGGCTCTGGTGGCATCGATAGTGAAGTAGACCGTGTAGAGCCCGTTATCTCTGGCAAAGCTTGTAGCCTCTATTGAGAGATCTATGGCCTTCTGAAGCGGCCATCTGTAAGCGTGTTCTATAATGTGCTCGCTTGCCGGAATCTCCACGACTATGCCATCCACTCCACAGTCCACCGCTCTTTTAACATCATCGATCATACATCGGCTGAAACAGAATATCTCGGCACCCAGGTTTCTCTTGGCTGCCTCTGTTATGGCTTGCTGATCCTGTTTGGAAACTGCAGGCATACCCATCTCAATTCTGTGTACACCGGCCTCAGCCAGTTTTTCGGCAATGGCTATTTTCTCCTCTTTATTAAAGACAAGACCCGCCTGCTGTTCTCCGTCTCTTAAGGTTATGTCGTGTATTTTTATTTTTTCAGGAAAATTAAACTTTGAAGTTACCTCACTATCGTAGTTAAGCGGGCTTACGAACCACTTATCCGTTTTCCACGGTGTATTCATTTTGATCCTCCTCGTTTTTCTGTAGCGACTGTTTTTACTTCCGGGTTTACAAAATTGACTGGCCATCTGCCGTTGAGTACTCTTGCTACTTCCCTGGCAGCGGTTTCCTGCAATTGTGTGATGGATTCTTCCGAATACCAGGCTGCATGGGGAGTAACAGTGAGATTTTCCAGCCGGAACAGATGATCCCATTCTTCAGGAGAACCCTCCACAAGATCGATAGCAGCCCCGGCGATCCAGCCTTCTTTAAGTGCTTTGTAAAGGGCTTCTGTATCTATTACACCTCCCCTTGCTGCGTTTATAAGGTATGTGTTTTTCTTCATCGCCTTTAACTCTTTCTCACCGATGAAATGCCTGGTTGCCTCGTTAAGCGGGAGATGTAGTGCTATAAAATCGGCTTCAGAGAAGAGCTTATCTTTTTCTACCATGGTTGCAGAATAGTCTCTGGCTATGTCTTCAGAAATGAATGGGTCATACACCAGTAGATTTAAACCAAAGGCTTTTGCTTTGGCGGCAACCATTCTGCCTATTTTACCGAATCCTACTATACCCAGAGTCTTCCCCTTGATTCTGTAAACCGGCTTTGATACTTTAAAATCCCATTTGCCCCCTTTTACCGTATTATTAAGAAGGGTGATTTTTCGAGCGCAATTAAGAATGAGTGCAAGGGTGTGATCTGAGACTTCATCCAGACAGTAATCGGGAACATGTCCGACGGCTATACCGTATTCTGTTGCAGCTTTTATATCGATGGTATCAAGCCCTATGCCGTAGCGCACCACTACCTTCAAGTTTTTTGCAGCTTCGAAGGTTTTTCTGCCCACAGGACCGAAATATAAATTGAGAATACCATCCGCGTCCCTGGCCAGCTCCACAATGTCATCTTCGGTTTTGCACTCCTTGTATACCAGTTCGGCATCAGCCTCTTCTTTTAATATTTTTTTCTCCCTCTCAAGATGAGGAAACTCGGAATCTGTAACCACTACCTTATATTTTGCCGATCCCACTTTTTCCCTCCTTGTTGATAAAATATTCAAAACACAAACACTATTCGGAGGAGCACCCTATAATATAGTATTATTGTATAACAACATTATTATATACTTTATGAATATTTGCTGTCAAGGAGAAATTTACTGGATTTTTTCGGGGAGGAAGCATTTTTTTTAACTCAAACTGCCCACAACCTCGATCTATTTTGGATTCTCGGAGAGGATATATATTTGTCTCCTACTTTAGATGAGACATAATGCTTTTAACGGTAATCGGCATTACCGGAGGCGGATCCAGATCCAACTGCAAGAGTACCTCACGGGTTATCTCTTCCTGCCCGGCATTCGAAGGGAGCTCCTCCATTACTTCCGCCAAAGTGCTTTCAACGAAGTCAAGGTAGTCGATTCCGGCAGCAATTACTTCTTCTACCTCGCCACCTGTAAAGGGTCTATTCGAATGTGCACAGTAAAGTGTTTTAACACCGGAAAGTTCTGCAAGTTTTTGCAGGGATTCTCTTGTTTCCTCGGCATCGTCATATATGGGCAATCCGCCTACAGGTGGAATGGCATCTCCTGTAATCAGCACTCCCTCAACAGGAAAAAAAAGTGATATGGAACCGGAAGAGTGCCCAGGTGTATAAATAACCTTGAGCGTAATTCCATCCCCTAAATCCAGTTCGTCTCCGTCTGTAAGTGTGCGGGTTATTCTAGCCGATTCTTTGACCAGGGAGTAAAAACCGTGGATAGGCCGTTCTCTGTACTGAATGTCCGGATTTTCTATCCATCGTACAGCCTCTTCATGGCAGGCAAACCAGGGACCGGCGTGTTTTTCAAAAAAACTATTTCCTCCGATGTGGTCGGGATGTTCATGTGTGTTTATAACCCACTCGATCTCTGCCGGAGTTTTCTTAAGCTCGCTCAATTTATCAAGTATCCCTTTCTGGCATCCCCTGGCGCCGGTATCGATTATGCAGACTTTCTCCCCGGTAACGATGAAGACATTGATAAAACGCTCGACCGACTTTTCTGCGTTTACAGGAAGCACAAAGGGAAGACGAACGGGGTGGATTATACTCATCATGACTCCTCCTTTAGGTTAAATCCACGAGGCTGAAGATCGGTGTAGTTTTCAAGAATTTGCTCGGAAGTTTTGCCCACAAAGAATGTTCTGTGCATGCTTGTCGAAGCGCAACCGGGTAGAAAAATACCCTTATCTTTATGTTCTTCGGCACAGTCGCCCACCACAAAGACGTATCGTTTTGGTGGACTATGATCCAGTTGATCGGGAACTGCTGTATTTCTTCCTGTAATAAAGGTAACCTTTTCTATTTCATCGAGGGATTGCGGATTTGCCAGATATACATCCAGACCGGTACGTGTAAAATGGAGACATCCGTCGCAGGCACGCCCCATATACGCATCGATTTTAGGGTGCAGACCGATCAGATGGATGTCTCCGCGGCGGAAATTGCGCCTGATCTTTTCAACTGGTGTACCAATTACCTCTATCCGCTCCAAATCAGCCACTCCCAGACCAGCCACCTCGGCACCCCTGAGCATAGGTATTTCGTGCCAGGCGTCGAATCCCATTATGGTTGCACCTACAGTATCTACAGCTACCGGATCTTTACCTGCCACAATAACATTAAAATCTTTGATTAGGTCTTCCGGATAGGGAGAGCCGGGACCCTGTCCCTGCATGGGCCAGAGCGCATCGATAATGGAGAGATGGGGATGGAGGATCTTCAACAGATCGATCACTTTCTGGTGCATATCCGGACCGTGGTTGAGTATCGCTTCATTCCAATCGAGGCTGCCCTGATTCATTTTCATGGCCAGAGTGATATTGGTAAGTTTATGTACTTTCATCTTGGGGAGGTAGATAAGGGTATCCGCCTCGAGCATTGTTTTGGGAAGGTGAACGGGAGAAAGAAGTGCTCTGGCATCGGGGATTTGTACGGTAATACGCTCGTCTTTCTCCAGGGGCAGAAGCCTGTCCGCACCGCCACGGAGGGCCGCAGGACCCACTCCGCTTATCTCAAAGGCTTCCTCGGTATCGGCTCCGATGGAGCTTCTGTCTGCAATTATAAGCTCTCCGGGAGCGGCCTCCTCTCGTATCAATTTCATCAGGGCTTCCACCACCCGCGGATCGGCTGCCACTCCGGAATCCGGTTTGGCTGCCCAGCATGCATTTGCACGCACCACAACCCTATCTCCGTTTGATATTACAGAGCGTAATCCTCCTACAGCATCGACCGCTTCTTTGAGCATAGTGTAAACACACTCCAGGGCTGACTCATCGTAACTCCCTGGCGTTCCGGGAATATGCTCCCTGTGTATAACCGATACTCTGGTCTTTTTCATGATCAGCTCCTGAAACGGTTTCTGTGAAGCCAGCTAAATTAAAGGACGCCTGGGCCCGTGGGGATTTTGATCCCTCGGGTAACCTTCCTCTGCGGGCTCACCCAACTTTAATACGGCTGTAAGTTTATAGCCTTCTTCTGCCGGAATCACCACAACCCTGATAAAAATAAGTATTATTATATATTAATCATACAATATTGCAGTAGTAGTCTATTTCTTATTTATTTGGTTGTCAAGTCGAATGGAGCAGATTGGAAATTGATGGAACTATAGTGAGCTAAAAAGGGGGAATGTTGCTTAAGTCCTATTGGAGTTATTTATTGAGGCGAATTATCCTCTCTTAATACCGGCTATCTGCTCGAGAATTGCACATACAGCTCCGGTGTCTTCTTTAGCGCGTCCCTGTGCCAGAGCTGCAGTGTAGAATTGAGCCGATGCGGAGAGAAGGGGTGTCGGGCATTTAATTTTCTCTGCGAAAGATGAAATAATTCTTATATCCTTTTGGTGGAGTTCCATTTTCATGGTGGGCTCATCGTATTTCCCCTCTGCCATTAAAGGTCCTCTGACCTCAAACATTCTTGACGAGCCACCACCATCACTTATTACTTTGTGCATGAGATGAGGATCTAGGCCCGATTTCATTCCGAATACAAAAGCCTCTGCAGAGGCCACATTATGAATTGTAACCAGAAGGTTTGCTACGAGTTTCATTTTTGTACCCGTGCCGAACTCCCCTATATAGTGAGTAGAACGGGCAAAACCGTCGAAAACAGGTTTGCAACTATCGTGAGCCTTTTTATCTCCACTCGAATAAACGGATATGTCTTTTTTTCTGGCCTGGGCTCCTGTACCACTTAAGGGAGCGTCAAGCATCTCTATTCCTATATCTTTGAGAACTTTACAGGCTGCTTCTTTGGCTTCTAAATCGAGAGTGCTGGTTTCAATAACGATTAAATCTTTCTTTTTCACGGTTGCTATACCTTTCTGGCCGGAAACTACTTCATGGAGAGCGTGGTTACTCGGAAGGGAAGTGATAATTACAGAAGCCTCTTCTGCCACTTCCTGGCAGGAAGAAGTAGGCTTACCACCCATCTCAACAAAGACTTTAAGCTTTTGAGGATCAATATCATATCCTGCCAATGTAAAGCCAGCTTTAATAAGGTTAGAAGCAATAGCGGACCCCATTATGCCAATACCAATAATGCCGATATTTCCCCCCATTACTTAACTCCTTTGTCTTTTTATGGTGTAATATATATTGTAAACGATATTGGTTGTCCTGTTAAAGGTCAAGCTTACCGCGGAAGAAAGCAGGCGGATTAACAGGTTGCGGCTTTAACTGTAATAGCTTTGCCTTAAAGGGCGTTTTGCGGGCTGAGAAAGCGGTAGGCCTTAAAGTTAGCTGCTTTACTACGAAAGAAAGCCTTAGGCTTTAACGGTGGTTGGTTATCCGAGAAGGAATCGGCTTGCTTTAAAGGCGGCTGCTTGGCTGCAGGAAAACCGGAGACCGTAAAGGAGCGAAACAATGGCAGAAGGAAAAACTACAATCGTAAAAAACGCCCGTATAGTTCGTCCTGATACTATTTTCAATGCAAACATTCTTATAAAAAACGGAAAAATCGCAGCCATAACAGCCCCGCATGAATCGGTCGAATGTGATGAAGTAATCGATGCCGGAGGTAGGTATGTTATTCCGGGCGCTGTGGACGGACACACTCACATGATGGACCCGGGTCATACAGAGAGGGAAGATTTTATTACAGGGACAAGGGCGGCGGCCTATGGGGGGGTCACCACCGTGATCACCCATCACCGTACCATACCACCGGTTTACACGGTAAAGGAGCTTAGAGAAAAAATCCGCTATTTGAAAGATCGTTCTGTTGTTGACTTCGGACTTAAGGGAGGCGGGGCGCCGGATAACATCCAGGAGCTTAAAGCAATGTGGGATGAAGGGGTTACGGGATTTAAGATGTTTACATGCAACATGCACGGGGCTCCTGCCATGTATCCTGGGGATTTACTAAAAGCATTCAGGGAGATCGCCTCATGGGACGGGACCGTGCTCATCCATTGTGAGGATGATCACATCACCTCCACAGAAGAACAAAGACTTAAAAAAGAGGGAAGAAAGGACTATCTGAGCCATTCGGAATGGCGATCTTCTCTTGCAGAAAGGTTGGCGGTAGAGACGGTCATTGAAATTGCCATGGAGACAGGGGTACGGGTAGTGATTGCTCATGTAAGCCAGCCTGTTCTGCTTGAAAAAATAAAAACGGCCAGGGATAGGGGTTATCCTGTTTATGCAGAAATGTGTCCCTATTATCTGTACCTGACTCTTGAGGATCTAAAAGAGAGAGGCCCCTGGGTAAAGTTTACCCCTCCAACGAGGGCGAGAAAAGCCGAAGAACTGGATATAATGTGGGAGATGCTTACCGGCGGCTTTGTAAGTGTCCTGGGCTCCGACCACTGCCCCTATCCAAAAGAGCAGAAAAAGGCTGGAGACCAGAATATCTGGGATGCTCCGAATGGTCTTCCGGGGGTGGAGACCTCAATGCGGCTCATGCTGAACGGTGTGAACAACGGTAAAACAACCATAAACAAGGTGGTAGAGGTTATGTGCGAGAATCCCGCAAGAGTTTACGGACTTTATCCGAAAAAGGGTACAATGGAAATAGGTTCCGATGCCGACCTTGTTATACTTGACATGGAAAGAGAAGAGATGCTTACAAACAGCAAAATACTATCAAAATGCGGGTGGACTCCTTATGACGGGATGAAGATAAAAGGTGTCGCTGATACAGTCCTACTGCGAGGCGAAGTTGTTGTTAAAGAAGGGAAAGTTCTCTCACAGCCGGGATTCGGAAAGTTTCAACCGAGGCTTGATAAGGAGCTAAAAGTTTGAGATTTAAAATACTATTGACAGTATAGTAAATATTCGGGTATAATGAAGTAATATTGTATTACTATAATACCTATTTATAAAACGGGGCGTGTTAATGAAAGCTAAAAATCTTTCTCATCACATCGATAATGCAATAGAAGGCATGACTCACGGCGGTACGGTAAAGTATCGTATCCTGTTAAACGAGGATACATGTGGGTCGAAGAGTTTTTCCTTGCTTGTAAATACGATGAAAGGCGGTGAGACCTGCAGGGAAGAAGATACGCAGGGGCATAAGCACGATGTAGAACACGGTTTTTACTGTCTTTCAGGCAGGGGTTATGTTTCGATAGGAGGAGAGAAATATTCCTTTACTCCGGGGACGGCCGTGTTCGTACCTTCGGGCCAGATGCACTATGTGGTAAATGAGGGGCAGGAAGATCTTGACTATATTGTACTTTACGTTCCTGCAGGGGAAGAGAAAAAACTATAGGAGTACAGATCGATGGAGTTTAAAAAATTCGGCCGGATAAGTGTATCCGGCGAAATAATAGAATACCTTAAACAGCAGATAATAAGCAAAGAGTTAAAATCAGGCTCCCGTTTGCCCTCAGAGGAGCAGTTGGCCTCCAAAATGGGAGTTGGCAGGGGCACCATAAGAGAAGCTCTTCGGGTGTTAACCTACCTTGGCTTTATCGAAAGAAAAAACAGGGGTACCTATGTTTCACCTGCGGTACCCGACGATTCGGTTTTCCGTGAGATCTCCAGAGCAATAAGCAGACATCACGACATAATGGAGATGATCGAGCTGAGGAAGATCATAGAGCCGGAGGCAGCCGCTCTTGCTGCAAAGAGGGCAAATGCAGAAAAACTCGAAAAAATTGAAAGGGCGCTTCGTTCCATGGACAGAGAGCGGGACAGGGTGGAGGACTTTATCGATGACGATTATGCTTTTCACCTTTCGATCATAGAAGCAACGGAGAACAATCTCCTTCTTACCATTATCAAGAATATTCATAAACTCATGTGGAACAATCAGGCTCTGATTCTCAGGTTCAGCAAGGATATAATGCCGCGCTCTATCCAGTTTCACAAAAAAGTATTCGAGGCCATCTCTCAACAGGATGACAATTTAGCACGGAAACAGATGCAGAGGCATGTGCTTGATATAGAAAAGGAGATGTATGTAATCATCAGGGAAGGAGCAAAAAAAGGTCTTCCAGAAGCTGCTGTCGATTAAACTTCTCCGGGACCGGGCCTTAACATGATCAGGGAAGAATTAAGAGCTTCAAGACCCACAGTAATGATCGTTGCAACGCTGGATACAAAGGCGTATGAGACCGATTTTGTACGAAAAAAGATCGAGTCCCTGGAATGTGGTACCATACTGGTCAATCCTGGAATCCTCTCTCCTCCTCAATCGGGAATTAGAGCAGATATAGATCGGGACGAGGTAGCCAAGGCCGGTGGGAAGGATATTGATCGGCTTCTCGCCACCCGGGATAAGGGGCTGTGCATACGTACCATGATGGATGGTGTTGCGAAAATTACAAGGGAGTTATTTGAGAAGGGGCTCTTTCACGGAATAATCAGCATCGGAGGAGCCCAAAATACGGATATAGGGACTTCCGCCATGCGAGCCCTCCCATTTGGTATTCCAAAGCTCATGGTCTCTACAGTAGCATCCGGGCAGGCTGCATTCGGCCCCTTTGTAGGTACAAAAGACATAATAATTATGCACTCGGTAGCGGATATACAGGGATTAAACTTTATAACCAGGCGAGTGCTGGGAAGCGCTGCAGCAGCGGTTTGCGGTATGGTAAAGGAGGTTTTTTACGGCGAGGGAGAAAAAGGGGCAGAAGAGAAAACTCCTGTAGCCATGTCCATGCTGGGGACAACCACACCGGGAGCTCTCCGTGCAAAAGAATTGCTTGAGAGAAGGGGTTACGAAGTTGTGGCTTTTCATCAAAATGGTACGGGTGGAATAGCCATGGAAGATATGATTGTAGAGGGAAGATTTAAGGGAGTACTGGATTTAAATCTCCATGAGATAGCAGACTGGTATGTGGGAGGCCTTCACGGAGCAATCAAAGACTACCGTCTGGAGATGGCAGGAAAGTGCGGACTTCCCCAGGTTGTGGCTCCTGGAAGCATCAACTATACCGTTCAGGGGCCTTACGACAAATTACCTGAAGACTTAAAAAGAAGAAAACTTATAGTTCACAATCCGAATCTGACTCTGGTAAGGCTTTCTGTGAATGAACTTGCAGAGGTAGGTAAAATAACTGCAGAAAAACTCAATAGGGCGAAGGGGAAAGTGTGCCTTTTTATCCCATTGAGGGGATTCTCCTACCCGGACAGGGAAGGGCATCCCCATTGGGAGCCAGAGGGGAACATGGCTTTTATACGTGCGGTTGAGGAGAATCTGGATAAATCGGTAGAGCTTGAAAAGATCGATGCACACATAAACGATCCCGAGTTTATCGATGTGGCTGTAGGCAAGTTTTTACAATACATGGAAAATTGAGGGGGTTTGATTAAAAGAATGGAAAATATAAAAGAGAAGCTTTCGGGCGTATTTGCACCAATGGTTACACCCTTTGAGGATGATCGTATTCTCTTTGACGGTCTTAGAAGCAATGTAGAGAAGATGAATGAAACCGGGCTTAGGGGTTATTTTGTTCTCGGAACAAACGGAGAGTATAAAGCTCTTTCCGAAGATGAGAGATATAAAGTTGTCGATACGGTGGTAAGAAACAGCTCAAAAGATAAGGTAATCATGGCGGGTACGGGAGCTGAGAGTACAAAATTGACAATCGAGCTGACCCGAAGGGCTGTAGATGCGGGCGCACAAATGGTCAGCCTTCTGATGCCCCATTTTTTTACTAAAAAAATAGACGAGGATGTTATGGTCAGGTTTATCACCGAGGTGGCCGATGCATCACCCGTTCCTGTGGCACTTTACAATAACCCCTCTGTGGCGGCCGGGGTTAACATCACCATAGAGGTACTTAGAAGGGTTACATCCCATCCCAACGTGGTGGGGATAAAGGACAGCAATAAAAATTATTACCGCACGACCCTGCGAGCCGCATCGGATGACTTTTTTGTACTGGCAGGTTCGGCCAACTATTTTCTCGATGTGCTTAAAAATGGAGGTACCGGCGGTGTGCTTTCTCTGGCAAATGTATTTCCTAATGCCTGTGCTGAATTATACAGGCTTTTTTCTGAAGGAAAGACAGAGGAGGCGGAGAAGCTCAATGAAAAACTTATCTGGCTTAACCGGGAAGTTTCCGGTACTTATTCTGTAGCTGGGGTTAAGTGTGCCATGGACCTGGTAGGATTTACCGGTGGAGTGCCGAGAAGACCACTTACGGGCCTTGGCGAAAACGATAGAAAAAACTTAGAGGAAAAGCTCAAAGAGAGTGGGTTGTTTTAAAAAAACCGGATAAAAGAGAGTATTTATGAAGAGACTTGACGGAAAGGTTTCGGTTGTTACAGGTTCCGCCCAGGGGATGGGGTTTGCCATTGCACGAGCCTTAAGCAAAGAAGGCTCT
>QNBH01000129.1 GCA_003645645.1 Spirochaetota bacterium | reverse complement strand
TGCTTGACTCTGAGCTGGAGTTAAAGAGGATAAGGCACTTCATTGCAGTAGGAGGACATATGCGTCTTACTGCGACCAAAATTGGCGGGAAAGAGGAGGAAATGTACAAAATAATAGAGAAGCACCAATTCGAAGATTTTGTATTTGACATTCAACATCTATCCGTCGAAGATCTCGTCTCCCGGTTACAGATATCCTATAATGATGCAGAGGGCCTTTTAACGAGCCTTCTCACCTATCTCATCTTTTTCGAAAGAACCTCTGCGAACCAGATAATTATACCCAACGTGAGTATAAGAGAAGGCATGCTGGTAAATATGACAATGGGTCCCGATCCTCTAGTTAAGAGGGAGTTTTATTCTCAGATAATAGCTTCTGCTGTAGGTATAGGAAGAAAATACCATTTTGATGAAAATCACGCCACTCATGTAGCTTCTTTGGCTTTGAAGCTTTTTGACAATTTAAAAGAAGAACACGGAATGATTCCCCATGCCCGTCTCCTCCTGGAAGTTTCTGCTATACTCCACGATATAGGCTCTTATGTGCGATTCTCGGGACATCACAAACACGGCCAGTATCTGATAAACAACTCTGAGATTTTCGGATTAAATCGTGATGATGTAAAAATCATTTCAAATGTTGTACGCTATCACAGAAAGGCCATGCCTTCCTCGGCTCATTCGAGCTACACTTCCCTGCCATGGGAAGATCGAATAAGAGTACTTAAGCTCTCGGCAATGTTAAGGGTAGCCGATGCTCTCGATAGAAGTCATACCAGACGGATAGGCAATCTTAATATTGAGAAGACAAAGGATGAGGTAATTTTAAAGTGCGACTGCCAAGGCGATATTTCTCTCGAGCGGCTGGCCCTTTCTGCAAAAGGAGCCATGTTTGAAGAAGTTTTCGGATTAAAAGTTGTTCTGGTCTGAATTAGGGCATGAATCTGCAGGAATATTCTGTAGCTACTTCTCTGTGAGGAAGTATTTATGAAAGTGGGAGATTTTTTTAACCGTGAATTAAGCTGGATAGAGTTTAACCGGAGAGTTTTAAGCGAGGCTCTACTCGATACAAATCCTCTCTTGGAAAGGCTAAAGTTTCTCTATATTGTTAGTACTAATTTTGATGAGTTCTTCATGATTCGAGTAGCCGCTATAAAGCGGGTATCACGGCAGAGCGCCCGCTCTATCTGCCCTACCGGCATTACCCCCTCCAGGGAACTGGAACTGATTTCTCAAAAGGTTCATGAAATTGTTAATGAACAGTACCGTTGTCTTCAGGAGGAGATTCTCCCCGGTCTGGCTAAAAACGGTCCTGTGTATACAAAACCAGGAGCATACACCGATCAGCAGAGCCGATTTGCGCAGAACCTCTTTGACAGTGAAATTTTTCTTTCCCTGACGCCGGTACGAGTAGAACCGGAAAAAGGATTTCCCTTTACTACAAACCTGCGTCTACATATTTTATTTCTTCTGGAACCGATATCAGCTCAGAGAAAGGAGAAGAGGAAATATTGTCTGGTTCCGATTCCTCCGGCTCTGGAGAGAGTGTACTGGCTTCCCAATGTGGGAGGAAGAGCGTGCTTTACTCTTCTGGAAGACATAATAATAGCAAATGCGGGCAAGCTCTTTCTCGGATATAATATAAAAGATTACACCATTTTTAGAGTAACACGGGATGCAGATTTAAGTGTGGACGAAGAACGGGATGAAGATTTTGTGGAAGCCATGGAAGAGGTTCTGGTAAACAGAAACTTAAGCACACCTGTGAGGCTTGAAATTTTAAAAGGGGCTGAGGAGTTAAAAAATTTGCTGGTAAGTGCTTTAAAATTGGACTCAGAGGATGTGTACGAGCTATCTGGCCCGATAGACCTGAAAGGATTTAAAAGTCTTGTGCTTGCATCCGGATTTGATTATATCAGGTTTGAAGAGTGGCAGCCTGTCAAACCTGCAAGTTTCAAGGATGATATAAGCCTATGGGACAATATAAAAAGTGAAGACCTCCTGATTCATCACCCATACGAATCTTTCGAACCGGTAGTAGCACTGGTTAACGAAGCCGCAAGAGACCCTGCGGTTATTGCAATAAAGATGACTCTGTATCGTACAAGCGGTAAGTCTCCGATTGTAAAAGCATTAAGTGAAGCTGCAAAAAACGGGAAACAGGTTACTGTGGCGGTAGAGCTTAAGGCAAGATTTGACGAAGAGAGAAATATCGGATGGGTAGAACATCTGGAGAGAACCGGAGCAATTGTGATTTATGGAATAGCTCATTTAAAAATTCATGCAAAAACCCTCCTTATCTTTCGCCGGGAGCGACATGGTATCATACGATACATGCATATCGGTACAGGCAACTATAATGATAAGACGGCAAGGTATTACGTAGATATAGGGTACTTTAGTGCCAGCGAAGAGTTAACCTACGAACTGGGCTTATTCTTTAATGCAATAACCGGTTATTCTTCTGTACCCAATTTGAAAAAACTCATAATGGCGCCTTCAGGAATGAAAGAGAAATTGATCCACTTTATCGAAAGAGAAATAGAAAATGCTAAAAATAACAACCCCGCTCTTATCATGTTAAAAATGAACAACATTGCCGATGTTGATATGATAAATGCTCTTTACAGAGCCTCCCAGGCAGGTGTAACCGTTAAGATTAACATCCGGGGAGTGTGTATGCTCGTACCGGGAAAAGAGGGTTTAAGCGAAAATATCTCGGTTATAAGTATTATAGACCGTTTTCTCGAACATTCAAGAATATACTACTTCTACAATAACGGTGAGAGAAATGTCTACCTGGGCAGTCCCGATTGGATGCCTCGAAATCTGGAGAGAAGAATTGAGTTGATGTTTCCGGTTGAGCAGGAAAATCTCAAAAACAGGATAATAAAGATCCTTGAAGCCTATTTTAAGGATAATACAAAGGCTTTCCGGTTGTTTGAAAACGGCAGCTATGTGCTTAAAGAACCTGCTCCGGGAGAAAAGGTTTTTAGAGCCCAGGAGCATTTCTACAATGAAGCAAGACAAGCTTCAATGGCTGCACGCTCTTCTACTAAAAGGGAGTTTGTAGTCAGACGCACTCCGCTGGAAAATGTTTGAGTACCTGTGGGATATGAACAAGTTGTTGGCAATAGACGCCGGAAACTCTCACATAAGAGCCCCTGTCTGAATGAAAGCAAATCTTCGGACACCGTTTCTTCAATTACTGTATTTTTTTAGATACTTCTCCATCAATTCAAGAGTTTCATCCTTACATTCTCCGCACACTGTACCGATTTTTGTATGTTCCTGAAGCTCCTCGTAAGTCTTTACTCCCTCCATGATGGCGTTTTCTATCTCCCCCTCTGTAACTTCCATACAACTACAGACAATTCTATCTTTCCTTCGTTCAATCTTATCTTCCATCCCTTGCTTTTCGTAATAGTCCTCTATGGCTGCACGCAGGGCTTTATCTCCTAAGACCGAACAGTGTATTTTATGTTCCGGAAGTCCGCCCAGTTTTTGAGCGATATCCCTGGGTGATACATGGTATGCCTCTTCCAGGGTCATCCCCTTTACCGCTTCCGAAAGCATCGAGGTGCTGGCTATAGCACTGGCACATCCGTATGTTTTCCACTTGCAATCTGTTATTCTCCCGTCCTCAACCTTGATCACCATGAGCATTTGATCTCCACACTTTATATTACCTGCAAGTCCTTCCCCGTCAGCTTGATAGGATTCCTCATCTTCGAGGATATTCCTGGGATTCATAAAGTGATCTTTAACGATATCAGAGTAGACCCAATCAAGCTTCTTTGTCATTTTATACCTCCTGCATAAACCGATGACATTCTCCTTATCTTAAGTATTATGTGCGGTAACTTCTCCAGAACGTAATCCACATCTTCTTCGGTATTTTCTCTTCCCAGACTGAAACGAATTGAACCGTGGGCATACTCGGCTCCCAGTCCGGTTGCCACAATCACATGGGATGACTCCAGTGATCCCGTTGAACATGCAGAACCTGTTGATACCGCAATCCCCTCAAGATCCAAGTAAAGAAGAATAGCCTCTCCCTCTGCTCCCATGAAAGAAACGTTCAGAGTTCCCGGAAGGCAATCTGTGGCATGGCCATTTATATGAACGTCGGGGATCCTCTCCAGTATCCCCTGTTTAAGCCTGTTTTTAAGTCTTTTAAGCCTCTCTATCTCCTCGGGAAGCTCCTGAGCTGCCAGTTCTACCGCTTTCCCCAATCCGATAATGCCTTGAGTGTTGAGTGTACCGGCCCTGCGGCTGAACTCCTGATGTCCGCCGTGAATCAGATTGCAGAAAGGTGCACCCTTTTTTACATAGAGGATTCCTATTCCCTTAGGACCGTATAGTTTATGCCCGGAGAAACTTAAAAAATCTATGTTAAGCTCTCGTACATTTACAGGCACCTTACCCAGTGCCTGCACTGCATCTGTATGAACGAGAGCTCCACTGGCATGAGCTATTTCTGCAACTTTTTTAATGTCCTGAATAGTACCTATCTCATTATTTGCCATTATCACCGAAACCAGTGCCGTGTTCTCCGATACGGCATCGTTTAGTTCCTGTAAATCGATCTTCCCCTCTCTGTCTACACTCAAGTAAACCGCAGGAATCCCTTCACTCTCAAGAAATTTTACCGTATTAAGCACGCTCGGATGTTCTATCTGGGTGGTCACTATCTCTCTTCTGGAAGCAGGACAGAGTTTACAGGCTGTTTCTCTGCAGGTTACCAGCTTGAGAACGGTGTTGTTTGATTCGGAACCTCCGCCTGTAAAAATTATCTCTTCGGGGGATGCTCCGAGAAAATCTGCCACCAGTCGACGGCTGTTTTCCACCCTCTCATGTGCTTCTCTTCCAAATGAATGCATACTCGAAGGATTACCGTACAGATCAAAGCACTCAATAAGTGTTTTTTTAACTTCCGGATGGAGGGGCGTCGTGGCGTTGTTATCCATATACACTCTTTTTGTGCTCATGATACCTTCCTTTCTTTTTTGTAGTAGCCCATGACCTGGGCCAGTGTTTTTGATTTTAAAAAATCATCTATGTGATTTTGAAACTCCTTCCACAGCTTTCTCGAGCCGCATTTGCTGGTTCTATCGCAACTGAGCGGATCGAGTATACAGCTCGGTGAGGCCAGCGGACCTTGCACTGCATCGAGAATATCATAGATAGTCAGCTCTTCGGGTGTCCGTGCAAGTCTGTATCCCCCAACCGGACCCCTTGTACTTTGTACGATTTTGCTCCTCTTCAATAAATTAAAAATATTTTCAAGATATTTCTTGGATATTTTCTCTTTTTCTGCAATATTCCCGATAGATACAAGTTGCTTGTCCGCGCTGAGTGCTATTCTGACAAGAGCTCTGATTGCGTATTCCGCCTTTGTAGATATATTTATCATGCTTTTCCAGCCTTTACTTTCAAAATCTTTGACAACGGCAGTGAAGCTCGATTAGCGAGCTCACTATCCAGCTCTACTACACCTGAAAGACTTTCAAGAGATCTCAATACGCTTCCTGCATTGATACGTTTCATGCTAGTGCAAACAGTAAGAAAAGAGGCGGGTATGGGGTTACATTCGGGATTAAGGCTCTTTATCCTGTAACCAAAATCTCGTTCGGTTGCATAGATTATCTCATCGGCACCTGACTCGAATGCGAAGTTAAGTAATTCCTCCGTATCACCGGTAAAGTCAGATAAATCAGTTACAGCCTTTGAACAGTGGGAATGGGATGCAACAGGCGCATGGGGATGTTTCCTTTTCTTCTCGACTATATCTTCAGGAAGGATTCTCATATGCACAGGGCAGAAGCCCGGATAGGAGATAATGTTTCGTGCTGTAACCTCGGAGAGCCTTAGACCGGTATATTTATCGGGCAAAAAAATAATCTCTCTCTCCGGAGGTATATCTCTTAATATATCGTTCCTGAGTGTTTCTGCATAACAAAGATGGCTCCTTGCCTTCTCCCTCGCATTGGTCTTGATAGAGGCTAAAACCAGAGCATTGGGATACTTGTTTTTTAAAGTTTGAAGCTCTTTTCCAGAAACCATATCTGCCATGGGACATTCTGCATCTCTCTCGGGCAGGAGCACAGTCTTTTGCGGGACGAGAAGTTTAATATTCTCACCCATAAACCGTACACCGCAGACTATAATTACATCCGCATCCGTTTGAATGGCCTTCATGCATAATTGAAGAGAGCTGCCTGTAAAGTCTGCAATCTCATGGACTTCCGGATTTACGAAATTATGTGCCAGAACAACCGCCTTTTGCCTTTCCTTTACCCTCTCTATTCTGTCTGCAAGATTCCGATCAATAAAACCCATTATTCCTACCTGATTTGTGTAGAATATAATTTAAATTACCTTTAATGTCAAGTACCAATTAGATAGAGCCACCGGGATTTTGCCTACAGGGCGGGTACCATCCCCTCTTGAATATGGATTCCATAAACTCACACGTGTCCCGGTTAAGGGCTTCCCCTGTTGTAAATCTTGAGGTTCAGGGGTTCCCCAGTATGCACACTTTCCAAGGCGCTCCTGCAGATTAAGGCTGTCTTAATATAACAAGAGCGTTATCTTCGGCTCCGGCGATGAAGACATCCTTTCCCTCGGGAGAAAGGGCAATTCTTCGAGCACTATCCAATCCGTCTACTCCGTTTATTCCATCCGTAATCGTGCCAATAAATGTAAGCATTCCCGTCACTCCATCCCTCGAAAAAACCGATACAGAATCATCACCACCACCCGTTGCATAAACCTCCTCGCCGTCCCATGATACGGCTACATCCTGTGCGTAGTAAAGGCCATCCACACCACCCACACCGTCTTTCCATATGGCAGTCCAGATGAAATTACCGCTTACTCTATCTCTTACAAACAGAGTAACCGAGTTGTCGTAGTAACCTGTTATGTAGAGATGTTCACCCCCGGAGGAGAGAGCTATGCCGGAGGGTGCGTTGAGTCCATCGACCCCTCCAACTCCATCCGTAAAGGAGTAGCTGAACTCAAGCTCTCCTGTATCCAAGTTGCGGGAAAATACAATCAAAGTATCGCTCTCCCGGCAGGCAACATATACATGTTCTCCGTCGGGTGAAAGGTGAACCCTCACAGGTTCTAACAGCAATGAGCTGAGATCCCCCTCTGCAAATATAGTCTTAACATCCACAGGGATACCGGTCTCCCCATCGAGGGATATTATCAGTATTGAGTTCGCCTTTGCACCTACCGCATAGAGATGTGCCCCTTCCGGAGAGAATGCCACATCGTATACCCCTTCAAGACCTTCAAAATTTTCATCTGTATGCCCGATGGCTCTTATCCAATCCAACTTTCCCTCTTCATCGTTCTTTCTGAAAAAGTTTAAAGCATTGTCTTTGTAAGAGGCAGTAACAAGTAGAGAGCCAACGGGTGATGCAGCTAAAGCTATAACTCCTCCCAGTGGAATGCTTTCCAGGCTTTTCAGGCACTCTCTGAAATGCACCCCTCCGGTTTGCACATCCCGATTAAAAACTGCTATACCGTTATCACCATATCCGGCTACCATAACCATGTTTCCATCGGGAAAGCATTCCACATCTCTTGCTCCGGAGAGCCCGTCAACTCCTTCCTCCCGGTCAAAGAAAGCGGTCAGAAATGCTACTCTACCGCAAAGCAGAGGATCTACGATTTGAACAATGCGATGTTCAGACCCGGCTCTTCCTTCTTCAGATATTGCAACTATATCTATCCTGTTAACAGGTGGAAGAGTATCGCTGCTCACTGAGAGATAAGGCCCCTCTAATTCGGCTTTCCCATTTATATACCAGAAAAAGCTCGTGTTTCCGACGGTATTGATTGCCTTGGCAATACTCTCAAGCCTGTCTTCCCGAAAAACCGCCTTCCCGGATCCTTTTAATGAAATAGCTATGGGCTCAAGGTGATCGATTTGCACAATGAGCTTAAAAACCGCTCCCACACTCCCCGAGGTGTCCAGATCAAGATGGGCTTGCGTGGTGTGTTCTGCAAGAATACGAACCACTTCGGCAAGTCCTGCTACATGTTGAGCCCCATCGTAGAGATTTAGAATGAGTGTATAGTAACCCGATTGCAATCGCTCTACAGAAGTTTGAGCTTGCATGCTCGATACTTGAAACTGGAGTTCTGTTTTTTCATCGTTTTCGGATACAAGCTCCCCGGTAACTACGGGTTCGGTCAAACAGGTCTCAGGCCAATTTACCGATATCTCCAATTCGCCCTTTCCCTCTACAGGATAGAGAATCATGTGAATATCCGCCCTTTCCCGGTATTTAAGCACGACTTCCTTCTCCCCCTGAAATACTGGTGTCTTGCCGGAATTGTAACCCCTTGCAGTTATCTTCCAGTTACCCGCTTTAAGTCCCTTTATCTCGGCAATTTGCTCATTCGTCTGGAAGCTGAATCCTCTTCTTTCCGGACCATCTCCTTCTATCTCATAGTAAGATACACTTAAGTCTGCTTCCGGTGTGATTGTCCTAACCACACCTTCCTGTGTGCTTAGAAACAAAACAAGAGAACTCTTTTCCAGTCCGACAATTGCATTACACCCCAAAAAACAAAGTGCTATAAAAAGTGTTATTAGCTGTTTCACTATTTTCCTCCTCTGTTAACACATAACACAGTGAATTTACGCTTTGATTCAAAATTAATTTATATTCTGTTTGCATATCCCGGTTGTTAGGGATATAATAAAAAAAGAGTATTCTTTTTATGGAGGAGCAATGTGAAAAAAATGATCATAGGGTTATGCATTCTACTATTTTTTTGTATTACCCCTGTATGGTCTCAATTCTACGAAGACTTAACTCTTCAGGAGAGAAAAGAACTTGCAGAAGCATACTACCTGGTAGGGAAACAGTATCAACAAGTAGGGAAGAAGGAAAAAGGAGATGATTTTATTCGGATGGCCTTCCGTATTTATCCTATGCTTTCTCCTGAGACAATTAGATACCAGCCTCGCTCGGTACAAACGGCGCTTGCCCTTGCCGGTGCCTGGATGCCCAAAATTGCAGTAATACCGGCGGAAGTGGCGGCAAGAAATGCTGTTAAGTTCCAGTTTTCCCGTTTCCTGCGTGCATTTATGACGCAGGATATTGAGGTTTTAGGAGATGTGCTTGCATCTACTGTCTATTTACCCGGTATAGATAGAGGGATAAGTCTAAAAGAGGCGGAAACGGTCATAAGTAGATACCTGGAAGAAAACAACATCTCCGAGATTCCACCCTCCAGGCTCTTTGTTCTCGATAGTATCTCTGTTTCTCCTGTATCCCAGGATATATGGGAAGCATCCATAAGGCTTGCAGATAGACCTGCATTGAGGATAGACCACTACATAAATCCAGGGGAAAACAAGCAGAGGTTTTACTTTCGTCTTATAGAGAACAACTGGCTTTTATTTGCCGCAGGGAAAATTCCCGAAAGATTCGAAGCATATATCACCCCGGAAGAAAGCATCAAGAGTTCCCTGACTCAGATGATCGATGCATTTAAAAATAAAGATGCACAAAAAACGAGTTCTTTCTTTACAGATCCCTTTCAAAACATTCCCCTTGGCACTTACATAAGCAGATCCGAGCTTAAAGAAACCTTTGTGGGGTATTTTCAGGAGAACGAACTGGATATTTCTGCGTTCGATAAAATAAAAACAGAAATAGTATATGCCGATACATCTTTAAAAAGAGGTAGAATCTACAAGGCTTATATTGACTTCGGCAGCAATCCCGGTGCTAAATTGCCTTTCTGGCGCTCATTTACGGGGTATTATTTTTCTTTTGACGGAAACACAAACTCCTGGAAAATATTCGCCATTTTCTGAAGCGTCTCACATAGCCACAGGTATCAGGTAAGTAGGAAGCGAAAAGTGCGTGGAAGATTGTGAGTTTCTTACAATCTTTCACAATTTTGAATCTGTTTGTATATACCCGGCATTCTTTCGTCTCCGTATCCAAAAATCTGCATGGTGAAGAGAAATCTATATAGAGTTTTCCCGAAAGAGTGTATCTCTTCTCATAACAGCATATGCCGCATCTGTTACACAGGTCATCCCAAAATATCTTCCTATCTTCCCTTCGATTGTTAAGATATGTACGCACGGCTCGAAGCATTTTAAACCTGAATTATGCCCCACTTTATGGAATATTTGATCAGATCGGCTTTGTTGTGAAGATCGAGAGCTTTCATTATGTTGTTTTTATGCACATGCACCGTATGGTGAGATAGATTCAATTTATTTGCTATATCTCTTTCGGTGTATCCTTCGCAGATAAGCTTTAATATCTCTTTCTGCCGACTTGTAAGTTCACTTTCAGGAGAACGGGAGATTTTTCTATCTTTACCCAAAAGGAAAACTCCTGTAGTGTAACCTGCTACGCCAGGACTTATGTAACATTTGCCCCTGTATACTTCGTTTACCGCATTAACAATTTCATTTACACTATCGTCTTTGAGTATATATCCTCTTGCACCATATTTCAGCGCCCTCTCAACCAGTATTTTATCGTTGTACATGCTAAGCACTATTATTTTTCTCCTACGATCTTCTTTAAGGAGTTTCTCGATAGTTTCAATTCCGTTTAATTCGGGCATGGAAATATCTATGACAAATACATCTACTCTGTATCTGGCTGCATACTCAATAACTTCCCTTCCGTTTACCGCTTCTGCAATCACTTCGATATTATCACATTGATTGTGGAGTATAGACTTTATACCTTCCCTTACTACATGGTGGTCATCCGCAAGAAGCACTCTTATTTTCATGGTACAAGTTTATTATCGGAGTTTATTTTCCTATTGTCAATGAAGGATCAAATC
>QNBH01000128.1 GCA_003645645.1 Spirochaetota bacterium | reverse complement strand
TATTGATGTTTAAAAAGTGGTCGGGAGCCCACTGTTCTATAAAATTATCCAGGTTTACGACTATAAAATTGCCCGCATTTTCGAAATAGAAAGGTGAGTTAAACGAAAAGATGGAGACAGAAATTGCGGGAATCCCTATTATTGCAGCCTGTCTTGCTGCGGCCGCAGTACCGGAGAAAAGAATATCCGCACCCAGGTCGGGACACTGATTGATTCCGGAAATAACTATATCGGGCAGGCTTTTAATCCTGGACTTCGAATCCCGTCATCATTGGTAAAAAGTATTCTCATTTGCCTATAAGATAATAAAATTTTTTATAATAAGTTATCAATCCCAAATCTCTTTTGTTATATTATAGTGAAATGGAAAGAAAGGTCAGGGAAGACCCTGCTACAGGCTCGACTCTGGAGTTAAGAAACGGGTTTCATATACTTAACCTGAGAGGTTCACCCTACCACCGTGGATTTGCCCACGGAAGACTTCTAAAAGAGGAGATTCTTGAATCCAATATTTCCGGTTATTACGGAAACTTCCACCTTGCTTTTTATAGAAGTTCTGACTTGAACAAAAAGACCCCCTCTTTTTTAAGAAATACCATCGGAGAGATTCTTCAATGGTGGTACTACTCTCCTCCGGAGAAATTATGCCTTGAAGAGACAAAGGAAGAGGTGTTTGCCGTTGCCGATGCCACAGGACTCGATGGAAAAGATACCCTTGAGGGCAATACTGGCACCGGATATTATGGAGCACCTGGCAGCCGGCTTTTAAGAGGGGACAAAGAGGCACTCGGTATATTCCGATAGGTCGCCATCAATTCTATTAAAAGTATTTATTAAATCATCTTGGGCAGCGGCAAGATGAGGGGTATAATAGAGAACAGGAACTCTTTATGAACTACAGAGAAGCATTTTCCTTTCTTTATGGCTTTGCCGATTACACAGGACAAAACAACATCCCTTACAACAGGCAGACATACAATACAGACCGTGTTTCCCTGCTTCTCGAAATGCTGGATAATCCCCAGAATAACTTTGCCTCTGTGCATATTGCAGGTACAAAGGGGAAAGGCTCAACTTCTGCAATGGTAGAATCTATAATGCGGGCAGGAGGATGGAGAACCGGACTTTTCACATCACCCCATCTCCATTCCCTGAGGGAATACTTCAGAGTAAATGGAGAACCTCTCGGAGAAGAGGATGTGGCAGAAGGTGTTGAGAAGATAAAACCCTTCATCGAGAAAGTTGAAGGGATTACATTATTTGAAATACTTACCGCCCTGGCTTTTTTCCTCTTCTCCGAACAAAACACAGATATCGCCATAATAGAAGCTCTAATGGGAGGCCGATTGGATGCCACAAATGTTATAAATCCTATTGTAACCGCTATAACTTCGATAAGTTACGACCATACCGAAATGCTGGGCAATACTTTAAGCTCAATTGCAGGAGAAAAAGCAGGAATTATTAAACCCGGCATCCCTGTTATCACAGCTCCTCAGAAGCCCGAAGCACTGGGTGTAATTGAGGATCGTGCAAGGTCGATTGGGGCACCGTTTATCTCCATCTCCGAGAACTGGGAACTAAACAGGCAAAATATAAACCTTCAAGGACAGAGCTTCGATCTTAGAGAAATCGGCAACGGGCGGAAAACAAGTTTTAGAATTAAGGATTTAAATATACCACTTCTGGGCGAACATCAGCTCATCAACGCCAATCTGGCCATAGCGATAGTATACGAACTTTCCTCCAGAGGGTTTACTGTATCAGAAGAATCTATAAGAGATGGGCTTAAAGGAGTAGTCTGGCCCGGAAGACTCGAAATTCTCTCCCATAAACCCTATTTAATAGTGGATGGAGCCCACAATTCGGCATCGGTAAAATACCTTACAGAGAGCCTGGTATCACTCTTCGGCGAAACAGGCAAGACTCTTATCTTCGGAGCTTCCACCGATAAAGATATTGTTGAAATGCTTGAAAACCTCCATCCACATTTTCACGAAATTATCCTCACATCTTCTCATCATAAGAGAGCAGAGAAGCCTGAAAAGCTTTTAGAGATGTTGAAGAAACTTAAACGGAATGCATCGATAGCAGAATGTGCAGAAGAAGCTCTTAAAAGAGCACTGAAAATGACAGAACCGGAAGAACTTATCCTTGTAACCGGCTCCCTTTACCTTGTAGCCGATGCCAGGGAAGCCTGGTTTAAAATATCGGATCTGCCGTTAGAGGATAAAGATCCATATTAAAATGGAGATTTATCCATTGACCTAAAAGAACGATGGGTTAAAATGATATATTGTGAGTGAAAAAATAGTTCTTGTAGAAACAGAAAAAACCTATTATGTGGGGCTTCTTCCCTTGAAAAAGGGAGCTTCGGGAACCCTCAATCTTACAACAATTACACCTTACCAGAAGAAAGCTATAATCAAACTATTTATTGAAACCAACTGGGAGAAGAAGCTTCTGCGCGAAATAGAGCTTAAAAACCTGCCTGCCAGGGAACATCCCGAAATCTTGCTTCAAGGTAACTGCAACGGAGCTACCCTATCCCTGTCGGTGTATCTCGAAGGAAAGTTTTACACCCGGTCTGAGGTTAAACTCAAAGAAATAAAAACAACAAGGATCTTTGCTCTGGCTCTCCTAGGAATTGTCCTGGTTCTATTGCTTATTTTCCTTTTTTTCTTTGGTTTCCCGCCGGGTCTCCCTGTAACCGGGGGAATTACATCTATCGGGGAGGCCACTCAGGATATTGCCGGCTCTTCATCAGAAGAATTGGCGGGAGGAAAAGAAGAGATTAAGAGCCCTGATGGGAAAGAAAATTCGACACTCGGAGCTGGTGAAATAGCCAAAAAGGAAGAAAAGAAGAGTCCGGCACCTCTTGCTGAGGAAACCATCAATCAGAAAGAAGAAGAAACACAAGCACCAATGGCCGGTGAAATACCTGCCCCTCAAAAAGATATAATTTACTTTAAACCTGACGATCCCAACCTTACACCGGAAACGATGCAGTATCTAAAAGAACGGATACTACCAGTATTAAAAAATTACCAGGGAAATGCCAGGGTCGTAATATCCGGTCATTGTGCACTTTACGGAACAGAAAGAGGCCGAATGGAACTTTCTCTCAAACGGGCGGAAAATGTAAAGAACTATCTTCTCCAGCTCGGTTGGAACCCGGAAGAAGAACCACAGATACTTGGTCTAGGGGGAAAGAAACTGGTAACTCGAAACCCTGATAATCAGCACCTTAACCGAAGGGTTGAGATTGAGATCATGGTAGAACCATGAAGTAAACAACCACCATAGGTGCTGGCCTTCTTTCGTAGTAAACAACATACTGCAAAGCCACCTGCCTTTAACAGATAGGTGATTGTCTTTCCCAGCGAAAATCGGCAAATTCTCTGATATTTTCTCTTGACTTTTTTTATCCAATGATATTACCTTATTCCAAGAATAGATTAGCCAGGCTAACTATTAGCCAGATTAATAAAAATCGCTCTGTGTCAGCACTATATGAATAACGATATTGTAAAAAATACAGCTCAGCTTCTACTGGATTCGATCCCCCTGGTTATGAAAAAGCTTTTTTCTGAATTACGCAAAACCGGAGAAATCGATAATCCAGTCCAGTATAAAATGCTCTGCATTCTTTCAGGCAGTTCAAAAAATCTTGCGGAATTGGCTGAACGACAGGGAGTGAGTCCCCCTACCATGTCCAGATCCATATCCAGGATGGTAAATCGCGGCTGGATCAGACGTACAAGTGTACCTGAAGATCGAAGAAAGCTAAAGATAACTATAACAGATGATGGTAAGAGGGTACTTGACTCTGTGCATATGAATCTCCGTCAGTATGTAGAGCAACTGGTAGCAGAACTGCCAGAGGATAAATTGCAGAAACTTCGAGAGGGGCTGGAGATTCTTAAACAAAGTTTTGAAATCAGGGAGTAAGTGTCGTTATTTTTGCGGGCTGTAATGGGAAAAATCGAATTTTCGAAGGAATAATTATGAAAAACGAAAACAACAGTTCTACTGTAAAGCTTTCCGGTGTACAAACCAAAGGCGGATCGACAATAATAGAAGTCAGGGAGCTAACAAGAAAGTTCGGTGATTTTACAGCGGTAGATGGGATATCCTTTTCGGTGGGAGAGGGCGAAATATTCGGATTCTTAGGTCCAAACGGTGCAGGTAAAACCACAACAATAAACATGCTCTGCACCCTGCTTAAACCCACAGAAGGCATGGCATCTGTTGCGGGTATCGATGTTTCTTCCCATCCCCATGAAGTAAGAAAAAATATAGGACTCATCTTTCAGGACCCAAGTCTGGACGATAGACTCACCGGCAGGGAGAATCTCCATTTCCATGCGATGTTATACAATGTTGACCGAAAGACCTATGAAAGCCGTTCCAGGGAAGTACTTCAGATGGTAGACCTGACGGAAAAAGCCGATAAGCAGGTACGTACCTATTCAGGTGGTATGAAAAGAAGGTTGGAAATCGCCCGTGGACTGCTTCATCACCCTAAGGTCATCTTTCTCGATGAGCCTACCATTGGGCTGGACCCGCAGACCAGAAGGCACATCTGGAACTACCTTCTGCGTCTCAGGGAAAGAGAGAAAATAACCATGTTCATGACCACCCACTACATGGAAGAGGCGGAAAACTGCGACAGAATAGCAATCATAGATCATGGAAGGATAGTCTCCCTGGATACACCGGAAGCTTTAAAGCAAATAGTAGGCGGAGACATAGTAACTGCAGATACTTCCGACAACACACACGCCGGACAGATAATCCGGGATAAGTTCGGTCTGGAGATTCGTAACGGTCAACAGGGGCAGATTATCATAGAAACTACCGACGGTGATAAGTTTATCCCCAGATTGATAGATACCCTTACAAATTACAATCCTTCCATTCAGGTGCTAAGCATCAATCTCCGAAGACCTACACTGGATGATGTCTTTATAAAGCTAACCGGTCATTCCATACGGGAGGAGGAAGCAGACCAGGCAAAAGACTCCCTTAAACGAAGAGTCCGTATGTGGAATAGAGGAAGATGAAAAAAGAACGGCTTTACCACTTTAAAAGAGGAGTGTTTTTATTTTTCCATAAGGAGTCGAGTAAATGTACGATAAATTCATTCAAAACCTAAAAGGCATATTCACCATCTGGTACAGAGACGTGTTACGTTATTCCAGAGACAGGGCAAGAATAGTAGCCTCCCTGGCTCAACCTCTTCTGTTTCTCTTCATATTCGGAAGCGGGCTCTCCCCTGTAATGTCCAATCTCGGTGGTGGCCACCTGGACTTCAGACAATTTATGTTTCCCGGTATTCTGGGGATGACAGTTCTTTTTACTTCGATCTTTTCTGCTGTTTCTATAGTCTGGGACAGGGAGTTCGGTTTTTTCAAGGAGGTAATGGCAGCTCCCATCTCCAGAGCAGCCGTTGCACTGGGCAAAGTAGCAGGGGGAAGTACCATTGCCCTCTTCCAGGGTTGCATTATCCTTCTGTTATCACCGATTCTTAACATACAGTTAACCCTTTTCCAGATTATTACCCTTGTTGGTCTCATGCTTCTTCTTGCTATGGTAATGACATCCCTGGGGATACTCATTGCCTCGAGGCAGAGGTCCATGGAAGGGTTTCAGATGATAATGAATTTTCTTCTAATGCCCATGTTTTTTCTATCGGGAGCCTTCTTCCCCCTAAAAAATATCCCCCTATGGATGGAGATTCTCGCTAAAATCGATCCTGTTGCCTATGGGGTCGATCCCCTTCGACAGGTGGTCCTAAGTAAAACAGTCCCCTCTATGGTGATAGAGATGCTTTCCAACTACTCTATTGCCGTAAACTCTCTGGTGATGGCGGGGTTTGCCACAGCCTTTCTGATTCCAGCAATCTTGCTTTTCGGTAAGCGAGATTAAGCACAGTATTGCATTTTTTCGATAAATTGAATAGTTTTCATTGTAAAAGTAGATGCAAAAAAGTTAAAAGGAGAAAAAAGTGCTTGATAACGTCGGTTTTATATCCTTCCGAATCGGAGGCACAGACGGCGTCTCCCTGGAAACCTACAAATGGGCAGAGATATTCGAAAAGTTCGGTCTTACCTCTTACTATTACGGAGGGGAGCTGGAGACTCCTCCGTCCAGATCAATGGTCGTGCCGGAAGCTCACTTTAATTACCCCGCTATCAAAGAGCTCTACAATATGGCCTACTCACATTCGCAGAGGCCCAGGGAACTTACAGATGGGCTGCATAAATACAGAGAGATACTTAAAGAGTCTCTTTACGAGTTTATCAAGCGCTTCAACATCCAACTGCTTGTATCTGAAAATGCCCTGACCATTCCCCTAAATCTTCCCCTGGGGATGGCTCTCACCGAAGTAATTGCAGAAACTGGGCTACCTGTAATGGCCCACCATCACGATTTTTTCTGGGAGAGGAAACGTTTTTTAAGAAACTGCGTATGGGATTACTTTAACTCCTGTTATCCACCCCATCTCTCCAACATTCAGCATATAGTAATAAACTCCTCCGCCCAGAACCAGCTTGCCTTAAGAACGGGTATCTCCAGTATGCTTATCCCAAATGTGATGAAGTTCGAAGAACCTCCTGAACCGCCTGATGAGTATGCATCGGATGTAAGAGAAGCACTGGACATTGATAAAGATGAGCTTTTAATTCTGCAGCCTACCAGAGTAGTCCAGCGGAAAGGAATAGAACACGCCATAGAGCTAGTCGCCCGTCTTGGTATGAAAGCCACACTGGTAATATCCCACGCCTCAGGAGACGAGGGCTACGAGTACGAAGAACGCGTTAAAGAGTATGCCGAACTTCTGGGGATAAAGGCTGTTTTTGTCTCCGATATCATAAACGACAACAGGGGTAGGACTCCCGACGGCAGAAAGATCTACTCACTCTTTGATGTTTATCCCCACGCCGATCTTGTAACCTATCCCTCAATTTTCGAGGGGTTTGGAAATGCCTTTCTTGAGGCTATATATTTTAAGAAACCATTACTGGTAAATAACTACTCTATCTATTCTTTTGATATCAAGCCCAAGGGTTTTAAAGTGATCGAGTTCGATAATTTTATTTCAAAAGAAACAATCAGATATGCAAGGGAATTACTGCAGGATAAAGAGAAAATTAAAAAAATGGGAGATCACAACTATGCCCTCGGATTGAGATACTATTCTTACGGGGTGCTTGAGTCAAAAATAAACAATGTTCTTACCAATATCTTGGGAAGATTTTAAAGCAGTCAGGGGGGAATCCCCCAGTTTCAATCCATCTCCTTAAGCCACAACACTTCGTAGGGGTTTATCTTTAACTCTTTCTTATCACCGCTGTCTTTTATTCTAACTATATTATCTGATATGATATCCTTTAGTACTCCTCCTATCGATCCCGAAGAAGGGATGCTTACGTTCCTTACTCTACTTCCCGTATTGATAAAACAAAATAGTCTTTCTTTCTCGTCGGGAGAGCTCCTTAGAAGACCAAATACCGAACCACTGCAGGGAATAACTTTCTGCTTACCTGCAGGATGAAAGGCTTTCTGTTTACTCCGTGCTCCGAGCAAGCGCAGAAACCCCTTGAAAATAAGATTCCGGATTGATCCTGAAGTGTTAAGCTCTTCGATAGTTTTTTGGTAATCGAGTTTTTCCCTGTTGATAGCTCTTTTTACACCGGTCTTCTCCACACCTTCACGGTAATTTCCGGAACCTAAAAGGCTGTGCATATATATCCCCGGCACCCCTTTAAATGAAAGCATAACAGCCTGGGAAGCGAGAAACTTCTTTGCTCTTCTTTCCTTATCAAGATAGGATTCTGCCACAGCATCTCTGTAAGAGATATTGAGCTCGTAGGGGATTTCCCCTGAAGGAGCACTCTTATACGAGACATATCCTCCCCTGGCCTTTACTTGCTCTATGAGGAAATCAATTTCATCCGCCGGTAGAATCCCCTGGGCAGGCAAAACGCCTATTCCGTCATGGGAAGCCAGAAAATTGAAAAATGCCGTTTCACTTCCCGGAGAAGTGAGACTCGAAGCCCATTCCTGCAGATAAGAAGTTTTCTCTCTGAGAAAGGCGTGCAGCACGAGAGGAGGCAAAGAAAAATTGTACACCATGTGGGCTTCGTCCGTTCCATCACCGAAATAGGAGATATTTTCCCTGTGAGGCACATTTGTTTCGGTAAGAATTACCACCCACGGCGTATAATGATTAACAATCGATCTTACCAGCTTTACTACGGCGTGGGTTTTAGGATGATGTATGCTTGGATGACCTATCTCCTTCCATAAATAGGCAATGGCATCCAGGCGGATTATCTGAATTCCCTTTTCAATGTAAAAAAGAAGAATCTCAATCAAGGCAATGAGTACATCCGGATTGGCGTAATTCAGATCGACCTGATCCTCGCTGAATGTGGTCCATACGTAAATCTCTCCCTTGTCGGTTTCAAACCTGGTTAAAAGAGGACGGGCTCTTGGCCGCACAATCATGGAGAGATCTGTTGCCGGATCAACGGTGATAAAGTAATCCTTAAAGCGTTCATCGCCCTGAAGAAACTTTTTAAACCATTCACTTTTTACAGAGCAGTGATTCAGGACCAGGTCCGCTGCCAGCTTAAAATTAAGACCGATCTCTCTTATCTGATCCCATGTCCCTAAATCCGGATTCACCTCTTTGTAGTCAATGACGGAAAAACCATCGTCCGATGAGTAGGGGAAAAAGGGAAGTATATGGACTCCTGAAATAAAACCCATAAGATTACTATCCAGAAACTCTTTCAAACATTGGAGGGGGCAGGATCCCTCCCTTCTGAATTGATCTCCGTATGTGATAAGAAAGGCATCTGTCTCGTCCATTGGTAACCTGCCGGCCTTTCTGGAGAAAGGTGGTTTTATTCTTTTTACCCATCCTTCGATTAATGTTTCCAGCCTGGCAGATGCTTCCCTGCCCTCTTCGGCACCGTAAATAAACTCAAGAAGCTCTTTTATATCTTTTTGCATGGACAATACTCTAATAAAAACTACTGTATTTGACAAGTTATAGGTCTTTCTTGATAGTTAGGCTTAGAGATTGTTATATTATGAAGATTAAATAGTGCAGGGAAGATTAGGCTTCCGGAGAAATAAAAGCGTCCCGGGGATTCCCTGGTGAAATGTTTATCCGGATTATAAGCTCCACCTTCCTGGCACTTTTCGATTTTTATGGAGCGAACCAGTTGAGAAGAATTGCAATATTTCACTATCATCTGCTTCCCGGAGGAGTTACCAGTGTGATTATCCTATCCGTGCAGGCTGTATTAAAGTACCTTCCTGATATTGAAAAGATAATACTTGTTTCAGGGAAAGAAGAAAATGCCATGGAGGTCAGGAACAAAATAGTCGCAGGCTTCGATAATCTGGATAAAGAAAAGGTAGAGGTAAGAATTGTTCCCCAGATAGGATACGCCAATCATGGGGAAAGGGTTAATGAGGAAAGAACCGTAAAAATTGAGAAAATCCTGATGCAGGAGTTCGGAGGTTATCTATGGTGGGTTCATAACTATCACATAGGAAAGAATCCCTTTTTAACCCAGGCCCTTTTAAATATAGCGGTTAAAAACCCTTCTCAGAAGATAATCTTCCATATACACGACTTTCCCGAATGCTCAAGATACGAGAATCTCCAATTCCTGAAAGAACATACAGTCCCTCCGATCTATCTTAACACCGGAAACATTCGTTATGTAGTGATAAACACCAGAGACTACGCTTTACTTGTTGCTTCGGGGCTTTCAGCTGAAAGGGTTTTTCTTCTACACAATCCGGTTGACCCCTTTAAGGTGGATCTTTCGAGGAAACCCTACATCAGAGAAAAATTGCAGAGAGTTTTTTCTTCCGACTCTGCCTCTTTCTATCCCGATAAACCATTTGTGCTCTATCCGGTAAGAGCCATAAGAAGGAAAAACATTCTCGAATCCGGCTTAATTTCTTCTCTTCTGGAGGAGCCTGTAAACCTTGTTGTTACACTTCCTGGAGTCTCCGAACAGGAGAAAGAATACTCCGCCCTGGTAAAAACCTGCTACAATGAAGGACTCATCACGGGGCTATTTAACATCGGAAATAAACTCGATGCGGAATCTTTAACTCTTACCGATATAATCGCCTCTTCTGATGTAGTTATCTCTTCCTCCATTCAGGAAGGATTCGGATACCTCTTTATAAATGCCCCGGGATGGGGACTACCGCTCTTTGCCCGCTATCTGGATATACTCGACGGAATAAGGGATTTCTTTTCAGATCTCTCCTGCTATTTTTACAGGGAAATACTTATTCCTTTAACAGAAAATGAAAAAGGGAAACTTCTCAAGAGATACAGGGAGCGTATCCGATATTTATCAGAGCTCATCTCCGGAGACTCACTCAATAGACTCACAGAAGAGATTGAAGCACTTCTCTCTTCAAAAGTTATAGATTTCTCCTATCTCGATGCAGAATACCAGTATTTTATTCTAAAAACAATAAATAAAGACAGTTCTTTCTGCAAAGAGATAAAATTACTTAATAATGAGACTATAGACCAATTTCGTTCTCTGCTGTATGCCGAACAACCTCCGGCGGAAGAAAAGATAATCGATGCTTTCGGTATGGCTCGATTTGCCAGATCTGCCGAAGAAGTCTTCAATTCATTGGAAAGAGAGAGTGAACGGTGCCATGAAGAAGAAATATCCCACCATCTTGCGGAAGACCAATCGGATCCGGTCCAGGAATACCTGATGGATCGGTTTGCAAGAAGGGAATACCTGCGACTGTTATACGAATAAGCCTTGAAAGCCAGCCAGCATATGAGTATAATATAAATGAAAAAACTATTAAGGGAGAAAGGTTAAAAATGTCTTTAAAAAAACAAATGGTTACAATAGATGGTAATACAGCAGCAGCCTATGTTGCACACGCTACAAACGAGGTAATAGCAATATATCCAATCACTCCATCTTCACCAATGGGTGAGCTTGCCGATGAGTATTCAGCCAATGG
>QNBH01000127.1 GCA_003645645.1 Spirochaetota bacterium | reverse complement strand
TAATTTAATATCCGAAATAACGGATAAGGAGACGATCGATGAAATTCGGCTTAAACTTTCTACTCAACAGAGGTGGGAGAGAAGAAACTTCAGAAATGTGCTTCTAAATTTTTTCCGTCGACAGGGCAATGGAAAACCACCAGGTTTATCAATAGATGAGTCCGTCTCCTTTTTAAGAAACCAGAGAGAGAGGCTTAAGAGATTTTGATATTTAATACTAACTGAAATAATTAAAGAAAAATACTGGGGGGGGGATGAAAAGAAAAATATTCTTAATTATTTTAGTGGGGCTTGTATGGATAGTACCCACGGTCAAGGTGTCTTCGCAGGAAATAGATCGGCAAGGTGATATTACGCTGAATATTCCCTTTGTTGATCTGTCAATTCGATCTCCACAGGACAACAGTGAAGTTGCTCTTTCACTCCAATTACTTCTTCTGCTGTCTGTTTTAACTCTGGCACCCTCAATAATAATCCTTATGACTTCCTTTTTGCGAATAGCCATTGTTTTCGATTTTATCAAGAGGGCATTGTCTCTTCAGCAGGTACCACCAAATCAGGTTCTAATGGGAATAGCCCTTTTCCTTACTGTTTTCATAATGTGGCCCACATTCCAGGAAATGTATGAGGATTCGTTTAAGCCTTTTGCCGAGGGGGAAATCGGAATAGAGGAGATGTACGAAAGGGGTATCGGTCCGCTACGTATATTTATGTACCGACAGATGGAAGGCGAGCCCGATAGTATCAGGCTCTTTATGAGAATGAGGGGGCTGCAAAAACCGGAGAACCTTGCTGAAGTTCCCACCTATGTACTGATACCTGCCTTTATTTTACATGAGCTTAAAGTTGCTTTTAAGATCGGTATACTACTATTCATACCCTTTATCGTTATCGATATGGTAGTAGCCTCTACACTAATGTCCATGGGGATGATCATGCTGCCGCCGATTATGATTTCCCTGCCCTTCAAAATAATTCTTTTTGTTCTTGTAGATGGGTGGGGACTTATTACCGAGCAACTGGTAAAGAGTTTTGGATGAGGAAATAAGGAGGATAAAGATGAGCACGGGATTCGCAGTTTTTCTGATAAGAAGCGGAGTTTTACAAACCCTGACCATAGCCGCTCCCATGTTGATTATTGGTATGTTGGTAGGGCTTATTATCTCTATCTTTCAGGCAACCACTTCGATCCAGGAGCAAACCTTAAGCTTTATTCCCAAAATTGCGGCCATACTGGCATCGCTTGCTATTTTTGGTCCCTGGATCGTGCAGTCAATGGTTCATTTTACAACACAGCTAATAGAACAGATTCCGAATATGGTAAAGTAGCAGGTATATATGCTGGTTGATAGTCTTGCAGAAAATGCACAGATTTTTCTCCTCATCCTGGCCAGGGTTGTGGCTATAGTGCAGATTGCGCCTCTTTTATCATCGGCTTCAATTCCACAGATTGCCAAAATCGGTCTGGCCTTCTTTGCCTCACTACTGGTATTTCCCTGGGTGGTAGAATTGGGATATCCCATACCGGGTACGGGACTTGAGTTTGCGGGTTTACTAATTGGAGAGCTTTTAATCGGAGTAATAATTGCCTTCATGCTGGTGGTAATCTATTCGGCCTTTCTCATAGCAGGCCAGTTTTTCTCTCTACAGATGGGTTTTGGCGCATCCGAGGTTTTCGACCCCCTTGCTCAGATCCAAATACCCCTGATGGGCCAGTTTTTGAATATTATTGCCATGTTTACCTTTATTGTAGTGGGAGGCTTTCAAAAAATTTTTCTGGTGGGAATATACCGATCCTTCCAGGCTGCAAAAGCTTATGACTTTATTGCACATAAGGATTATATCTTGAGTTTTATGATAAGAAGTCTGGGCAGCCTTTTCGAACAGGCTCTCTTAATAGCCTTTCCCATACTCGGGACCTTAATGCTTGTTTCTGTAACCATGGGACTTCTCGCAAAAGCGGCTCCCCAGATGAATATGCTTATGCTGGGTTTCCCCATAGCCATTCTTGTTGCCTTTACGGTTCTGTTCCTCACTCTACCATTCTTAATAGAAGGATTCGAGAAGGTCATCGATGAGAGTTTTGTTAGTATACTAACACTGCTCGATAGGGTTAAAGGAGGGCCCTGACCATGAGGGATGTTTCGGGATACAACATGCCTGTATACGGTCAAATAGATTCACCATTCTGGATAGATCTGCAATGGTTTGCTGCAGAAGACGAAGGCCGCACCGAAGAACCTACAGAGTACAAAATACGGAAAGCAAGGGAAGAGGGTAAAGTAGCCAAATCCACGGAGTTTACCTCTTCTCTGGTTTTGTTATTCCCTATTATAGGAATGGGTATACTGGCATCCTATTTTTTTACGAACATGCTCGATATGCTTACCTTTTTCCTCAATATGTCCACAGAGATGGATATAACCAGAGAATCCCGTGTTTTTTCCATTTTCATGCGATACTTTATTAAGATCACTCTTCCCATTCTGGCTATCGCATTTCTGGCTGCTGTTATAGGAAATGTGTTTCAGGTGGGGTTTCTTTTTACTGTAAAACCTGTTGTCCCTGATCTCAAGAGAATTGTTCCCAGATTCGGCAAGTTTTTTAAAAGAGTATTCTTCTCCGGAGAAGCCTTCTTTAATCTTACAAAATCTGTGCTTAAAATTGTAGTAATTGGAATAATTGCATATATCAACATTCGAAACGAATTGGAAACAATTTCTCACTTTGTACATACTTCTTTTTGGTTCAGCCTGAGTGCTCTTGCTACCATCGGATTTCGTATCATGGTTGAGGCGGCAGTAGCAATGCTGGTCCTCTCTATCTTTGATTACCTCTTCCAGAGGCGGCAGTACAGGGAGTCCTTGAAGATGACAAGGCAGGAGCTGAAGGAAGAGCGGAAGATGCATGAGGGGGACCCACTTATCCAGAGTCGTTTGAGAGAGCGAATGAGAGAGTTGCTTTCACAGAATATGTTACGCAACGTACCGAGAGCCGATGTGGTTATCACCAACCCTACTCACTATGCAGTTGCAATGGAATGGAAGAGAGAAACAATGGTAGCTCCCATGGTAATAGCCAAGGGAGCGGATCATGTAGCTCACAGGATGAAAGAAATCGCGGAAGAACATAATATCCCCATAATAGAGAACAAACCTCTTGCACGGGTTCTCCATTCAGAAGTTGATATCGGTGATATTATTCCTGAAAAATACTGGGAAGCCATGGCAATTGTACTGGCAGAGGTGTATAGAATGACCGGGCGAACCGCGGAGGCTATATAATGGCAGATATTCAAAGGGTTTTTTCCAACAGTTTTTTACGCCAGAAGAGTGATGTTTTTGTGGCAGCAGGCGTGATTGTAATTGTAATGATGATGATCATTCCCATGCCTACGGTAATACTGGATATGCTCATGTCTTTCAATCTTATGTTGAGCCTGCTGGTTATTCTTATTGTACTATACACAAAACGTGCCCTGGATTTTACCGTTTTTCCTGCGATATTGCTGGTAACTACTGTGTTCGGGCTGGCTCTGAATGTCAGTTCTACCAGGTTGATTTTATCACTGGGTAGTGAGTTTGATGGGAAAATTATTCGTGCTTTCGGAACTTTCGTGGTCGGAACCGCTGGTCCTGAGGGACTTGTAATAGGAATTATAATTTTTATTATCATCATAGCTGTTGAATACATCGTTATCACAAAAGGCGCCACAAGGGTTGCAGAGGTAGCCGCCCGATTCACTCTGGATGCTTTACCAGGAAAGCAGATGGCCATCGAAGCGGAGTATAACTCGGGTGTCATAACCGAAGAGGAGGCAACAAGGAGGAAAAACGAGCTACAGCGGGAAGTGGATTTTTACGGTGCCATGGACGGTGCATCAAAGTTTGTACAGGGAAACGTACTGGTAGGGATTCTAATCACCGTGATTAATATGATTGGTGGTCTAACGGTGGGAATGACCATTCACGGAGAACCCTTTGATGTAGCTGTGAACACCTATATTTCGCTTACCGTAGGCGACGGGTTAGTAACTCAGTTCCCTGTACTTATCATTGCAACGGCCACCGGTATTATAGTTACCCGAGCGGTTTCCGACGGAAGCTTCGGAAGCGATGTAACGAATCAGTTTTCCAGACAGAGTCGCATATACTGGATAGCCGCCTTTTTTCTGCTGGTTCTCTCTTTCCTGCCCGGCTTCCCGTGGTATGTGCTTCTTCCGATGGCCGGTATGACGGGTTTTCTCGCATACCGCCTTTCCAGAAGGGCTATGGCAGAAGAGGAGAGGGAAGAGGTAAAGGAGGCGGTTCGTAAAGAGAGAGAGGCTCCTGCAGAGATATCACCGGTAGTACCTCTGGATCCCCTGTCTCTCGAACTTGGATATGGATTGATCCCGCTTGTTGATAAAGATCAGGGAGCCGAGCTTCTGGATCGCATCACGAGGATAAGGAGAGAGGCAGCTCTTGAGCTGGGGCTGGTAGTTCCTCGCATCAGAATTATTGATAATATGAGATTGGAACCGTCGGAATATTGTTTTAAAATAAAGGGAGTGGAAGTGGGAAGAGGAAACATAAAGATAGGCTATTATCTGGCCATAAATCCTGGACAGGTTTCGGAAGAAATAGCAGGTGAACATACCACCGACCCCGCATTTGGTCTACCGGCTCTCTGGATTACCGAAGATCAGAGGGAAAAGGCCGAAAGGGCGGGATACACCGTAGTGGATAGTCCCTCTATTATAGCTACCCATTTGACGGAACTTATTAAGAAGCACGCTGCAGATATTCTTGGACGGCAGGAAGTACAATCGATCCTGGATGCTCTTAAGTCCGATTATCCTACAGTTGTCGATGAGGCCAGAAAAATTCTTTCTGTTGGAGAGATACAAAAAGTTCTTCAGGGTCTATTAAGAGAAAGAGTTTCCATTCGTAACATGGTAGTTATTCTGGAAACCCTCGCAGATTACGGATCTGTTTCCAGAGATATAGGGTTTTTAATCGAGAAAGTCCGTCAGGCTCTGGGAAGACAGATATGTCTGCAGTACGCCGATGAGGATAAAGTGTTGAGGGTATTGACTCTGGAACCGGAGGTAGAACAAAAAATAATCGACTCCCGGATGGAGCTGCCGGGAGGAGTAACGGCTGCTCTTGATCCTGATTACCATAGAAAATTGATGACAACCCTTTCCAATGCTGTAAAAACCGTACAGGATCAGGGGCATTACCCCATAATCTTATGCTCCGAAGCGGCGCGAGCTCTGGTGAAAGCCGCCACTTTGAGAGATATACCGGAGCTTGTAGTGCTTTCTGTGCCTGAAATTGCTGTGGATATCCATATTGAAGCACTGGGGGAAATAAGACTCGAAAAATAGGGGTAGAGGTATGCAATACTTTACGGAAAAAGCGCGAACTCACAGAGAAGTACTGGAAAAAATAAGACTGAAATACGGCGAAAAAGCCAAAATACTTAACCAGAAAACCGTTAGAATGGGAGGGGTTTTGGGTTTGTTTGGTAAGGAGGGGATAGAGATGTCTGGATATGTAGCCGATGAGGTTTCACGCAGAAAACAGTTCGACCTCGAAGAAGAACAGAAGAAGTTTCTTTCCGGATTAAAAGTAGATAAGACAATGCAGTTGCTGCTAAAGGAAGTACAGGATCTAAAGAAGAAAATCGATGTTACAGTATCAGAAGCAAAATCAGATAAGCATCCCTCTATAGCCAGAATTGAACAAATAATGGTTCAAAATGATTTCACAACTCCCTTTATTGAAGAAATTATAGACCGAGTTAAACGAGAGTTTTCCCTGGATGATCTGGAAAACTTCAATATGGTTCAACATTCCGTTATTGAATGGATCGGGGAAAGAATCTCTATTTACAGGGAGAAGGAGAAGACAAAACCGCGAATTTTTGTTCTTGTCGGACCCACCGGTGTAGGGAAGACAACAACAATCGCAAAATTAGCCGCTATCTACGGAATAGGTAGTTCAAAAAAGCAACCGCTTAGTGTAAGATTATTAACTACCGATAATTATAGAATAGGAGCAAAAAAACAGATAGAAACTTACGGTGAAATAATGGGGATTCCCGTTGCAAGTGTTGAAACTTATCAGGATCTAAAAAAGAAACTCGCCATGTTCCAGGAGGCAGATCTTATCCTGGTCGATACAATAGGCAAGAGTCCAAAGGACTATATGAAGCTTGCAGAGATGAGAGAGCTTCTCGATGGGTGCGGAAGCACTGCAGAGACACATCTTGCAGTGAGTGCCACAACTAAAACTTCCGATATCTACGAAGTTCTCGGACAATTCGAACCTTTCAAGTACCGGTCCGTAGTGCTTACCAAACTGGATGAGACGATGAGAGTGGGGAATGTGATAAGTGTTCTTTATGAGAAGAAGAAACCCCTTTCTTACATTACGGACGGCCAGATAGTACCTCAGGATATAGAAAGAGCAACAGTATCTCGTATGTTGATGAATCTTGAAGGTTTTATTATTGATAGGGCCAGAATCCAGAGTAAGTTTGAAGAAGAAGATAATCTCAGTGAGTGGAGATAGAAATGGCAGATCAGGCAGAAAAATTACGTGAATTGGTCAGAGATAAAAATGCAATCGTTCAGAAAAAAACACGCATCATAGCTATTTCAAGTGGTAAAGGTGGAGTCGGGAAAACAAACCTCTCAATAAATCTAGCTCTTGCCTATGCACAGATAGGCAAAAAAGTCATCGTAATGGATGCTGATCTGGGGTTGGCCAATGTTAATGTGGTTTTAGGCATAATTCCGAAGTATAATCTCTATCATCTGATTCGTAGACAAAAAAAAATGCGTGATATAATCATCGACACCAACTATGGAATTAAAATTGTAGCAGGCGCATCCGGTTTTTCTAAAATCGCAAATCTTTCTGAAGATGAGAGAAGTAACTTTATTCGCGAACTTTCCGAATTGTCCTTCGCCGATGTGATAATAATAGATACAAGTGCAGGGGTTTCCAACAATGTCATCTCCTTTATTGCAGCAGCAGATGAAGCTTTTATAATTACCACTCCCGAACCCACTGCTATTACAGATGCGTATGGTATAATAAAAATCATCGCTACCGAAATAGACAATTTGAATCTGGGTTTAAAGCTTATAGTAAACAGGGTTAAGTCGGTTACCGAAGGGAAAAAGGTGGCAGAGAGAGTTATCAATATTGCAGGTCAATTTTTAAACCTTAAGGTAGACTATCTTGGCTTCGTCTATGAGGATACTGCGGTGCAAAACTCTGTAATTAAACAAAGACCTTTCTTTGTAACTGATCCGAAGGGAAAGGCTTCAATCTGTGTTAAACATATAGTGGGGCGGTTGGAAAATATAGAGTACAGAGAGGGGGGAGGTATAACTCGCTTCTTAAGCAAATTAATGAGAAGAGAACAGTAACTTGACTCCATTTATGTTTTTTTTTAAGCTTTAATGGAGCACTTGTCAGGGAGGAAAAAGTGCTTAAATGGAAAGTTCTTGCAGGAATCGGCGGTTTTACCTTTATTCTTTCTCTGCTTGTGGGTCTGGCAAGCGGCGTGGCTTTCGCAACTCTTATTTTTAGAGCCCTTATTAGTGGTGTTGTTTTTTCAGGAATTGTTTTAGGAGCAGGGGTTTTAATAGAGAAGTATTTACCCGAGCTGTGGAGTCTAATTGTATCTGAGGAGTCGGGAAAGAGCGAAGGAGGGGGGGGAGTAGATATAGTTATACCTGCAGAAGATCCCTATTCTGCGGAAGAAAAGAATGAAGAAGGGGAAGAGACAAAGGAGATACTACAATCGGGATTGGAGGTGGAAGAAAAAGTACAGGAAGATACAGTTAATGAAATTAGCAGCGAATTTGTAGAGGAGATGGAGGAGCTCGGGGGTAATCTTAACGGTGAAGAAGAGCTTAAAGAAAAAAACAAAAAAGATAAAAACCTGCAGGAGGATTCAATTATTCACGATATCGATACTCTTCCGGATATAGAAACTTTCTCCGATTCTTTTTCCCCACTCAAAGAAGAGGGTAAACCAAAGAGTTTCTCGGGTGTATCTGAAGGTAAGAAGGGTATGTCCGGAGGAAGAGGAGTTGACACATTTATAGAAAGACAGGATCCCCTTTCAATCGCTAAGGCTATTCAGACTATCATGAAAAAGGATCAATAGATGGGAGAGAAGATTTTGGAGGAGAAGACCGAACAGGAGCTGTGGGAACAGTACAGAAAAACAAAGGACTCTAGAATAAGAGATAAATTTGTGAAGCAGTACGCTCCTCTGGTTAAGTATGTTGCAGGTAAGGTAGCCATAGGTATGCCTCACAATGTAGAGTTCGATGATCTTGTAGGTTTTGGTGTCTTCGGATTATTCGATGCAATTGATAAGTTTGATCCCGAGAAACATGTAAAGTTTAAAACTTATGCCGTAACGCGCATAAGAGGGGCGATTTTTGATGAGCTTCGTTCAATCGACTGGGTACCCAGATCGGTTCGTCAAAAATCGAGAGAAATAGAAGAGGTTGTTCATAAACTGGAGTCTTCTCTGGGGAGGTCGGCAAGCGATAGAGAGATTGCAAAAGAGATGGGAATAACCGAAGAGGAGTTTCAGAAATTGATGATTAAGATAAGCGGGACTTCCGTACTTTCTCTAAATGATGTGTGGAATACCGGAGAGGAAAACGACAAGGTTTCCATAATGGAGAGTATTGAATCTCCCAATAGTTTAAACCCAGACGCCATAGTGGAACGGGACGAGATAAAGAGGGTAATAATAGAGGCGATAAACGAGCTTCCCGAAAAAGAGAAAAAAGTCCTGGTTCTTTATTATTATGAGGATCTTACTTTAAAAGAGATCGGTCAGGTTCTGGAAGTTACAGAATCAAGAGTTTCTCAGTTGCATACAAAGGCTATAATGCGACTCAGAGCGAGATTAACGAGCATTAAGAAAGGTATATTATAGAAGATATGGTAAATCTAATCCAGCTTAGAGAGTACATGAAAAAACAGGTTGAAGCAGACAGGGAGAAGAAGTCGGTGCAGGTGACGGGCGCTACTGTAGAGGAGGCCTTAAATCAGGCATCGATAGAGCTGGGCTTGCCTGTTAGAAAACTCGAATACGAAGTTCTGGAAAGAGGAAACAGAGGGATACTAGGATTTGGGAAGAAAGAATGGATACTCATTGCCTATGAAGCCGTGGGTAAGGAAAAGGTACCGGAGTTTAGCGAAGATGTGGAACTTGATTTGGGATTTGGCTCGGGAATAGAAGAGCAAGATAAAGACAGGAACGGAGAAGCATTTGTCCGACTTTTCCCAGAAGGTGCTTACCTTAAAGTTACTCCACCTTCAGGAAGTGGTAAGCCTGTTAATGAAAGAACGGTAATCGAAAAACTCAGGGAGCGGGGAGTTCACGATTTTGATAACTCTCTCGTGAGAAAAGTGATAAAGCAGGCAGAGGGAGAATATATAAAGATCGGTGAGTTTATATACAATCCGGTAAGTGATCCTGTAATGGCAGTTGATATAAAAGATTTTGAGATGCAGGCCTTCCTTGTTGTAAAACCCCCGGGACCTGGTGGGACCGATCTTTCCAGGGATGCGATAATTGCTTTTTTAAAAAGTAATAATGTGGTTCATGGGATTAAAGAGGATGTCGTTCAGAGTCTCGAAGATCATCCTGTTTACAATCAGCCTGTTCTTGTTGCAGAGGGTACAAAACCTGTCAATGGGAATGATGCTAAAATTATATACAATTTTGAGACCGACCGTTCCAGGGTAAGGTTAAAAGAGAAAGATGGAAGAGTCGATTTCAAAGAGTTAAACCTGCTTCAGAATGTGGTTGAAGGGCAGGTACTTGCAAAAAAAATACCTGCAGAGGAAGGTCAGGATGGGAGAACCGTAACAGGAAGGGTACTTCCCGCTAAACCGGGTAGAGATGTCGAAATAGGGGTGGGTAAGAACGTCAGACTATCCGAAGATGGTATGACCCTTACAGCTACCTGTAACGGACAGGTAATGCTTGCAGCCGGGAAGGTAAATGTTGAGCCTATTTACGTCGTACAGGGTGATGTAAACATGAAAGTCGGCAATATTACTCACCTTGGAACGGTAATAGTAAAGGGTAATGTGGAGGATGGGTTTAAGGTAAAGGCATCCGGAAATATCGAAATAATGGGAACCGTCGGTAAAACAGAGCTGGATGCAGAGGGCGATATTGTTGTGCACCAGGGAATCACAGGAAAGAGCGAAGGTAAAGTAATTGCTGGTAAGTCCGTATGGGCAAAATTTATCGAAAATGCAAGTGTGGAGGCAGGCGAGAATGTGGTAGTAAGCGACGGGATAATAAACTCCAGAGTTGATGCCAATAAAAGTATAATCTGTCATAGTCAGGGTAGGCGTGCAAAAATTGTAGGGGGACATCTGAGAGCGGCAGAAGAAATAATAGCAGAGACTTTCGGCTCCACAGCAGGCGCTGAAACGGTACTTGAAGTAGGATATGATCCAAAGAGCAAAGCGAGACTTGCCGAACTGGAACAACAGAAGGCAGCGTTGGATAAAGAACTGGATGAGGTAAATCTTAACATTCAAACCCTGGCTAAACTCAAAAAGGAGAAAAAAGAACTTCCCGAAGAAAAAAAGAAATACATTAAAGAACTGGTAAAAAGAAGAAGCGAGATCGATTCTACAATTGAAGAAATTGTAGAGGAAATGAGCCAAATTCAATCCTATCTGGCTTCATTGAAATACAAGGGGAAAATTTCTGCTTCTAAAAGAGTATTTCCGGGTGTTAAAATATATATAAAAGATGCAAATCTTAATGTTAGAAACGAGTTTAAAGCGGTGTCTTTTATCAATGAGGGAAACATAGTAAAGGTTACTAAATACGAGGAGCCTGCCGAAGATTATTTTCGGAGAAAATAATGCCTATTCAACCTATTGACCTCCAGACACTCTTCGTAAAACTTACTCAGATAGGCAAGGAGCAGGCAGAGCAAAGAGATATTTCTGCACTGCACCAGACCCTTCAAAATAGTGAGTTTGTAAAGAGGACCGAGCACCAGAGCAGTTCGGTGACCGAAACAAAACAAGTCTCAGAGGGACCGAATAAAATAGAGGAGAAAGAGGAAAGGCGAAGAGAGAGAAAAAAAAGAGAAGAGCAGGAGAGAGAACGAAGAGAAGAAGAAGAAGAGAAAAAGAAGAGAAGATTCTTAAGCGATCCCGATCTGGGGAATAACATCGATATTACAGGTTAAGAAAACCAGCATGTTTAGTAC
>QNBH01000126.1 GCA_003645645.1 Spirochaetota bacterium | reverse complement strand
TCCTACAGTAAAAGCTTCGACTCTGGAATCAAGATGATCTCCCTTTTCCCACAGTTTTGACATAAAGGACTCCCTCCAAACAGCTTACCCTAACCGGAGGAAGCCCTGTCTGTCAATGTAGATTTTTAAGTGGAAGCTATGGCACGGGTTGGCCGGATTGGCCGCCCGCAACATGTTTTTTAGCCTGTTAAGTGGACTTTAAAGAGGAGGCAATGCCGCTTCTCAGTTTGCCTCCGGTTCTGCTGTAAAGGTAAGCTTCTCTTCATCCATGGTCCTTGTAACCAGAATCTTATCCCCCTCTTTGATTTCTCCTGAGAGAATCTTCCTGGCGAGAGGATTCTGAAGATGATTCTGCACCGCTCTTCGCAGAGGACGTGCACCAAAGGCCGGATCATAGCCTTTCTCTGCAAGAAACGCTCTTGCACTTTCATCCACCATGATCGATATTTTTCTTTCTTTTAGCCTTCTCTTAAGCTGTTCAATCTGTATATCAACGATATCCAGAAGTTGTTTCTTATCGAGTCTGTTGAAAGTTATTATCTCATCTATTCGATTTAAGAACTCCGGTTTAAAGGTGGACTTAAGAAGCGTGTTAATCCTCTCCTTTATGGTTTCCATATCTTCGGTCTGAAGAATTATATCGCTTCCCAGATTGCTGGTCATTATAATGATACAGTTTCTAAAATCAACCGTCCTCCCCTGGCTGTCGGTAATTCTTCCTTCATCGAGAAGTTGAAGCAGAATGTTAAACACATCCGGATGAGCCTTTTCGATTTCATCGAACAGTACAACCGAGTAAGGACGCCTTCGCACCGGTTCGGTAAGTTGTCCGCCTTCTTCGTAGCCTACATAACCGGGAGGCGCTCCTACCAATCTTGAGACGGCGAATCTCTCCATATACTCACTCATATCGATTCGAGTAAGAGCCTTTTCATCATCAAATAGAAACTCTGCGAGAGTCTTGGCAAGCTCTGTCTTACCCACGCCTGTAGGTCCTATAAAAATGAAAGTCCCCAGCGGCCTCCTCTCGTCGGAGAGACCGCTCTTATTCCTTCTGATCGCATCCGATACAGCGGTTATGGCATGCTGTTGACCTACAACTCGCCGGGATAGAATTTCCTCGAGCTTAAGGTACTTTTCCCTCTCCGAGGTAAGCATCCTGGTTACAGGAATACCGGTCCAGCTTGACACCACTTTTGCAATGTCCTCTTCGGTAACTTCTTCACGCAGAAGGCGGGTCTCCTTCTGCAGTGTCTCCAGTTCCCTGGTCTTTTGATTGAGCTTCTTTGTGGTATCGGGTATAAGCCCGTGTTTTATCTCCGCTGCCTTGTGTAAATTGCCTTCCCGCTCATAACGCTGTTCTTCTATGTTGAGTTCATCGAGCCTTTGCTTCAAAGCACGAATCTCCTCTATAATTTTTTTCTCATTATTCCACTGAAGCTGCATGGCATCCCGTTTCGACTGAAGCTCAGATAATTCCTTCTCCAGTTTTTGCAGTCTCTCCCTGGAGGCAGGATCATCTTCCTTGGAGAGAGCCTGTTTTTCTATATTTAGCTGAAGTATTCTCCTGCTGATTTGATCCAATTCGAAGGGCTGACTTTCAATCTCCATTTTCAGCCTGCTCGCAGCTTCATCCACCAGATCTATGGCTTTATCGGGGAGAAACCTGGCGGTGATGTATCGGTTTGATAGAGTGGCTGCTGCTATAATAGCATCATCGGTAATACGAACTCCGTGGTGAATTTCGTAACGCTCCTTAAGACCCCTGAGAATTGCAATGGTATCCTCAACAGAAGGTTCGGAAGTATAGACAGGCTGGAAACGTCTCTCCAGCGCAGGATCTTTTTCTATATGTTTTCTGTATTCATCCAGGGTGGTTGCCCCTATAGCTCTGAGCTCTCCCCTTGCCAGTGCAGGTTTAAGGAGGTTGGATGCATCCATTGCTCCCTCGGCAGCTCCGGCCCCTACAACTGTATGAAGCTCATCGATAAAGAGAATTATCTGCCCGTCCGACTCGGCTATCTCTTTTATGACTGCCTTAAGCCGTTCCTCAAACTCTCCGCGAAACTTGGTTCCTGCTACAAGCGAACCCAGATCGAGGGCAAGGATACGCTTATTCTTAAGGGAATCGGGTACATCTCCGGACACGATCCTCCCAGCAAGCCCTTCAGCTATGGCTGTCTTACCTACTCCTGGTTCTCCGATCAGTACCGGATTATTCTTTGTTCTACGTGAGAGTACCTGCATTACCCTTCTTATCTCCTCATCTCGTCCGATAACAGGATCGAGCTTCCCCCTTCTGGCAAGAGCAGTTAGATCACGGCAGTATCTTTCAAGAACCTGGTACTTATCTTCGGGATTTTGATCTGTTACCCTCTGTTTTCCCCTTACCGTCATCAGGGCTTTCAAAACCGAATCTCTCGAAACACCGTTAGATCGGAGTACATCACCTGCCCTCGTTTTTGAATCAAGGATTGCAAGCAGGAGATGTTCTGTACTGACATATTCATCTTTCAGATTGCCCGCTTCGGTCTCAGCCCTGTTTAGAATGTTAGCCACCTCCGGAGAAAGGTGTGCATGGGCAGTTTCTCCATATATGCGGGGTTTCTGGGAAATAATCTCTTCGATATCTCCAGTGATTTCTTCCTTTGAAACACCCAATCTATCTAACAAAGGAGGAACTACCCCTTCCTTCTGCTTTAAAAGAGCCAGGAGGAGGTGTTCTGCATCCAGAGTAGAGTGATTATTTTTTCTCACAATCGAATCTGCTTCCTGCAGAGCTTCCTGTGCCTTAAGTGTAAATCTATCTAATCTCATTTCGAGTCTCCTCTTAAAAAAATTATTCTTATTGGGCTATGCACTTGGCTTCCCTACCTACAATATTTTGTGGTTATAATCCACATTAAAACATATTTTGCCAATATAAGTAGTTACTCGGGAGATATGTGTATAGCCCGATATTCTTATTAAACTTTGTTCACCAAAACTAACCAATAATAAAGATACCCATGGTGGGCATAATCGGTCAAATTATTCTTTTACCGATCGGTTGTGATTTCGTGATAACGCACTTTGATACTATTCCAATACTTGATTTAATTCGATTTTCAAAGTACTACTTTTTCTAATAAAGATGAGTTTTTTGTTTCTAAATTTTCTCCTTGCAGCACTTCCCTCTCTATTACTGCTTCTTTATTTCTATAAGAAAGATAAGCAGCGCAGAGAATCTCTTTATTTAATATGGAAGACCTTTGCCTTTGGGGTTCTGGCAGTATTACCGGTAGCAGGAATAGAGTTTTTTCTCTCCAGAGGGCTCTTTTTTTTCAGGGGTATACTGCTTATAGCAATGAGAGCATTCATAATTGCAGGTTTTGTGGAAGAATTATCCAAGTTTCTGGTTGTAAGATTGTTCCTCTATCCGCGTAAGGAGTTTGATGAAATCGCCGACGGAATCGTATATACAATTACGGCCAGCCTGGGGTTTGCATTTATGGAGAACCTAATGTACAGTTTTGGCCCCGTCCTTTTACTTTTAATCAGGGGGATAACCGCAGTGCCTCTCCATGCAATTGCCTCCGGTATCATGGGCTATTATATAGGAGCTTCCAGGTTCAGGCCCAGGCCTCAATTCCTTAAGGGGCTTTTATATGCAACTGCAATACACGGACTCTACAATTTTCTTCTTTTTACGGGTACATGGATATCTCTGTTGGTAATTCCTCTCCTGTTTTTTTCCGGGAAAATACTTTTGCATTTATACAGGGTTGCGCTGAAAGAAGATAGGTTAAGTGGAAGGAGCTGAAGAAAGCCGGAGTTTTAATTGCCCGGGTAGTAATATATTGATATTGGAAAAATGAAGACAAAAGCCGTAAGACTGCATGGAAAGGGAGATCTAAAACTTGATGAGTTTGATCTCCCGCCTCTGAGAGATGATGAAATACTTGCTCACATTATTTGTAATAGTATTTGTATGTCTTCCTATAAGGCTGCAATTAAGGGAGAGGAACATAAGAGAGTACCCAGCGATTTAAAAAATAATCCCATTATAATCGGCCATGAGTTTTGCGGAGAAATAATCGAAGTAGGACGAAAATGGAGGCATAAGTTCGAGCAAGGTGAAAGGTTTGTATTACAACCTGCACTAAATTATAGAGAAACTTCCCGGACTCCTGGTTATTCTTTCAGATATCTTGGAGGTAATGCCACTTATGTCATTATCCCTGAAATAGTGATAGAAACGGATTGTTTGTTAAAATATAATGGTGAAGCTTATTTTGCAGGGTCATTAGCCGAACCGATGTCCTGCATCATAGGAGCCTTTCGAGAAATGTACCATACAAACCCGGGTAGACACGAACATATAATTGGTATCGAAGAGGGTGGTAATATGGCTATCCTGGGGGGTGCAGGACCGATGGGATTGGGAGCAATTGATTATGCTGTCCACAATCCAAGGAAACCAGAACTTCTTGTAGTAACGGACATTGATTCTGTAAGAATAAATAGAGCAAGACAAGTATATCCTGAGAAAGAAGCAGAAATAAATGGAGTAAGACTCGAATATGTGAATACAGAAGGCATGGAATTACCGGAAAAGTATCTCCTGAGATTATCCGGAAATAAAGGATATAACGATGTAATGGTGTTCGCTCCGATTCAGGAACTGGTTGAACTGGGAGATAAAGTTCTCACTAAAGACGGTTGCTTGAACTTTTTTGCAGGGCCAACCGAGATGAATTTTTCTGCTATGATAAATTTTTATAATTTACACTACGAATCGACGCACTTTGTTGGAACGAGTGGGGGAAACACAGAAGATATGAGAGAAGCAATTATTTTAATGCAGGAAGAGAAAATAAATCCTGCTGCCATGATAACCCATATCGGTGGTCTAAATACTGTAGCCGATACAATTCTTAGTCTTCCTTCAATACCGGGAGGTAAAAAACTCATATATACAAGCATTGAGCTTGAATTAACTTCTATCGATGAATTTAAGCTAAAAGGTAAAAAGGATCCTTTTTTTGCTGATCTCCATGAAATAACAGCAAAGAACAAAAATATTTGGTGCCTTGAGGCCGAACAATATCTACTTAAATATGCAAAAAAAATATAAATTAAAAGATCACCCTCTAAATAGGCACTCTGTAGACTTAACCGCTTGACGCAAACGCACCTTACAATTATATTATATATAAAACGGCGCAGGGTAGAGCAGCTGGTAGCTCGTCGGGCTCATAACCCGGAGGTCGTAGGTTCGAATCCTACCCCTGCTAAACATATAAAGCCGCCAATTCAGGCGGTTTTTTTATTTTTGGATCGGGTTTTTCTCGTGTTCCCTGTATTTTCTGCAAGTTTATTTTGATTGCAAATCTCCTGTTTCCATTTATAAGGGTTCGCATCATATAATGATAATAGTAAGCAATCGGACGATGCCGCTACCCGTTCATGGAAAAAGACATTCGTACATAAAACAAGCAGTCTTGAAGCAGGGGGAGGGAAACAGTGGTATATTATTGCAACTAATCTAAGAGGACAAAGGTGATTGCGGCGGTCAACCATAATAGCTCTTAGAGCTGTTTCCACCATGGCGATATTCCTCTCTTCCCGGCAATCACATGACTCTATACCCGCATAAGACTACTGTGCCACTTTTTTTATTTTTTTTGCCATTTCCATTTCGGATTCAAGTGAGAGTAACATCCTTTTTATTTCCAATCCGCCTCCGAATCCTGTGAGGTTCCCGTTGCTACCGATTACGCGGTGGCACGGTATGATAATGGGAATGGGATTACTTTTGCAGGCCGATCCCACTGCCCTAGCTGCCTTCGGCTTTCCCAGCCGATGAGCAATCCCTCCATAGGAAACCGTCTCTCCGTAGGGTATCTCGAAGAGCTTTTCCCATACCTTTTGCTGAAAGGGGGTGCCCACCGGTTTGACCGGGACATCGAAGCTCTTCCGTTCACCTTGAAAGTATTCCTTAAGCTCTACAATAACTTTTTCAAAGGGTGTCCGGTTTTCCGTCCATTCTGCCCTGATATCCCTTCCCCCATGAAAGTCTATCATAAGCAACGATTCTCCGTCTCCGAGAAGAAGTAAAGTTCCCACAGGGCTTTCCATACAGGTGTAGTAAAGTTTTTTCATTCTTTCCTCCCTAAATATTTTTGTGGAAGCCATATTTTCGCAAAGACCAATAGCCCCACGACCCCATCAAAGATTGAAATTTCCCGTCGAAAGGGGTGTCGCGGCTTAACACTGCCCGGTAGCAAAAATCATGATGCAATTCCATGCTATAATTTTATACACATTTTTTTTCCCTGTCTCGCTGTTTCCGGACTTTATGGGAGATATCAGTGCCGAGCGGCTACTTTTATAATTGCTGTTGTTCCTTTAACCTGTGAGCAGCTTAAAAGCACGGCTCCGGCCACGGCTTTATGCGGTGCTGGACAGTGCTACATGGCTTTACGACTGGAAATAATTGGCGTTTTCAGCTAAATGGATGCCGAACTCCTACTGTCAAAAGTAAATCTTAACTCCCAGATAGAATAAATCCGGGTATGCGCCGAACTCGCTGTTAAAGTCTGTGGGAATCGGTAATGAAGAACCAGGAAGAGTAGCTGTCTCCGGTTTCTCGCCAATTCCTATATTGAATCCTGAACTAATATAAATATTCTCTTCGATATTGTATTCCCCGCTGATGCAAAGCATTGCAGACCAGTCGTTTATGTTTAACATTAAAAGTGCACTTACGGGTAAGAGGGGCAGGAGGTTGTAGGTGGTACCGATCATCAAATAATGACGGCCTAAAAGGTAGAGGTTTCCTTCGTTGTATGCAGGGTAATCAGCATGGTTTTCTATTATATCCATATAGTCCACGGGGTCCTTTTTGCCCGAAGTATTTAGATGATACTCCGCGTATCCGTAGAGCTTACCTGAAAAGGAGTAGTCCAGGCCTGCAGAGAGACCAAAATAGTCTGCATCGATATCAGGATTTTTCTCGGTGCTAAATACATCGGGTAGCACATAGGAAGCTTCAACCCAGGAGCCCGCCCTGCCGATTGAGCGTGTTATATCCAGCCCTCCTAGTAGATTTTCCCGAAAATCCATAACTAACATGGTCACATCAGTTTGAAGCACGTAAAATTTGGTACGTGCAAATATAGCGCTGTTCGCGTAGGCGAAATCTTCGCCTGTTACATATCCCAAATCTATCTCGTTCATGGCTCCCACCGGAATACGGATACGTGCAGCATCCACCCCTCTTTTCTCTTCCGTGTCAATCTCGTTAAAACTGTAGGGGGCGAGAATGTCGGTGGGATTGATAACCCTTGCACTTCCCCAGGATATAGCCTGCCTGCCGATATACACATCCGCAAAAGTAAGAGAAACAGTGATAAAGGCTCTGTCGAGATCGTTGTAAAGACCGATGTTCTTCAGATTCTCGTCTTCGCAGGGAAAGAGTCTCTCGGGAATATCACCTATTCGATAACCTGTGGATCGACGGGCAAGGGAAAGGGAGCTTAAGGACAGAGCCTCTGAATCGATCCGGGAGTATATTTTATAAGCTATATCGAAACCAAGCCAGGAGGTGGGATATAATGCTCCATCAAGCTTAAGCACGTTAGTATTAATTCCGTAGAGGTTTTGCTCAAAGGCAGGATTAAGAATACCCAGAGTGAAAAATTTAAAGGAGCCGTGGATCGAGAAATCGGATGCAGTGAGTACATTCAGCCTAAAGAGGCAGAGTATTAAGAAAAGTAAGGCTGCCTTTTTAATTCCTGGTCTCTTCCCGCACATTGACACCGTCCTCCAGAATAATCACTCTTCGTGCCCGATCAACCACATGCGGATCGTGAGTGGAAAAGACAAAGGTCATGTTTGTCTCTTCGTTCAGTTTTCGCATTATATCCAGCAAAGCCCTGCTGGTTTTTGAGTCAAGATTGGCGGTAGGCTCATCCGCTAGAATCAGGGCAGGTTTTGTTACCATCGCCCTGGCGATAGCCACTCTCTGCTGCTGACCTCCGGAGAGTTGTGTGGGAAAGCGATTGTGGTAGCCCTCAAGCCCCATTTGTTTTAAAATATCCACCACCCGTCTGTGCCTTTCATTTTTAGATACTCCCTGCAGCATCATTACATATTCGATATTCTCTTCAACAGTAAGCACAGGAATAAGATTATAGGCCTGAAAGACAAATCCCACATTGTCCCTGCGGAAATCACAGAGTTCTCTCTGACTCATTTCGGAGAGAAGGCGACCGTTAAGCCACACCTCTCCTTCCGTAGGAGTGTCCAATCCGGTAAGAACATTCAGCAGAGTGGTTTTTCCCGAACCCGAAGGACCCACGATTGCGGTAAACTCTCCCTTCTCAATGGTTAAGTTTACACCGCGTACTGCTTCAACCACGATGCTATCCTGCTGGTAGTTCTTTTTCACATTTTTTGCAACAATAACCTGATTGCTGCACTGTTCCATTGATTTCCTCCGTCCTTCAATCGTTTTAAATACGTTTACTTTGCCTTATTGAGTTTGGCTTTCGAGGTTTGTCCGGCCCGAAAGATTCGCCTCAATTCCGGCTACATGGTCTTTCTGAGTGCATCGGTAATAGACATTTTTGCGGCATGATTGGCCGGGTAAAAACTCACCAGCACGGTGAAAGCGAAAATTAGCAGAGGGTGCAGGATATACTGTCTCGCCTTGAAAGCCGTATAAATCCTGGATGTAAATGTAGTGCCGGCCAGCTCCACACCGGTAAGGTCCATTCCTACCAGTGAACCGAAAAGATTTAGAGCGGTTCCAATTACAATTCCGATAATTATTGAATATACTGCAAGGGAGCCTGCTTCGAATACGATCAGCTTTCTTAAACCTCCGGGTCTGGTTCCTACAGCTCTGAGCACTCCGAACTCAAATGTACGTTCGTAAAGAGACATAAACAGTGTATTGATGATCCCAAATACAATAACTGCAAATACAAGTAATACTAGCAGTCCTATGCTGATATCGGTCATGTCGATAATGTACTTCAACTGGGGGATCAACGACGGCCAGGTCTCTGCAATGTTTCCGTATTCAGAATATTTTTGTTCAAACGTTTTTTCATTTTCGATTGCGTATTTAAAATCTTTAAACTGCACAGCGATTTCATGAATTTCGTTCTCAATACCCAGGAGTTTCTGTGCCTGCGATAAAACAATAAAGGCCATGGAAGCGTCCATCTCTTCAATGTGTATCCGGTAGATTCCTGATACACGAAACATCTCCTGAATAAGCTCTCCAGAACCCGCTTCCGACAGGGTAAGTATCACTCTGTCCCCGCTTTCCACTTCGAGCCTCTCTGCAAGCTTATCTCCTATCATTATATCTCCCTCTTTACTCACGTAGGAGCCTTCGATCAGTCCCTCGTCCATTTTGGAAAGGAACTTCTCCTTGCGGGGATCCACTCCGCATATCACGATCGAGTTTATATCCGCCGGGGAAGAAAGGGTTGCGAAGCTTAAAACTCTCTCCGTTAAAACAGATATACTTTCATCCTTAAGGAGGGCTTCTTTTAATTCTTCCAGCCTGTTGATGGTAAGTGCTGTATCCTGGGACTCATTGAAGCCCACACGGTGAATCTGTGCATCTCCCAGAAAGGAGGAGGTTCCCGAAGAGATAATGTTATTCTTCATTCCCACAATCATCCCATCCATGAACATTATCATGGCCAGACCAATTGCGATGATAAGCCCTGTCAGGAAAGTCCTGCGCCGGTTTCTAAAAATGTTTCTCCACGCAAGTTTCAGGTAATATTCCATTGTTCTTCTCCCCGGAAATTTAATTTTACCATGCTTTTATACGCCCAGCCGGGGCATGATCGCCTCCTCCTGGACTTCAGAATGTTCGCATTGTTTTTGCAGGTTCTGTTCGGGCGGCTCGTAAAGCCGGGAAAAAACACACCAGCAAAGCTGTCACCAGCACGGTAATGGTAGGGAGGTAAAAACTTTTAAAATTAACCTCACCTTTCATATATTTTATTTGAACGCCTCCCCATTCGATTGGGTTGGCCAGCTTAAGCCCATACTCCGCAAAGTAGAGGTTCATGAAATAACCAATAACCGAGCCCAGCAAGATACAGGCACCAGCCAGCAGAGCGGTCTCTATCAGGACCATCCTGACGAGGCTTCCGGGTCGTGTCCCTATTGCCTTAAGCACACCGTATTCCTTCTGCCTTTCCAGTACACTCATGAGAATGGTGTTAAGTACGGTGATGGCCACAATGATTACAACTATTACCAGCATCACGTACATGCCTCCCTTGTCAGCACTCATTGCCACGTAAAACTCATGGGCAAACTCCTTCCAGTCTGCTACATGAAGCCCTGTACCGGAAAGTCGGGATTTAAGCTCCTTTGCTACCTTCTCAATATAATTGAGATTGGCAGCATTGACTGCAATTTCATGAACCTTGCCCTCAAGAACAAATAGCTCCTGGGCGTATTCAAGTGGGAGATAGAAGGCGCTTCTGTTCAATCCGGGGTCGCCCGTATCTATCAAACCTGTAACAGGATACCTGGCATTGGCAATCGAGCCATCCGCAGCCTGGGAGAGAATAACCACGGAATCCCTTACCCCTGCATGAAGATTTCGAGCCAGATCCTTACCCAGGATTACCCCCCGTATTCTGTTATCGAAATAATTGCCTTCTACTATTTTGTTGGAAATGTTCGTTGTTCGCTCCTCTCTTTCCGTATCAATACCTATCACCTGAACACCGGCGCTTTTCTCTCCTGCGGATACTAGACCTGCAGAGAACAGCCTGGGTGCCCATGAATCGATGTGACCAACTGTATCAAGTATCTTCCCGACACGCTCCGGATTGTCGATTGTTTTGTACAGAGAAGGTTTCCCCAGATAGCCCTGCTTGTGGATCTGGATATGGCCCAGCCTCTGCCGGGTAAAACTATCGATAATGTGGTTGTAGGCACCGTCGGCCCACCCGATAAAGAAACATCCCATTACGAAACCGACCAGCATACTTAATCCGGTAAATATTGTGCGCCTTTTCTGTCTTAACAGATTCCTGAAAGCCAACCTCAAGGTCATCATTATCGCCTCCTTATTCGCGAAAACTCCTGAGATTCCGCAGGCTGAAAACAGAATCTTCAACAGGAAGGTTGAACTTTGCCTCGATATACCGAAGGGTTGTACTGTGCCCTTCTTTATTCATGGGAATAAGCTCCATTACGGAAGGGATCTTCCTCCCATCGAAAGTTTTTACATCACGGAAGTTCATTACCCGCATAAGCT
>QNBH01000125.1 GCA_003645645.1 Spirochaetota bacterium | reverse complement strand
ATTCAAGGGTAATCTCAAAAATTGCAGGGAATTATTACGAATGCCTAAAAATATTAGTTGACAATTACAGTCCTCTTTTTTAATCCAGAATATTAGAATATCGCTCAAAGAACCCCCCTGTCTTTAAAGTTCTTAATTATTTTTTTTAGACTTATTCCGTGACGCTCGACTATCCCCGGCGTACGGCTTACCCTCCGGTCGATGGGAAATATTCTGCACGTTCTGCTTCGGACACTCATGCTTGCTATCCTGCTTTTCCCCTTAAGCCTTTCATTTAATTCGCCCGCCGCAGATGCCAGGTCGTTAAAACAGGTAACCAACACAGACCTTGTTCCAGGTTAACTCAGTCCTCTCACCAGATCGTGAAAGAGAGGAACGAGGGGTAAAGTTGAACCGGAGTGTTCTGTCACCGGGTTCCTGTGAAGAGGAGCCATGACTTCTGTGGATACTTCTCCACTTTCATCAGATAGAGAAGCTTGCCCGGATGGGGAAGAATCTGGAATACTCTATCTGTCAGTTCCGGAAGCGCAAGCATGTCGGAGTTATCTTAAGCCACCGACTGTGGTAGTTGTTTACAAAACAGTTCCTCTGTTATATATTATACTTCTGTCGTCAATGTGGAAACAAATTGTGGCTGTCCCGCAACTTCGATTTTGGCCATTATTATTCAGTATATTGTGCGTTTTATATTAACTAATCACAATATATTGTATGCTCTGTCAATTTTTCGGCGGTTGAGGGAAATCTTGAATTAGAACAAAATGGATACTTTTTTACCCCCTTATTTGAGAGACTTAAACGATAAACAGCTCGAGGCAGTACTGCACGAAGGTGCACCCCTTCTGATCCTTGCAGGCGCAGGATCGGGGAAGACCAGAGTGATAACTACAAAGATAACTTATCTGATCGATCAAAAAAGGATGGAGCCTGCCTCTATTCTAGCCGTTACCTTTACCAATAAGGCGGCTGGAGAGATGCTTCAGAGGGTTGCCTCGATTGTACCACAAGCATCGGGGTTGATGATTCGAACTTTCCACTCTTTCGGTGCCTGGCTTTTGCGTCGCAATACTCACCTCCTTGAAATGAATCCCCGCTTCACAATCTATAATGACGAAGACTCGGAAGCTCTTCTTAAAAGCGTGTTTGGTAATTTTTCGAGGAGAGAACTCAAACACTATGCCCGTTTAATAGCAAAGGCGAAGAATTACGCCCTTGAGCCGGATGATGATCTTTCTCGCGTGAGCCGGGAGGAGAAGTTTCGAAGTATTTACGCCTCCTATCAGAGGGCGCTTGAGAAAATGGGAAATGTAGATTTCGGCGATCTTATTCTTCGTACCGTAAGGCTTTTAAAGGAAAACTCGGAAGTACGAACAAGGATCCATCAGCGTTTTCAGGTAATACTTGTGGATGAATATCAGGATTCAAATGTAGCCCAGTTTGAGTTGCTCAAACAGCTCTTCTCTCCGGAACGGTATATATGTGTTGTTGGAGATGATGATCAGTCTATCTATAGATTCAGGGGAGCGGAGGTAAAGAACATTTTGAAGTTTCCGGAGCAATTTCCGGGTACGGAAATTATTCGACTGGAGCAGAACTACAGGTCTACAAAAAACATTCTCGAGGTAGCCTCTTCGGTAGTTAACAGAAACAGAGGAAGACTCGGGAAAACTCTGTTTACAACTCTTCCGGGAGGCAGAAAGCCTGTTCTGGCATGGCTGCCCGATTACAAAAGTGAAGTTGAATACTGCGCAAGACTCCTATCCGATGGCAGATTCTCGGAGACGGCAATACTCTACAGGACAAATGCACAATCGAGGGAGTTCGAGATTTTTTTCAGCAGGCAAAATATTCCCTACCGCATTGTGGGCACAATTACATTTTACGAGAGGGAGGAGGTAAAGGATACCCTCTCTTTGCTCAACCTGATTTTCAATCCCAGGGATGAAATCGCCTTTAGAAGGATCATAAACAAACCTTCCAGAGGTATCGGAAAGGCAAGTATAGGGGAAATTCTTAGGTATGCAAATAAAACAGGAGGCGATTTATTAAGAGCTTCAAAAGAAGTTTCCGGAGAGCTTTCAGGAAAGGCGCAGTCGGGAGTGGAGAAGTTCCTCTCTCTGATAGAGGAGTTTCGCTTAAACCTTGAATCGGAACCACTTGGTGTGAGTATCCACAGGTTGATTGTTAACTCCGGTTTGCTGGAATATCACCTTGAACAGGACGAGGTGGCAGGAACACAGAAGGTGAAAAACTTAGAAGAGCTGGTAAACGCTGCCGCAGAGTATCCCGGAGGTATGGAAGGGCTTGCCCAATTTCTGGATGATGCAGAGCTGGACCGCTCTCGTGCATCCCGGGAGGAGGGAGGAAGCGACTCATCTCCGCGGGTTACCCTCATTACAATGCACAACACAAAGGGCCTCGAGTTTGAGAGGGTGATTATTACCGGATTGGAAGAAGGCCTTTTTCCGGGATTTGGCAGTGAAACGGATGAGGAAAGTCTCGAAGAAGAACGGAGGATTTTTTATGTAAGCATAACAAGAGCAAAGCGGGAGCTCTACCTCACAACCTGCAGGATGCGAAGATTGTGGGGAAAGACACATCTCTTTAAGCCGTCGCGATTCCTTGCCGAGATTCCCCAGGAATACCTTGAAGAGGAAGAATGGGATGCCGATTATTACGGCGATGAGGAAGACGGCTTCCTTCCGGGTACCAACGTGTACCACGATGAATATGGGCAGGGTGTGGTGTGTAAAAGATGGTACAACGGCAGTGAAACGAGCGTGCTTGTAAGGTTCGAATCGGGTTATACCGGGCGTTTCATTCCCAGATTTTCCGGTCTGGAAAGGGTGGGATAGAAGTATTGGCAGGTAATATCCCTCTGATAAGACGGGCTCGAGAGTATCATCTCTACGATTTTAAAGGACGGCGGTACCTTGATTGCTATCTGTCCGGGGGGAGAGCCATTCTCGGACACACTCCAAACCGGATAACCACAGTAATAAAAAACAGTATATCTAAGGGATTGATCGCCGATTATCCCTCTATATACCAAACAAGACTCTACAAAGCTCTTTCTCTATTTTTTCCGGAATACGGTGAGTTCAGGGTATATAGGAGTTTCCTCAGCGCAGTAAAGGCAGTTTCCTCTTATCTGGGAGGAGCAACTGAGGGCTTCCTCTATGATCCCGCTTCTCAAGGGAGAGAGAGGGCTGGAGTTAAGAAGGTAAGAGCTGCACTCTGGAGACCCTTTCTCGAAGGGGAAGAAGGTGCTGTATCCCATACGCCGGAAGTTCTTCTCCCACTTATTCCCTTTCCCGGTGAGCTTGCTCCCCAACCGGTCTGTTTCCTTAAACCCTGCAAAGAGGATGTTCCCGAATCGGATACCGTTTCAGGTTTTATCCTCTCGGCGGTCATTAAAAGCCTCTTTGAACTTAAAAGGGTATACAAAAGCCTCTATTCAGAGGAGATCTTTAAATTCTTTGAGTGCGAACTCTGGAAGCGAAAGGGACCGTACCTTATACCCATGTGCAGAGAGGAGGAGTATCTTAACTTTTTCAACCGTTTTTTAGAAGAGGGAATTCTAATCTCTCCCTTTTATTCGAAACCAAGCATTGTTCCTGCCAGATTTACACAGGGAGAGGTAAAATATATAAAAAAGATAGGGAGGCTCCAGTGGGTATAGAAATTGGCGAGATGGTGATGATTCTAAGCAGACTTTTTTTCGGCGCAATCGCCGCTTTTCTGGCGATAGTGCTATGGTCGCAAACGAGGGATTCCGCCTGGGTGTTTATTGTAATGGGAGTAATTGTTCAATACGGGGAGATTATGTACAATACATTGCAGATCTTCGGAATAATTAATTGGGAAGGCTACCTGAAATACGATATACCTTTGATTCCTCTGGCACTGGCCAATTTCCCGACCATATTTTTTACCACAGGTTTTGTCATTATGATTTTAAGAAGTAGAGTTCGATACAACATCTATGCGAGCAAATTAAAGAGGGAAGAAAAGAGCAAAGAAGATAAGAATTAACTTGACGAAAATAAAAAAATAGCTATCTTACATAAAAAGGAAACTTAAAACGGAGGCAATTTATGACAGCATTACTTGTAGGTCTTTTATTTGTTATCTTTGCCGTATATTCTGTACTTCCAATAAAGGGATGGGGGCTTAGATGGTGGGAGGAGGTGTTACTCGTATTAAAAGGGGGCATACCGTTGGGAGCTCTTTTTGTGGGTGTTATTGCAGTATTTATTGGCATTGCAGACATAAAAGATAAAATAGAGGCTAAAAAAGAAGAGCAGGAAATGGAAGAAGAGAAAAAAGAAGAAGAAAAAGAAGAGGAGAAAAAGTCAGAGGAAACCACATAAACTTGACATAATAAGAAGATTATGAAAATATGATAATCTATTCTAATTTGGATGGATTACTCTGGAGAAGGTAAAAACAGTATGAAGACTATCTTTGTTAAACCGGAAAATATAACCCGTAAATGGTACATAATCGATGCGGCAGGGAAAAACCTTGGGAGAGTTGCAGTCAAGGCTGTCGATCTTGTAAGGGGGAAGCATAAGCCGGAGTTTTCTCCCCATCAGGAACTGGGAGATTATGTAATTATAATAAATGCGGAGAAGGTAAATGTAACCGGAAGGAAGAGAACCGATAAAATCTATTATCGCCATTCTCAATACCCCGGCGGTCTCCGCATGGAGAGCTTCCAGCATGTAATAAAAAGAAAACCAACCTTTCCCATGGAACATGCGGTAAGGGGGATGCTTCCGAAGGGGAGGCTGGGCAGAAAATTGTTTAAGAATATAAAAGTCTATGCGGGTGGTGAGCACCCCCATCAGGCTCAAAAACCAGAACCGATAGAAATTTAGCAAGGGGTAAATATGGCAGAGATTCTTACACGGGCTACAGGAAGACGAAAAACCTCCGTGGCACGCGCTCAAATACGCGTGGGGAGTGGTAAAATTATAGTTAACAATAAAAATGCAGAGAAGTACTTTACCAATCAGGCACACTTTTTTATGGTCAGGCAGCCTTTAGAGGTTACAGATAGTGCAGATAAATACGATATCTATATTAATGTAAAGGGTGGAGGCCTGTCAGGGCAGGCAGGAGCCTGCAGACATGCGCTGGCCAGATCGCTTGCAAAGTATGATCCAGACAGTGCCCCCTCATTGAAGGCAAACGGTTTCTTAACCAGAGACCCACGCATGGTAGAACGTAAAAAATATGGAAAACGAGGAGCGAGGAGAAGCTTCCAGTTCTCAAAACGGTAGTATCACTATTACGGAAATAAAAAAAGGAGGAATACGAGGAAAAAAGACAGAAATTGTACTCTCTGATGGTTCCTCCTTTTTTTTATCTCCAAAAATAGTTCGAACCGAAGGGCTGGAAAAAGGCTGTAGTTTTCCTGTAGAAAGACTCGGCTTACTGCTCAAACTTTCTGAAGAAGAAAGCGCCTGTAACAGGGCTTTAACACTGCTCTCAAGGAGAGAACACTCGGAAACAGAGCTCAGAAAGAAGCTGTTAAATAGAGGATATTCCGTGAAAGCCATAGACAATGTTACAAAAAAGCTAAAGTATTATGGGTATATAGATGACGGGAGATTTGCAAGAGAATGGCTCTCCGTCCGTTTGAGAAACCATCCTGAAGGGAGGAGAGCCCTTTATTTCGGTTTACTTAAAAAGGGAGTTAAGAGAGAGATTGCCGAAGATACTATAAAGGAGGTTTTAACCGCCGAAGCGGAGATGATGGCTCTGGAGAAGGCCATAAAACAGGTTTCCGGCAGAACCGGCTATGATAAGGCGAAAATGAAAAGAGCTCTATCAGGAAGAGGTTTTTCGTTGTCTCTCATAAAAGTTTTTCTGGAAGAGCAGATTTTTTCATTGATATTTTGGATCGATTTACTATAATAATTTAGAGTTTTACATCTATTTTTCTAAAGCTAAAAAAGGGAAAATAATGGGTAAAAAGAGTAAAAGAGTGCGTATTTTTTCCGCACTGGAAGCTGCTAATATCTGTGGTGTGGTTAATCAAACCGCCATAAACTGGATAAAGGGCGGTCATCTAAAGGCGTTTACAACTCCTGGCGGACAGTACAGAATCTATGCGGAAGACCTGGTGGATTTCCTCGTGTCTCGTAATATGAAAGTACCCGAAGAACTTTCAGATATAGTTAAATGGGCGGATGTCAGCGAGGGGGTACTGATTATTGACGATGATAGGGAGTTTAACAACATAGTAAAGGATTATTTTTCCAGGAAGCTTCCCGAAGGCAAGATCTATCAGGCTTTCGATGGGTTTGAGGCAGGAAAGATGATGCTAAAGATTAAGCCTGCCGTAGTGATTCTGGACATCGATCTTCCAGGGGTGGATGGCTATAAACTGTGCAGGCAGATAAAAGAAGACTACAGTCTTGGTAATCCAATGGTAATAGCGGTAACCGGCCTTGACGACCCTTCGGCACATGATAAAATTCTTTCAGAGGGAGCAGATGCGTTCTTTGCAAAACCTGTAGATCTGGAAGAATTGATTTCATTTATAGTAGAGAAATCGAATAACTATCATGGAAAAGAGCAAAACCCGGAGTAAATGGATCTTAATCGTCGAAGACGAAGACTCCATTAGATTAACATTACGTGATTACCTCAAGAAAAAGGGGTACAATGTTCTGGTAGCCTCCGACGGAGTGGGGGCTATCAAACAGATTCTCGACAATCCTGTTGATATGATAATTACCGATTACAGAATGAATATTCTGGGGGGGGATTACTGGGTCCGTTTCCTGCAAAGGTTTTTAAGCGATAAAAAGATTCTTGTAACCAGCGGTTTTCTTAAACCGGAGTTTTCCGTACCTTTTAAGGTGATTTACAAACCTTTCGACTATTCCGACCTGGAAGCTGTAATAGCTTCGGAGTTGGGGAAGACGGAGGCACCGGAAGATGAATCAGCAGAGTCGGCAAAATAGCAACAAAGAGGCTTTCTACGCCAGGGTACACGGTAGAGTACAGGGGGTAGGTTTCCGATATTCGGTCCGCCTGACGGCACGACGTTACGGTATTAAAGGCTGGGTCAGAAACGAAATGGATGGGAGCGTCTCTGTCATGTGTGAGGGAGATAAAGAAAACCTTAAGCTCTTAGAAAAATGGCTGGAACAGGGCCCCCCAGGTGCTTATGTAATAAAAGTTGAAAAAAGAAAACTTCCCTTCAAGGGTGAGTTCACTGATTTCTCTATCCGTTTTTAAATGGGGTCAGGTTTTGAATTTTGACTATTTCAAGACCTGACCCCATACCGCAATCTACGATCGCAACTAAAGGTAGATTTTGTTTTTTTGTGTTTAAAAATTTAGGTAAAAAAACTAAATCTCGACCTTACATAGCATAAAAGGCGTCCTTACCTGCATATTTGGCAATTCCTTCCAGCATATCCTCGATTCTCATGAGCTGATTGTACTTGGCAAGCCTGTCCGAACGGGAAATCGAGCCTGTTTTTATTTGTCCTGTTTCCAGGGCTACCACAAGATCGGCAATAAAGGCATCCTCCGTCTCTCCGCTCCTGTGAGATACAACTGCGGTGTATCCCGCCTTTTTAGCCATCTCTACCGCTTCGAAGGTTTCCGTGAGGGTTCCTATCTGGTTTACCTTTATAAGAATTGAGTTTGCTATGCCCTTCTTTATACCTTCTGAAAGGCGCCTTGTGTTTGTTACAAAAAGGTCATCCCCTACAAGCTGTACCTTTTTACGAAGCTTTTCGGAAAGTAATTTCCAGCCGTCCCAGTCATCCTCCGCCATCCCGTCTTCCAGAGAAATTATGGGGTACTTCTCCACCCAACCGGCCCAGTAATCGACCATTTCTTCCGGGGCAAGCTCCCTCCCGTCGGATTTTTTAAATACGTACCTGCCTTTCTTACTATCGAAGAACTCAGAAGCCGCAGGATCTAGAGCAAGATAAATCTCATCTCCTGCTTTGTAACCTGCTTTATCTATACTCTGGAGGATGAGCTCACAGGCTTCCTCGTTGGATTTGAGGTTGGGAGCAAACCCCCCCTCATCACCAACGGAGGTGCTGTAACCTTTATCCTTTAAAATACCTTTAAGTGTATGGAAGATCTCTGCAATCATCCTTATGCCTTCACGGCAGGAATCCGCTCCTACAGGCATTACCATAAACTCCTGAAAATCAACAGAGTTATCTGCATGAGCACCACCGTTTAAGATGTTGGCCATGGGTACGGGGAGTAAAGATGCGTGAAAACTGCCGAGGTATTTGAACAGGGGTAAGGATAGAAAGTCTGCGGCCGCCCTGGCTGTAGCCATGGATACACCCAGAATTGCGTTTGCTCCGAGTTTGGATTTATTTTCTGTACCGTCAAGTTCTATCATGGTGCGATCCACATCAACCTGATCCAGAGCATCAAGGCCGACAATCTCCGGTGCAATTATGTTGTTAACATTGTCTACTGCTTTAAGAACACCCTTGCCCTTGAATCTCTTTTTATCTCCGTCCCGAAGCTCTACCGCTTCATGTTCTCCTGTCGATGCACCCGAAGGTACTGCGGCACGCCCCATCGAGCCGTCTTCAAGCACTATATCAACCTCAACGGTAGGATTACCCCTGGAATCGAGAATTTCTCTAGCTTCTATAAACTCTATTACACTCATCTTCTCTCTCCTTTTTTTAAGAACTATGTAACGGATTAAGCAATGTTGTCAATAGAACCAGGTGGGGTAGAGGCTCTTGAAATTTGACAATTTCCCAGCGTGGCATAGCCGCAACCAGTGCTATCATGCCCTCAGGTCTACCCCCCTTTTTATAACCCCCCTCTTTTAGAACTCCCCTCTTTCTGGTATAATATATTTAAAACATGCAATATTCCAGATTGTTGGGGAAAACACTTCGCGAAAGTCCCCAAGAAATTAAAACAAAGAATCATGCCCTTCTGTTTAAGGGCGGGTATATCCGCCCCCTCGGGCAGGGACTGTTTTCTTTTTTACCACTGGGATTACGGGTTCTCGAAAACCTCAAAACTATTATCAAAGAAGAGATGGATAAACTCGGTGGCCAGGAAGTTCAGGTTCCCGTAGTAAATCCCTCAGAAATATGGAAAAAAACAGGAAGGCTTGAGCTAATAGGAAAGGATATTATCAGGTTCAAAGACCGGACGGGAAGAAGCCTTGTTCTATCTCCTACTCATGAAGAGGCAATGGTCTCTCTCTCCCATTTAAGTCTCAATTCTTACAGAGATCTACCCGTACTTCTCTATCAATTTCAGATCAAGTTCCGCGATGAAGAGAAGGTGCGAGGTGGGCTTATAAGAACCAGAGAGTTTACCATGTACGATGCTTACTCCTTTCACCGTTCTGCCTGCGATCTAAACAATTTTTTCCCGAGGATGTTTACAGCCTTTAAGAGGATTTTTGAAAGATGTGGAGTTGATGTTTTTGTAGCAGAGGCAGGTGTGGGGTATATAGGTGGTGAGAAGGCATACGAGTTTTTAATGGAGGCCGATTTCGGAGACGATATTATCGTAAGATGTGATAATTGCGGTTACCAGGCAAATCGTGAGGTAGCCGTTGGGATAAAAGATCATCCTCTTGCCACCCCTCTTCCAATGGCACAAGTGAAAACACCCGATTGCACTACAATCGAGAAGCTTTCAGCTTTCCTGGACCTACCCAAATCAAGACTTACAAAATCCATTGTGTATAAGACTCAAAATGGTTTTGTCATGGCTGTGATAAGAGGCGATTACGAGGTAAACAAGGAGAAGCTTTCTAGATTTATAAAAACACCTGTTATCCGTCTTGCTACCGAAGAGGAGATAAGGGCTAACGATCTTCTTCCGGGTTACCTCTCACCTATCGGAATGAACTCAAAGATGGATGTTGTTTTAGACGATACTGTTGCCAATTCTCCCAACCTGGTTTTCGGCGCCAATGAAAAGGGAGCCCACTTTCTCAATGTTAATTTTGGCCGTGATTTTGAAACAGAGGCGATCGGCGATATCACACTTATAAGGGTAGAGCATAATAGATGTATCCAGTGCGGAGGAAAATTGCGTGAAGTTAATGCTGTTGAGCTGGGTACGGCCATAAAACTGGGGGAGTATTATTCCAGAGCAATGGAGCTATCCTTTCTGGATGATAAGGATCGTCATGTATATCCGAGCATGGGCACTTATGGAATTGGAATGGGCAGATTGATGGCCTCTATAGTTGAGGCAAACTCCGATCGAAGAGGAATTATCTGGCCATCCGGGATCGCCCCATACAGAGCCTTTTTAATGGGTATCGGGAAATCTCTGGCGGTAAAACAGGTTCTAGAAGCGATTCATAACGAGCATCCCGATCAAATTCTCTACGACGACAGAAATGAGTCTCCCGGAGTCAAGTTCAAGGATGCCGATCTTATAGGCATTCCTTTAAGGATTGTGGTATCGGGAAGGTTGATTAAAGAAGGCAAGGTGGAGTTTCGCGACAGGAAGAGCGGTAAAACCTGGAAAGTTGATATAGAAAAGGTACCTGGAGAGTTATACAAATCATGAAGTTTAAAATAACTCCGGAAATCATAGACCTGATCATTTTCGGGATGGAAAACCAATCGGAAGAGATGGTTTTTGATACTCACACCTTCGAACTGGTACCTGCCACCGAAATCGAACCGGATGCCGAGACGGATGAGGAGCGCTATCTTCCCCTTCCCGAGTGGAACTCAACCATGGGCTTTCAATTGATGGAGAGATTTGTAGCAGGTCTTAAGAATCCACTGATGAGAGAAGAATTACGACGGGCTCTATCCACCGGTAGAGGCGTATTCAGAAACTTTAAAAATGTAATCAAACAGAGGATGGATATTGAGAGATTGTGGTTCTCCTTCAAAGAGAGAGAGCTTAAGAAACTGGTACTGGAGTGGTACAACAGCTATTGCGAAGCATGGGGGCTTAAGAAAGTAAGTCCTGAACCGGAAGAGGAGGGGGAAGAGACCGAAGAGCTTATCTTAAGCGATTTTGAAATAAGGCAGGGCAGGGGAGAAGAGCTTGATACGGTACTCCTGTGGGACAGGAAGGCTTTCTTTGAAATGCTCGATGGATATGACGAAAGAGACATTCAAGGGATGTATGAAAAGAGGAGAGAAAAATTACCAAATCCCCATTCTGAGGACTCTTTAGTCTTTCTGGCTCTTACTCCAGGAGGCGAGATAGCCGGATTCATCTGGGGTGTGAATGATGGGGAGATTTCCGGATTGACCAGAATATTTCAGATTTATGTGTCCGATGAGTACAAGGGGCTAGGGCTGTCGCGAGTGTTGTTTGACAGGTATCTCTCTGAAGCCTGCGGCCGCGGTTGTACTTCGGTGCGCATAAAACTTATGGGCAATGCTCTTAAT
>QNBH01000124.1 GCA_003645645.1 Spirochaetota bacterium | reverse complement strand
GTTCAATATAAGGAAAATAAACGCTAATAAGTTGGAAATAATGAATAAGAGTACCTTTTTGTTTCCATCGTCTGTTTTCTGTTGAATTACCTAACAGGAGTTTAATATGTTAACGCAGGGACTGGTTTTAACGTTATTAGGTATGACGATTGTATTTGCCTTTCTCGCCTTGCTCGTACTGGTTTTGTTTTCAATCTATCTAATTATAAAAAGATTTGGTATTGATGTAGCAGAGATCAAACCAGAAGAGGGACAATCGGTAAAGCTACAGATAGATACAACAGCAGAAGAAACTACCGAAGCCGCAATAATTGCCGCCATCACCGCCACTTTTGCTTACAGAAAAACTTCTATAAATGAGGATACGACCTATGAAGAGACAAATTGATTTTATGATAACTGCATTCAGAGACGGTTTCCAGTCCGTTTACGGCGCAAGGGTTTTTACCAGGGACTTTCTTCCCGCAGTAGAGGCTGCTGTGGATGCAGGCATGTATCATTTCGAAGCAGGTGGAGGAGCCAGGTTTCAATCACTCTACTTTTATTGTAACGAGGATGCATTCGATATGATGGATGCCTTCAGGGAGGCTGCTGGTCCAAATGCAAATCTCCAGACGCTTGCAAGAGGGATAAATGTGGTGGGATTGGATTCTCAGCCGGCAGATATCATAAGGCTTCACGCCCGGCTTTTTAAGAAACACGGGATAACTACCATTAGAAACTTCGATGCCCTTAATGATGTTAACAATCTTAACTACAGCGGCCGGTGCATCTATGAAGAAGGACTTAAGCACGAGGTGTGTGTTACCTTAATGGGACTGCCTCCCGGCGCAAAGGGTGCCCATACACCGGAGTTCTACATCGGTGTATTGAAAAAAATACTCGATGCAGATATACCTTACGATTCAATCTGTTTTAAAGACGCATCCGGGACTGCCACCCCTGCAACAGTCTATGAGACTATCAAACAGGCAAGGGCATTGCTCGGAAAGGATGCAAGAATTGTCTTTCATACTCACGAGACAGCAGGTATAAGTATCTCCTGTTACATGGCCGCCATGGAAGCAGGTGTAGACCAGGTGGATTGTTCCCTGGCTCCGGTCTCCGGTGGAACCAGTCAGCCCGATATAATTACACTGTGGCACGCTTTAAGAGGAACTGAGTTTGCAGTGGATATTGACATTAAGAAAGTAATTGAGGCTGAAAGGGTATTTAAAGAGTGCATGGAAGACTACTTTGTACCGCCAGAGGCAAAATCAGTAGAGCCGCTTATTCCCTTCTCACCAATGCCTGGAGGTGCTCTTACGGCTAACACGCAGATGATGAGGGACAGTGGTATCCTGGATAAGTACGGTGAGATATCCGAAGCCATGGGCGAAGTTGTGGGAAGGGGTGGTTTCGGAACATCGGTTACCCCTGTCTCTCAGTTCTATTTTCAGCAGGCTTTCAACAATGTTCTTATCGGTCCCTGGAAAAAAATTGCAGAAGGATACGGGAAAATGGTTCTCGGCTACTTTGGCAAAACACCCGTAGAACCCGACCCCGAGGTTATAAAACTTGCTCAGGAACAACTTAAGCTGGAACCCACAACAGAATCTCCTTTGGAAATAAACAACAGGGATCCGAATAAAGGTGTAGAAGCTGCCAGGCAACTTCTTGCAGAGGAGAAGCTGCCAATCAATGATGAAAATATTTTTATCGTAGCAACCTGTAAGGAAAAAGGTATTGTCTTTCTCAAGGGGAATGGGCAAATCGGAGTAAGGAAAAAATCACCTGAAAAGAAAGAAGAGAAACCCGCCGCTGTAAGAGAAAGTATACCATCGTCGTTTATAGTAACAGTTGATGACCGCTCCTATCGTGTGGAATTGGAGGATGGATACACCGTTGTTGATGGAACCAGGTATCGTGTAAGTGTTTCGGAAGGGGAGGGAACCAAACCTGCTGACAGCCGGGGAGTAGCGGGGAGATCGGCTGCCGCCGTTACATCCGATAAAGCTCCCACCGTGAAACATGGAAGGGAAGAAGTTATATCACCACTTCCCGGTACAGTGGTGAAAATCCTTGCCGAACCTGGAACACGCGTAAACCGGGATGATGTGATAATGGTGGTAGAGTCCATGAAAATGGAATCCGATATCCAGGCTCCGGTATCCGGTGTTATCGAATCTATTCCTGTAAAAACAAATGCTCAAATTAAAACCGGCGATATTCTCGCTGTGATATCCACATGAGAGGAGAGGGAGAGATGAATATTTTCGAGGCACTGCAGACTTTCTGGTTTTCCACCGGAGCTGCCAATTTCAGCTTGGGTCAGGCAGTGATGATTTTTATCGGACTCCTGCTTATTTACCTCGGTATAAAAAAACAATTCGAGCCTCTACTGCTGGTTCCTATAGGTTTTGGTGGAATTCTTGCCAACGTCCCTGTAGTTGAGCTTGCCTCAACAACCCTTAACCGTATTGTAGGTACAGAAATCGTAACCGAACTAGGCGGTTTTATAGGGCAGATATACGGGTTCGGAATAGAGACCGGCATTTTCCCGCTTCTTGTTTTTATGGGTGTGGGAGCATTAACAGACTTCGGCCCTCTTATTGCCAATCCTAAAACGGCTTTACTGGGTGCAGCCGCACAATTCGGAATATTTACAACACTGGTAGGATCACTGGCACTGAGTAAATATCTCGGCTTTCTTGGGTTTGATTTTAACCTTGCCGATGCCGCCTCCATCGGAATTATAGGCGGAGCAGACGGTCCCACGGCAATTTTTTTGTCATCGAAATTATCTCCCCATCTACTGGGCGCTATTGCCGTTGCAGCCTACTCCTACATGGCAATGGTTCCCATTGTCCAGCCTCCCATAATGAGGCTTTTAACAAACAAGACGGAACGTGAAATAAAAATGGAACAGTTACGCTCTGTCTCTAAAACAGAAAGAATAATTTTTCCGCTGGCCGTTCTGGGTATATGTATTATTCTCCTTCCAACTGCTACTCCGCTGATAGGAGCGCTGATGTTCGGGAACCTCATAAAAGAATGCGGGGTAATGGAAAGACTTGCCAGGGCGGCTCAAAATGAGATGATAAATATCGTTACTATTCTGCTCGGTCTTGCCGTTGGCTCGAAACTGTCTGCCGGGCAGTTTCTCACGATTAGAACAGTCGGCATTCTTATGCTTGGGCTTCTGGCCTTTGCAATCGGAACGGCTACAGGTATTCTTCTGGCCAAGCTAATGAACCTTTTCTTAAGACATCCAATCAACCCGCTAATAGGAGCTGCCGGCGTTTCGGCAGTGCCCATGGCGGCGAGGGTAGCCAATAAAGTAGGGAAAGAGGCCAATCCGCAGAACTACCTCCTAATGCACGCGATGGGTCCCAATGTAGCCGGTGTGATCGGGTCTGCCGTTGCTGCAGGGGTTTTACTTGCCGTTGTGCCTGTTTTTGGTGGGTAATTGAAAATGAAAAATTTGTAAAAACCGTACTCCCCTGAGCTTAAAAACCTCTTGATAAGCATCGAGTGTGAATCGGCATCCCGTCTTCTTGAAAACATAGTAGTAAAACTTGAAAGGCCCAAGAAGATTCTGGCATATAGGAAAGGTTCTCTTTTAAGTGGTGGTGGATGAGAAAGTGGTTTTAAATTATAAATCAACGTGGTAGTGAACTACGGGATGTCTTTAGAGTTGTGTTTTTCGAGCCAGGATAAGAGTTTTGATACACTAGCCGTAGCCAAGGCTATGCATTTATCGGTACCGCCATAGTAAAGGCGGACCTGGTCGCCTTCTAATACCCAACCGCATGGGAAGACCACCTTATTCACATCACCAAAGACTTCGTATTCTTTTTCAGGTGAAAAGAGCCATTCATCGGAACGGGCAAGAACACGTGTAGGTTGTTCACTGTCCAGGAGTGCCAGACCAAGTCGATAAATACAGCCACTCGCCGTAGTGCGTACTCCATGACAGAGTATTAACCAGCCCGCTTCTGTTAGCAGAGGAGGCGGTGAAAGCCCCACCTTGTTGGCATCCCACCATCCGCCTTTGCGTGGACGGATGATAATCTGATGGTCTCCCCAGTGCTTCATATCCGGACTGAACGAAATCCAGATGTGGGCTCCTACACCAGGAAAGACCGAAACAGGACGGTGTAGCATGGCCCATCTGCCATCGAACTTAATTGGAAAGAGAGCCGCATTTTTGTCTTCAGGAGGCATCACTGCTCCCTTGCGATCAAAAATCTTGAAAGCTTTTGTGGTTGCAAGAGCAACAAGAGGACCGCCTCTAGAATAGGCAGTGTAGACTACAGCATATAAGTCAAGTTCCTCGATTCTGGTAACCCGTGGATCTTCGATCCCCCATATTTCTTCGGGATAGTTCGCTGGATCCGGGAGGAGTGTGGGGGAGGGATCGATACGCCAGTTTGAAACACCATCGGAACTGCAGGTAAGTAAATTTCTACGCCAAATTCCGGTTTAATATCGACAATGGTGGGGATACCTTACGCGAAATCGCAATATATATTGGTATCAAGAACCAGTTTCAATCCCAATCTCCTTCATGAATCCTTTGAAAAGAATGTGTATCGCATTATTTTAGAACGTACTACACCATTATGGTGTTGTCAATTGTTTAGAATAATTTTTTAAGGAGGTTATCACACCGCCTTCCCTTATTCTACACCTTTTGATTATACTTGCTTTCCGGCTAAAACAATTTCTGCGGGCAAACCCCACATAGTCGCTGCTGTTGTATCCATTATTGTAAAACCGGCATCTCTCACTGCATCCTCGACATAAATCGGACGGCAATCTACACTCCTCGGGAATTTTCTATGCAGCCATTCATACACATTTACCATTAAACCAATTTTCCCTTTTCTGGACATGGAGACTATACATATACGACCATTCTCAGAAAGTACCCGGTTACACTCCAGTAACACTTGAGGGATTTCCGGTGTATCGAAAAGTTCAAGGGTAAAACTTGAAAAAACCGCATCGAAAAACTCTGCTTTATAAGGTAAACTAAGAGCATCTCCGCAGGTTAGTTCTACTCTTTCAGTTAAGCTTGCCTTCTTAACTTTTTGTTCGGCCCTGGATTTCATTCCCTCCGAGATATCTATTCCGAATACTTTCCCGGAAGAGCCTACAGAACGGGCAAAATCTACAATACAGTTTCCCGTGCCAAAACCGATTTCTAAGACTATCTCCCCCTCACTCACATTTAGTTTCTGCACACCCACCTGTACCAGCCTTTTCTCACCTGCTCCTGCTAGAACATCATAAAACCTGCTCATCCTGTTATAGGTGATTCTTGCTTCATCTGTTGATCTAAAGACTCTACTGATTTCTCTTTCTTTATCTTTCCGAAAGCGCATAAATGACTACCCTTACCTTATTCTATTATTTTATCACTTAACCACAATCTTTGCAGTATTTATTACACCCACATAATGATATTGGTTATTGACCACCTATGATTACCATGTACAATTAAGTTATGAAAGAGTTTGACCGTTGGCGACGACGGATACTCATACTTGCGGTTTCTGTTGCTGTTTTTATCTGGTATTTTTCAGACAGCCTCATTACAGCTACAAAAACAGCGGCTTTAGCAGCCGGTTTTTTATTCCTGTTTATTATTATTATTCTGATCATAACAAACAGGTGTAACTGGTCATTCATGTACGGATGGTGGACAACCTGCTTCGAGATGTGTACGGTTTATTTTTTTACGGTTGTTACGGAGCAATTCGCCCTTCTTTTTTTCATTCCCATACAGTCAGCGAGAATGGTTTCTCTTGTACCGAAAAAAAGTGAGTGGTTACGAAGGCTATCACTTTTCGTACCCCTTCTTCCTGCTCTATCTGCGGAGGCTCTCATGCTTCCTCTCATTAAATTTTCGATAGATAATATTTTCCATTTTTCCTTTTTACCCCTCTCGGCTTTAGCAGGAGCAGGAACTGCCTCTATTACTTTGCTGATACAAAAAAGAGAAGAAGAAAAAAGGGTTCCTTTAAAAAAGAGCCTGGCTGCAAAAGACGCCATTCTCTCCACCCTGACGCATGAGATACGAACACCTCTTACTGTCATTCAATCTACTATCGACATCATGATGGAAGGGCGAACAGGCCCCCTTACTCCGCAGCAGCAGAAGTTTCTTTCCTCGGTAGACAGCAACATTCGAAGGCTTGTATCTCTCTCCGAAACTATTCTGGCCAGCATTAAGGTTGAAAGTAACTGGTTCTCCGTTCAATTATCTCCGATCGATATTCGCAGAGTGATAAAAAAAGTGGTTCTACACATGAAGCCTGTAACAGAGGAGAACCAACTGCACTTGAGTTACTCCTTTCCCCAGATCATTTCCCGTCCCCTCGCAGATGAAAACTGGATCTATCAGGTACTTGTAAACCTGGTACACAACTCCATAAAACATTTACACCCTCAGGGGAAAATCAATATTTCTGTAAATGAGAATGAACAGGGAATAGTTGTCTCTGTAAGCGATAACGGCGAAGGGATAAAGACCAAAGAGAGACTAAAAGTGTTTGATGAGTTTTTCCAGGGAGATTTATATTCGGCTGCAAATCTTAACGGTGCGGGATTGGGACTGTCTATTGTGAAGAGGGTTGTAGAGAAGCACAACGGCCGTATTTATTTCGGATCTGTAAAGGGATTGGGCACTACTGTATCTTTTACTCTTCCTGTAGAAAGAAAGGAAGACTACAATGAAGGATAGGGCAAAACGAATCCTGGTCGTTGATGACGAACCGCATATTCTCAAACTACTGGATTTTCTCCTCTCCGATGAAGGTTATGAAGTTGAAACAGCGGAAACCGGAGAAAAGGCGATTGAAATCTGCAGGCATCGAGATTTTGATGTTGCTGTTATCGATCTTGCGCTACCGGGTATTGATGGTTTTACCGTGTGCAAGCGGCTTCAAAAAAAGGGAATTCCCATTCTTATGCTGAGCAGTTATGATGATGACGAATACGTGATAGCCGGTTTAGAAATCGGTGCTGTCGATTATGTAAAAAAGCCCTTTAACCATCGAGAGTTGATATTACGCATTGCAAAACTGATTGAAAGAGAATCAGCTAAATCGATGCCAAAGAAAATGATCAGTTCACATGTGGAGGTGGATCTGGAATCAGAGCAGGTAAAATGCAGGGGAAAACCTGTAAGGCTTACTCCTAACGAATACCTGTTGCTCGTCCTCCTGATGCGCCGTCGGGGAGCGGTTGTATCCTGGGATGAAATCTTACACGAAGTGTGGAATGCAGATGAATGGGAGGGGGCTCGGGAATTGATAAAAGTTAATATCCGACGACTCCGCATGAAAATCGAAGAGAATCCCAATCAACCCAGGATGATTGTAAGCCAGTGGGGTCGAGGGTACAGATTTCTTCCTGAAGTTACCGTTTTGTAACCACATTGTAACCGAATTGTTTCTTGTGCCCTGCCGGTACCGGAGATACAATACTATTATCATCTTTTAAATTCAGGAGGATAGCTATGTTAAAAAGAATGTTTGGTATTGCCTTGGCACTTCTGTTTGTCCTTTCTGTTTTTACTTTTGCAGGGGGCAGCCAGGAGAAGGCCGGAAAGATAACGGCCTATACCACTCTGGACGAGGAACTGGCTCGAAAGGTCTTCAAAGCCTTTACAGAGGAAACAGGTATCCAGGTAGACTGGGTGAGGCTTTCAACCGGTGAATGTGTTGCAAGAATGGAAGCCGAGAAGGAGAACCCGCAGGCAAGTATATGGTATGGAGGTGTAGGGCTCGGCCACATTGAGGCAAAAAACAAGGGTCTCACCATGCAGTACGATTCACCTGCGGCTTCAAGGATACCCGAGAACTTCAGAGATCCAGATCGGTATTGGACAGGTATTTATGCGGGACCTTTATGTTTTGAAAGCAATATTCAGAGTCTGGAAAAGTTTGGCCTTACAGCACCCACGTCCTGGGAGGAACTTACGGATCCCAAATATCGAGGGCATATACAGATGGCAAACCCCGGATCATCGGGTACTGCCTACAATGTGCTTGCTACAATGATCGTATTGTACGGGGAAGAGAAGGCTTTCGAGTATATGAAGAGGCTCGATGCAAACATCAATCAGTATACCCGCAGCGGGTCGGCTCCTGGGAAAAATGCTGCAATCGGAGAGACTACCATTGCAATCGGATATGCCCATGATGGTGTGAAACTCGTTAATGAAGGTTATCCGTTAAAAATAACCTTTCCTTCCGAAGGCACAGGGTATGAAATTGCCTCGGTCAGTCTTATAAAAAACGGACCAAAGGGTGAGCTGGAATATGCGAAAAAACTGTATGACTGGGCATTTAGCGAGACTGCTGCAAAAATATACACTACCGCCTTTGTTGTGCCCTTTGTGGATGTACCGCTTCCCAAAGGCGCGGTGCCGATCAGTGAAGTAAAAACGATCGTTCAGCAAGATGAATGGGCTGCAGCCAACAAGGCTCGTCTAGTCGATAAATGGAATGAGGTAGTAGGAGGAGAAGCGAAAACAGAACCTAAGAAATAGGTTTATTCTGCAGTACAACAGGGTCGAAGAGGCTTTCCCTTCGATTTTAAGCCTCCTCGACCTCTATATTAGGAATTATCAAGGGGAATACAAAACGTATGAGCACAACTCTGACATTTCGTCCGTTCCGGAACAGATTCTATCAACTTACCAGAGAACCGGCCCTGATGGCCGGTGTGCTGATCATATTTTCTCTACTTTGTCTCTTTATTCTCTATCCGTTATTTACAGCCATGCGGATGAGTTTTGCACCCGACGGTGTGTTTACAGACGAGGTGTACAGGCAGGTCTTCTCCCGGATACGTTATCTGCGAGCAATTCGTAACAGTGTAGTGCTTGGTACTATAGTAGCCACCCTGGCCACTATAATCGGCTTTGTATTTGCCTTTGCACTTACCAGAGCAAGGATCGGTGGGAGACCATTTTTTCAGGCGATGGCCTTGCTTCCGATCATCTCGCCTCCCTTTATGTTTGCTTTATCGGTAATTTTACTCTTCGGTCGTAATGGTTTGATTACAGCAAAACTCCTTGGTATGGATATGGCCGACATATACGGGCTAAAGGGTCTTGTAATAGTCCAAACCATCGGCATGTTTCCAATAGCATACATGACACTCTCGGGAATACTTCAGGGAATCGATCCGGATCTGGAAACAAGTGCGATGAATCTTGGCGCCAGGAGGGGGAGGGTTTTCCGCACCGTTACATTACCCCTGGCCGTCCCCGGTATTTTTGCATCCTGGCTTTTGGTGTTTGTAACGAGTATTACCGATTTTGGTAACCCGATTATTATCGGAGGAGAGTTTGATGTACTCTCCGTTCAGGCATACCTGGAGTTTACCGGTATGGGGAATCTGCCCAGAGGCACCGCTCTGGCAATCCTCCTTCTGGTTCCTACAGTATTCGTATTCTTTCTGCAAAAGCGGATAATAAGAAAGAAAAGCTATGTTACTGTAACCGGAAAATCCGGTCGTAGAGGAACTGTTACGGCTACACCGGCTGTAAGATTTACCCTTACCGTTTTTTGTGGTTTGATGTCGGCATTTGTGTTGATGTTCTATCTGACAATTATTGCAGGGAGCTTTATCAAGCTCTGGGGGATAAATTGGACTCTTACCCTCGACCATTTCTATTATAGCTGGGATGTTGGACTGACCACATTAAAGAATACCCTGCTTCTGGCCATAATCAGCACACCGATCACCGCATTTTTCGGGCTGACCATTGCATATATTGCAGAACGAAAGAGTTTTCCGGGAAAACATCTTATGGAGTTCCTCTCCATGCTAAACTATGCGATTCCCGGTACCGCTGTCGGCATTAGCTACATACTTGCCTTTAACAAGGCCCCATTTGAGCTTTCAGGGACCGCTTTCATCCTTATTACCTGTTATGTTTTTAGAAATCTACCCATAGGGGTTGAAGGTGGGATAGCGGCACTTAAACAGATATCCGCTGAAATAGAAGAGTCCTCGATCAATTTAGGTGCTACCAGTAATACCACCTTTAGAAAGATTACTCTACCCCTTATACGCCCCGCATTCTTTTCAGGGGCTACATTCGCCTTTGTTCGAAGTATGACTGCCATCAGCGCAATTATATTTCTGGTCTCTGCACGTTGGAACCACATGACTGTTTTAATTTTAGCACAGACCGAGATAATGCGTCTCGGTGTAGCCTCGGTTATGTCTTTTGTTTTAATCGTAATAATCATGTTTTTTATATTTCTTATCATGAAGCTAACCGGTTTAGGACGGGAGCAGATTTTCGGAACAACAAAGTAGAAGGAAACGGGCAATGGAAGAGAACGATTATCTGGTATTAAAGAACCTTGTAAAGGATTTTCATGACGGAAGGGGAAAGGTAGTCAGGGCTGTTGATAATATTTCCCTTACAATAAAAAAGGGAGAGTTTTTAACTCTTCTTGGCCCTTCGGGATGCGGGAAAACAACCACCTTGAGATTGATCGCAGGATTCGAAAACCAGACCTCGGGGGACATTATTCTTAATGGAAAGAATATAAACAACGTTCCCGCTTTCAACCGTAATATGCCGATGGTATTTCAGAGCTATGCCCTTTTCCCCCACCTTACAATCTTCGAAAACATAGCCTACGGGTTGAGAATAAGAAAATTACCTGGAGAGGCCATCCGGAATGATGTAGCCATGGCCGCCCAGATGGTAAATCTGGTGGGACTGGAGGACCGCTATCCAGGCGAGCTGTCGGGAGGGCAACAACAGAGGGTCGCCCTTGCCAGGGCGCTTGTGCTTAAACCGGAAATCATCTTATTCGATGAACCTCTCTCGAATCTCGATGCAAAACTGCGTATTCAAACCAGAACAGAAATCAAGCGGGTCCAGCAGATGCTGGGAATAACGGCACTTTATGTGACTCACGACCAGAGTGAAGCCTTAAGCATAAGTGATACTATTGTCATAATGAAAAATGGTAAAATTATACAGAAGGGTACACCGGAAGAGATATACAATAATCCCGCCAATCCGTTCATATCAGACTTTATAGGAAACGCAAATTTCTTCGATGGGAGAATAGTAGGTATAGACTCCGGATTTTACAATGTAACCATGCTGGGATCAGAAATCAAGATACCCGAAGCAAGCAGTAAGAGATCTTTTAAAGTGGGCGAAGAGGTAATGCTTGCAATCAAACCGGAAGCAATTGAAGTTAGTCCTGAACCGGGGCAGTTTAAGGGTAAAATCGAAATAAGCAGCTTTCTCGGAGCAACTACAGAGTATAAAATCGAATACGCAGACGGGTTTCTTACCGCCATTCATCCCAACACACAGGGCGAAGTTCACAATCTTCGTTTCGGGCAGGAAGTCTCTTTCTCTTTCAAGAGCGAGTTTTTCAGGATATATC
>QNBH01000123.1 GCA_003645645.1 Spirochaetota bacterium | reverse complement strand
ATATAAAGTATAATGAAGACAGTTGTTTGAGGGCGGAACAAATTTCTATTTACTATAGCTGTGTTTGTCCCGCTTACTCTTCCTACCTTTCTTACAAGTCTAAGAAAAAAATATGGGACATTTCAAGAATTTTTTCAACTTATAAGAGGGATTCTACATCTGCCTTCACAGCCCTTTAATAAATGTCAAAGTTCAAGACCTGACCCCGTTTTCTTAGCGGGTGGATACTGTTACAGTGATTGTGTCTTCGTAGGTTCCTTCTGTAGCCATGCCATAGGGTTGTATAATAACAGAGAAGGGGTATCGCAATCCGTTTACATCGGAAGGGCCTGCACCGATAAGCACATCAATGGGCCGGTTTCCGGTAAGATCAACGGAGGAGCCGTTAAAGATAAACTCATAGGGTACTATACTGCTGTCGGAACGATCGGTGTTTGCCATCACTCCACGGTTACCTGACTGCAACGAAAGGGTAAAAAGGGCGCTTGCCCTTACCATTATATCTCCGGAGAAGGACTCGCCTGCTTCGAGAATCCCAAAATCGAAAAGCAATTCTGTCTGCAATGGGTTAAAGGGCATTCCGGTATTCACAAGTGATACCTCGGCTATGGTATCCATCTGCGCCTCAAAGCTTACAGTCTCGTTATCGTGTACTACTGCGGAAGAGAGAGTACTCTCGTAGAGTTTAACCTCAACACTGTCACCGTACTTCCCGGCGCCAACAAACTGATTGGCAGGCATATAAAAAACATAAGATACAGTGAGCGATTGCCACCCACTGCTCATCGGGAAAAAACCAGCAAGAACATCACTATCGGTTGTAGCGCCGGTTAAGTCTTTAAGGATATTCTTATTTACCATATTGTCGTACAACTGATAATTGAACGAATCACTCGATCCTGTTGCAGAAAGCTCTCTCGATTCAAAACTTCCGGACTGGCCTGCAGAAAATGTTATGAAAAAGGGGGTTGCATCTCCGCGATGCTTCACCGTTATTGTCTCGGTAATCTCTACAGCACTATCAATACCGTAAGTCAGGGTAATTTTTTTGTTTATGCTCTGTATTCTTAAGGTTACAGCCGCACCTGCGGTAGTCTGTACAATAAATAGAAGTGTAAATACCCATAAAACAGCTATACTTCTCTTCATTATCGTAACCTCTCTCACCATTTTTGAAGCGGTAACGTAATCTCGCCGAGATCTATAAGCCCTTCGGTGCCTTCTTCTATTGTAAAAGTATAATTTACATCGGGATCAATATTAAGATAGAGCCTGTAATCACCAGGGTTAAGCCCATAAAGGTAAAAATTGCCTTCCCGGTCTGTAAAAAATATTGATGATGGCCCTCCTTCCTGCAATGATACCACTTCTCCTGTCTTAAGGTCGATGGGCTCACCTTTCTCAGAGATGAGTCTTCCCTGTATATACACAGTAGTCTCTATACCAACTTCGATTACAGTACCGCTTCTGTATGAAGGGTATAAAGTATAAAATGACGAACCAATGTCATACTCGACGGGAAGATCGGGAGATTCCACTGCAATGTTTTCGTAAGAATACGATTGTAAGCCCGAAAGTATGGGAGATCTTAAAAAATCCGATACAGCCAGATAACTCCCTGCGATCGGATTTACTCCCAGTGTCCACTCCTTGAGCTTTCCTGTCGGCACTATTATGGCAAAACTATCCCCCACGGGAGATGAAATACCTAAATACTTTTCTGCAAACACCAGAGCTGTAGCTGCCCGCACGGTAAGTCGGTTTGATACCCCTCTCTCTCCATTTTCTGTAACTGTTATGGTATCCGCCACACCCGCATTGACTCTGTATCCGGGGTAATCGAAAGAGGCATAGCAAGTATTATCCCACAGGTCTTCCGCCGGCCATCCCTGCACTCCTGCAGATACATTAAGACCCCTGCGCTGTGTCTCCGATCTACTGCTGGCAGATATACCGGTGCGCCCTGTTTGAATATCGTGACTCACAGAGGTGTATGTACGAATAGAAGATAAACTTAAGGAAAGTGATACCCGACCTCTCCATTGGAGAGGTTCTCCTGCAGGAAAATCGAAATCAAAAGAAAACCTCAAAGATGTATCTTTTGAGAAGGGTTTCCCCCCTGCAAGGGAGAATCCGAAAATATCTTTTTTTGGTTCTCCTCCTTTTCTATAGAATGGGGAGATGGTGAAGTTGGTTTTAAGAGGTAACTGGAAACTTACCGTTCCGCGAACCTCGTGGGAGTACAGGTTGGACGGAGAGATATTTCCCAATGCGCCAAAGCGTTCTCCCATGTATGTCCATAAAAGTGAAAAGATCGGAATCCATCTATTTGTGAGGTTCTGGTAACGGTACTGCAGACGAGCTGCAAAATCAAAACCTACCTCCCCAATCTGACTGAATGCAATATCACCGCCTAAAGTACCCAGAGGTGTGGCAAGAACGGCATTTAGTCCGACCATCTGTTGATCTAAAGTTATTTGGGCGTTTATTCCTGCTGTTAAATAGTCGGTAAATCCGTAAGAGTGAAATCCCGTAAATCGAGGTATATCGAGTTTATACTGAGGAATACCAAGAGCGTAGGAGAAGGCGGACTCCCCACGCGGAACCAGATGAGAGTCGAAGGGTACACTATATTCCTTCTCTTCGGTGTTGCCAAAACTGTCTATTATAACCAGCTTTACCTTGTTAACACCGCTTTTTATCATGAAGTCCTGCACCGAATAACGGCCGGGAGATAAATGGAGGGTCCTTATCTTTTGATCATTCAGATATACTTCCACACGGGATGGATTGTAAATAACCAATTCGGTTTCTCCGGTAGAAGAATAGAGCGGTTTCTGTGAAATATCCCACAATCTGGTAATACCAATACCCTGGAGTTTCTGATAACTCTGAAATCCTCTGAGACCATAAGAGAGGTCTCCTGTATACAACCGAGACTCGATTTTTGGAAAATCTTTTACCACTCTTATAACGGAGGGGTTTATAAAAAATGTATCGGGAAACCCATCAAACCCATGAATAAGGCCTGCTTCGAGAACCCAGCCGTAGAGATTGAATGCAGAATCTGCAGACAGGTTATAGGGAAAGAGAAATTGAGGCTCCTGCATGAGAATATCCAGTTGAGTCCTTAGATTGAGGTAAGCACTAAAGGGGGCAGGCTGGATGATCTTACTGCTGTCCGGAATACTCTGCCTTTGAATTGAAACTCTTTCTACCTGCCGCAGGTCCAGGGGAATTGCAAGAGAAACTGCAAGATCTTCGCTTTTATACACTGCCTCAATTCCTGCTTCCCTCAGAAGAGACAAATCTATCCAACCGTATCCTGCACTTACATTCTGCAGGCTTTCCATCACCTTTTCATCAAGTTTATCATCGAGAACGGCAAAAAGCTCTTCCTTATTAACTAATATTGAGTCAGGCTCTGTTAAAGAAATCAGGGTAGATACTGTACCGGCAGACCTGTTATCTATAAGCAACTGCAGAGGCACTTTCTCTCTTCCCTCTTCCTGGGCATGGGAAGACTCGAGGCTGAATATTATTATCAAAACTGCAAAAAAAAGGAAAAAACGCAACGGTATTTCTCATCGTACCGGGGTAAAGTTAAGTTCGGCCCGTATGTCTCCTTCTCCAAGCTCGGAAGGCCATGGAAGAATGAATCTGCGCCTCGATCGTGCAAGAATATTTTCTCCGTTCATTCCCTGAAGTTGCTCATCCTTTAAAATAATCTGTGTGCCGCCTTTATCCCCTGCTTCTTCTGTTAACAGCACCGAAAGATCCTGAAGAATCACATGGGCATTACCCTCATTTTCTACCGTAATTTCGAGCTTCTTATCACCCCCTTCGGTCTTTACCGCCTCCACATTCTCTACTACAATTCGGGGTTTGGGATTTTCAGGAACGATATATACCGCCCCCTTGTATCTGAGCATGATATTTATGCTTCCGCCACTCAGCTCACGCCTGTCAAAATCCACGGGCAACTGCTCTGCAATGATTCTAAAAGCCATTTCCGTCTCTACTGCATCAGGCCCCTTCCACTGAACACGTACAGCCTGGTGACTGCCGGGATTAACCACAATTTGAGGGGGAAATACAAGGAAAAGATCACCGGCATCCCGATTTGTCTCCCTGCCATCTATGTCCACCTCTCTGGTGGTCATTGTAATCTTCACCGCTACGGGCTTATCCGAATCATTTGCTATTCTAAAAGTCTGTATGGAACCTCTTCCGGCAGGAGAAAAGTCTGCACTCAAGGGCTGAAAGGAGAAACAAAACCCGAGCGAAGCAATTCCTGCAAAGAGGAACACCGTCCAGAGAAGAAAATATTTTGCCATTTATCCTTTTTGTTATAGTTTGCCTATTTGGCTGCTATGGTAAAGGTAAGCGTATCTTCATAGTTATCTTCATACATGAATGCAGAGGCACCGTCGTAGGTAATCTCTACGTCTTTGGAGCTGCCGCCTGCATCTGTTTTGGTAGATACATCTGATACTACAGCAGAGCCACCCGATAGTGTAACTTCGCTACCGCCATAGTAAATGGTGTAATCAAGGGTATCTGTATTTGAGGGATCGGTGCTCTTGAAGTAGGCACTATTAACACCGGTTGAGACTGCATTTGCAGATTCGAGTGTAACAGTATATCCCGCTTTTTTGTTACTCTTCTCGACCACAGTACCCACCTTCAGGGGGGTTGTAACGGTTGCAGAAAGATCGAGACTGCTCGCATCACCCGTTGATGTTACCGTAACCTCTAAAATTTGGGGTACCGAACCCTGTAAAACAATAGAACCAGAAGTGGATTCAGCAAAAATTGCACCACCTGATAGAAGCAAAATTATTGTAAGTAAAGTAACTTTTTTCAAATTAAAGACTCCTATCCTATTGTATATAGAAATAATAAGAACAATTAAAAAAAATGTCAAGCAAAAAAATAATAAATGTAAATATAGATTGCATTTTAATGATTTAAAAAGACCGGTCAGCCATAAGTCTCTCTCAATCAAGTGGCTTGAGTTTTGCTGTAAAATGAGTCAATACAGGAGGAGCTTCTATGACTTCGAGCCCCTTTATATTGCCTCTGTTTTTCTCTATTTCAGAGAAAACCTCTATTACATAGTCCACATGGCTCTGGGTGTAAACCCTTCTGGGTATGGCAAGCCTTACGAGCTCCATTTCACCGGGAAGTATGTTACCTTTACCATCCCACTTACCAAACATAAGCATTCCTATCTCAACTGCTCTTATGCCTCCTGCCAGATACAGTTCGCAAACAAGAGACTGTGCAGGAAAATTGTTCTCATTTATGTGAGGGAGAAACTTCCTCGCATTTACATATATCCCGTGTCCGCCGGGAGGATTTACAATAGGTATACGGGCATTTTTAAGTCCCCTCCCGAGATATTCTGTAGATTTTATTCTGTATTCAAGATATCTCTCATCCATAACCTCTTTTAATCCCACCGCTATTGCATCAAGGTCCCTTCCGGCAAGCCCACCGTAGGTTCTAAATCCTTCTGTTAGTATTAGATTCTGCCGGGCAGTTTGAGCCCAGCCATCGTTTTTCATGGCAAGGAATCCGCCTATGTTTGCAAAGGCATCTTTTTTCGCACTCATCATTGCACCATCGGCAAGACTGAACATCTGTTTTACAATCTCTTTAACCGGTTTTTTTGAATATTCCTCCTCCCTGAGCCTTATGAAATAGGCGTTTTCGGCAAACCTTGCACAGTCTATAAAAAGAGGTATTTTATATGTTTTACATAGCCGGGATACCTCTTTGAGGTTTTTCATTGAAACGGGCTGGCCGCCCAGTGTGTTGTTGGTTGCAGTAATAATGCAGATGGATATATTTTCCGCACCCCTTTCCTTTATAAACTTTTCGAATTCGTAAGTATCCATGTTTCCCTTGAAGGGCGCCTCCGTTTCAAAATCCATGGCCTCCTTTACCGGAAAGTCAACGGCCACCATCCCGCTTGCTTCGGCGTTTGCCCTGGTGGTGTCAAAATGAGAGTTGGATACCGAGTATTTGCCCTTCCCGCCGATTACCGAAAAGAGAATTCTCTCCGCAGCTCTTCCCTGGTGTACCGGAATTATCTCCTCATATCCTGTAATCTCTTTTATCGTACTTTCAAAATGGTAATAGCTTCTGGCTCCGGCATAGGATTCGTCTGCCGACATTATGGCACTCCACTGAGCAACACTCATCGCACTTGTGCCGCTGTCAGTAAGAAGGTCTATGAGCACATGTTCTGCCCTTATGTTAAAAAGGTTGTAAAAGGCTTCTTTAAGAATCTTTTCTCTCTCCTCGTATGTTGTAAAACCCAACGGTTCCACAGTCTTTATTTTAAAAGGTTCTATGATATTTCTCCATTTGTATTTCATTCTTCCTCCACAGAGCGGTTTATATTTTACACAACTACGATGGTTTTTACTACGAAAGAAGGCCAGCACCTATGGTGGTGGTCCACCGGTCGAAAGATCGGTGAAGAGACGGGCTTAAGCCCTTCTAACTTCTTTCGGAGCATACAACCACCTGTCCGAAAAATAACACACCCTCAATACAGGATGCTTAAATCCCATCAAAGGGATGAAACTTTCTGTAAAAAGTACCGGGTACGATAAAGGATATGGCTTCAGGGGCTACTTCCAGGGTAATCGAGTACTGGTCGTTGTCATCTTGTTCTGCCTCCATGAGTTCTCCGTCGATATGATAGAAAAAGGGGATTGAGGAGATAATCTTTGCCTTTTTTACTTCGTAACGTTCTATTATGGGTTTCTTCCGCTTTGCAAACTTCTTATTTATCCTGTGATGCCATCCGTTCCACAAATAGGGAAGATTTGTAACTATGCTTAATTTATCGCTGAGATTAAAGAGATACACATCCATGTATCCATCATTACACACCACGTCCGGGCATATTTTAAACATTTTCCCATAGTAGGGCCTTGTACCCAGTTCGATCATGGGACAGTGAACTTCCCTCTTGAAATACTCAACAGGAAACTCGGCGTTTACCCTGGTCCCTCTAAAGGCATACTTACCATTATACAGCTCAACTATAAAATCTTTATATATATTGTCATAATCCTTAAGATATGTAATTAACACAGATACCATATAATTAAACAACCCCGATTTTATTTGGTGTTTGTTTTTCCCACGCTTTATTTTTCTCATTTCCCTCCTTTTAAGCACATACGAATCAAAACCTACTCCTACCAGTTGACCGTATATCTCTTCTCCGCCATATCTAAGTTTTAAAAGATCAACAGATTGAGTGTAATTATTCTTAAGGCTTTCCCCGTAAACCTTCAATTGATTGCGAATTGTAATGGGAACTTCGTAAGAATCCTGTATGCCGTTTCCCGAACCTCCCCTTAAAAACCCAATGGCTTTATTCCCTCTTTCCGGGAACTTTGACCGTGATTTCATGAGGGCATTTATCGCAAGGTGAGCGGTACCATCACCTCCCCAGACTATCAGGTGCTTGAGCTCACTGTTATAGAAGTCTTCTACTGCCTCGATAAAGTGTTCTTTATTTTTACTCTCAATGACAAGCGGAATATTAGTTTTCTTAACGATCTTTTTAAGTATTTTTACATATTTAGGATATCTGGTAGGGTTTATAAGTAACACACAAGAGCTAAATGATTCGGCAAGAGGTTCCTTCATTTTTATACCTTTCTTTAAACAGTTCCTGTATTATAAGTCCAATAATTTAAGAGGTGGGTTAAAATATAAAATAGAGGCCCCTAGGGCCTCCAGTCTCTGCATTAAAACCAATCATCTTTAATAGCTTTTGATTGCCTGCATTTTCCGCATCTTCTTCTGAATCTTCCTCTCGAGGGCTTTTTTCTTCTTGTTCTTGATGGTCGAAGGTTTCTCATAGTATTCTCTCTTTTTCCATTCGCGGATAATGCCTTCTTTCTCTACTATTCTTTTAAACCTTTTAAGCGCCTTCTCAAGTGGTTCACCCTCTTCTACCGTAATGTGAGCGATATACAATCACCTCCCTTCATTATCAATCTGTTGAGCTTATAATATCAATTATCTTCTGTTTGTCAAGAAGATTTTTTTCGAGAAGCCACCATGGTTCAACGGGTATACCGGCAACCCTTATCTCCCAGTGCAGATGTGCTCCTGTAACCAAACCCGTAGCTCCCACCGTACCGATAGGTTCGCCTTTCTCTACAAACTGGCCTTTCTCCACTTCTATTGAATCCAGATGGTAGTACAAACCGTAAACACCGGGGAGATGTTCTATAACCACTGTGTTACCCGTGAGAATTCTCATTCCGGTAAAAACAACTTTTCCCCTGCCTCCTGCAAAAACAGACGTACCCCTGGGAGCTGCCAAATCTACACCGGTGTGAATCGAGTGTGCAGACCCGCCGTCACTGTATATATATTTTCTCCTGTCACCAAAATCCGATGTGATTCGTGCATCCTTTACCGGTAAATCCTGAATTTCTGTGCAATATATACTTTCGGCATTGAAAGTTTTGAGTAAGGCTGACAGCTCTCTTGCTTCCTCCCATTTTCTCGGATCGGAAGATTGGCGTAATTCCGACATGGCTTCACCAAGGCGTATATTTTCGGCCATAAAATCTCGTTCCAAGAGTTTGAGCTTTTTATCTATGGAAAAATGATCTCCCCCGGAATACCCTTCAACCCTGACCGATAATTCTTCATCCTCTATATGCATGGGTATACCGAGAAGAATGACCCGGATATCCATTTCCTCTTCGTTTTGCAGTTGAAACCCTCTGTTGTGGATAACTTCTTTCCCTTCTGCGGTAAAAAGATAAGCGGATATTTCATCGATGGGAGTTCTGGATAGTCCTATAATTGAAAGAGGCTCTCCTCTCCTTGCTTCTTCCTGGAAATAAATTTCAGGTGTTCCGTACAGTAAAAAAGGAAAAAGAAAAAAGGAAAAAAGAAATATTAAAAGAATCCGCCTCATCTTCTTACATCCATAATTGTTAATCTTAAGCTTTCTGTATTGTTAAAATAATTACGCCCGAGTCTGAAAACAATATCCACAGTGTCGTTCAGATTAAAGTCTCTCCCTGCCCGCTCTGCTGCATTCCAGAAAATTGCAGGCCACTTATACTTACCGGTTTCTATTAATAGTTTCAGATGCTGCTTTTCCTTTTTCCCGATAATCTCTACTTCTGCAATTTTTACCCCTCTTACAAGGAAGTGGAGAGGTGGATTGCCCTCTCCATATGGTTCAAAAAACTCAACCACCTTTATCAGATCCGGATTTAAGTATGATATTGGAAGTTCTGCATCAATTTCGACGCTCTCTACCTCCTCTTCTACATGCTTCATCTTTTTAACTATATCGAGAAGTCTTCTCTCAAGTTCCGGAAATCTTTCCACATCCATGTTAAATCCCGCCGCAAAATCATGACCACCGTAGTCTGTAAAAAGCTCGGAACATTGCTCCAGAACTTCCTTAACTTTAAATCTTCCTGTGCTTCGAAGAGAACCGAAAGCCTTATTTTCCAGAAATGCAACTACTATTGCAGAGGCATTAAAATAACTGGAGAGCCTTGCCGCAAGAATACCGGTTATGCCCCGGTTTATTGAGCTATCTCCTACAAGTACAAACTTTCCTTCAAACTCCTCGTAGCTCGATTTTGCCACCGGCAGAATCTTGGTCCATATTGAATCGCCTAAGCGCTTCCGTTCGTTATTAAGACCCACAATCTGTTCTGCCAGAGACCGGCAATCGGCGCGCTCTTCCGTTATGAGTAGTTCTGCTGCTTTATCGGGTACACCCATTCTTCCGGTTGCATTGATCAGAGGAGATATCTGCCAGGCAATATCATTGGTACTCAGTTTCCTGCCCAGAAGGCTCTGCCTCTCCAGTAACTCCTTAAGCCCTTCTCTTCTGGTCTTCTCGATTGTATTCATACCCAGCTTAACCATCAAACGGTTTTCGTTTCTCAAGGGCATAAGATCGGCAAGTGTGGCTATGGCCACAAGGTCCAGATTGTTTATGAAATTTTTAACCAGCCTCTTCTCTTTTTTCAGCACAAGCGCAGTAAATAGATTTATAAGAATATCCAGCTCTTCCGTAGGTTTATCCCTATATCTGGCGAGCTTACTTAGCTCTCTCATTTTAAGCAGGCTCTTCCCCTGTAGAGAGGGGAAAACCTTCCATATCTCGGGAGCCAGATCGATCAAACCTATTTGTGCATCAGGGCCAAAAATCAACCGAAGCATTTTTTCCTGAAGCTCCGAATCGTAAACGTAGATCTCCTCGCCCTCAAGGAAATCCACAAGACGAGTCTGCCTGGGATTTACCACGCCGGGAACAAGCACTTCTGTAATACGGTTCTTTTCAACAAGATTTACAATTTTTACCGCATCCACAAGGAGGCTCTCGTTTCCCGGTCGTACATTTAGAAGACAGACAGGGCGGTTGTACAGCTCTGTATCGGAGAACTGCAAAGCCCAGATAACCTTGGATACAACTGCACAACCCGAAAGATCTCTAAAGGGATACCCACTATCTTCCATCTTTGGATTGATGATTGCATAAGCAGGCGGAATTGTATCCTGTGGATTATGATGATCGATTATTATGGTATCGATGCCCTTCTCATTTGCATGGGTTATTTCTTTCTGATTGGATATGCCACAGTCAACAGTAATAATTAGTGTGCCGTTTATAGAGGCAAAATCATCCACGGCCTTCATGGAAAGACCGTAGGATTCATCCCCCAGGGGAAGGCTCCAGGTAACATCGATACCCATGGAGAGGAGTGCATCTCTTAAAAGCACTGTCGAGGCGATCCCGTCGGCGTCTCGATCTCCAAAAATCAATACCTTCTCCCCCTCTTCTCTGGCGGTTTGAATTCGGTCAACCACCTCTTCCATCTCAACAAAAAGAAAGGGATTATTGAGAATCCTTATATCTTCCTCCAGAAAAAATTGAATCTCTTTTGGAGATGTAATCTCTCGCCTTACCAGGATCGAAGCGGTAAGCAGATCCATGTTGAAGCGGGCGGAGATCTCTCGTACCAGCGAAGAATCTATATCTTTTTTATTCCAAGTCATTTTCATTTAAAACCGAACAGATGCAATTTCTCTGTACTCTGCGCCGTGAGGTTTAAGAACCGATTGATAAAGTATACAACGGTCAACGGTAAAAACTCCCTCAAGGTTCCCGATCTCATCAAGATTGAGATCACCTGCTCTCCCCTTTACACGGGCCAGGGTGATATGGGGATGGAACTCCCTCTCTTCTTTATAAATAGAGGAATCGACGAAGCCTTTCAGATACTCGTAAACCTCTCTGCACTCTTCCGCACCTTCCTTAATACGGCAAAATATCACTCTGGGATTGCCTCTGGGAGGAAAGCTGCCCACCCCGGAATATCTTACAGAAAAGGGCTTGCACTTAAGTCCCGGTTCTCTAAGTATGCGGGCACATTCGTCTGCCTGCCTCTGGTCAAGTTCTCCAAGAAAAATAAGGGTTATGTGCATTCCCTTAGGTTTTACCCACTTTAAGTCAATATTTTTATCTTTAAAGGGTTTTATGGTTTCCATTATGTGCTTTTTCGCTTCCTCCGGCACGGGAAGTGCAAAGAAAGTTCTCATAAAAAGTCTTCTCCACTTCTAAGTGTAT
>QNBH01000122.1 GCA_003645645.1 Spirochaetota bacterium | reverse complement strand
CCACCCACGCTGTCTATACCGAATTGCGGGAAGGACTTCAGTTTCCTGAAACGGATAACCGTTACTGTACAGGATGCGGATTCTGTCAGTATGCCTGCCCGGTTACACCAAAGACCATAATCGTAAGAGGTTCGGCCATTCACGGCAGGGCAGTAGAACCATATTCGGACATGCAGGCACGCACAAGCTCCGAGCAGATTACAATGAGACGACTGGAAAAAAGTGATGAAACCCCGCTACGGGAGCGGAGCACCTTCGAATGGGGAGATTATGTACCGGAGGGGGAAGGAGCACCGGATTCTGAGCAACCTGCAGGGGAGAAGCAAGAAACCGACCATGGAGAAGACGCCGAGAGTGGGTTTCCCTTCTGAGAATAACGGTTTAGAAGAATACCTGCGGTTATACTAACTGCAAAAGATTTCGACAGCAGATATCCCGATGTATTACAGGTACAAAGCACGCTTTTTTTCTATTTTCAGTGTTGCATTCTCTGATTTTTTCTCTTATAATTTATAATCAACAAAAGGAGGTTTCGTTATGAAAAACAAATCGTTTCTATTTTTAACACCCCTTCTTGTGCTTATCTTTATCCTGGCTACCTGTGCTCCAGCCGAAAAAGAGAGCACAGCCGAGGAAAAGACGACTGCAAAGGCAGTGAGCCGACTCCAGTTGATCAAAGACCGGGGTAATATTATTGTTGGTTGTAATGCAGAGCTTCCGGGATTCGGCTACCTAAACCCCGCAGGAGAGTTTGAAGGTTTCGATGTAGATTTCGGAAGAGCTCTGGCTGCTGCAATATTCGGAGATGCCGGCAAGGTCGAGTTTCGCCCTCTTACCGCAGCAGAACGTTTGCCTGCACTACAGACAGGCGAGATCGATGTGCTGATCCGTAACACCACGTGGACACTCACCCGTGATACGGTCAACGAACTGGATTGGGCTGCGGTTACCTTCTACGACGGACAGGGAATGATGGTCCGAAAAGCCACCGGCTGGAAGACTATAGAGGACATGGAGGGAGCCACCATTGCAACTACTACCGGCACAACAACAGAAATGAACCTGGCGGATACCTTCCGGTCCAGAGGCATCGATTACACTCCGCTTCTGTTCGAAAGCACCCAGGACACAAATACGGCCTATGAAGAGGGCCGGGCCGATGCCGAAACCTCGGACAAATCACAACTGGCCGCCCTTCGATCAGCCATGGCTAACCCGGATGATCATGTCATTCTTGACATCACCATGTCCAAAGAACCCCTTGGCCCTTTAACCGCCCATGGTGACAACCAGTGGAACGATGTGGTGCGCTGGGTGGTCTGGGGTATGATGGAAGCCGAGGAGAAGGGGGTCAGCTCTAAAAATGTGGATGAAATGCTAAACAGCAACGATCCCACCATCCGTCGTCTTTTAGGTGTTGAAGGTGAGGCGGGTAAGTCCCTGGGTCTGCCGCCGGATTTCATGGTCAAGGTCATCAAGCAGGTAGGCAACTATGCAGAAGTTTACGATCGCCACCTGGGTCCACAGGGGATCAACATTCCACGCGGCCCCAACCGTCTGTGGAAGGATGGGGGGCTGCTGTATCCCATGGCCTGGCGCTAAGAGCTCATCTGAGGCCGCTGTAACAAAGCGTATGTAAGGCAGCCGGGTACACCCACACGGGTTGTATCGGGCTGTCCATTTTTGAAGGAGCCACTGGTGGGGAAAGTGAGGACTCATAAATCCGTCGCTATAGTACCTTTCTGGCGAGATATCAGGGTTCTCAGGATCCTGGCTCAGCTTGCTTTCTTGATGGTGGTAATCGCAATACTCCTGTGGGCGATCTCCAACTATCGTGCGCGTGGGTTGATCTTCGGTTACAGCTTTTTAAGTAAAGAGGCCAGCTTTGATCTGGCCGAAGGAATCCCGTTCAAACCAACCGATTCTTACGCACGTGCCTTTCTTGTGGGTGTGGTTAATACTGTCAGGGTAGCTGTCATCGGGATCATCCTGGCTACATTACTGGGATTGGTAACAGGTATAGCCCGTTTATCCCGGAACTGGCTTCTTAGAAAGATCGCCACCGTATACATCGAAATCATTCGCAATACACCCCTGCTTGTACAACTGTTCTTCCTCTACTTCGCAGTAATCATGAAGCTTCCAAGGCTTTCACGGGCCATTGTGCTGGCAGGGCCGGTGTATATAAGCAATCGGGGCGTTGTGATACCGTGGCTTCGACTTGCAGAATCGTTTCGACTCTGGTGGCCTTTTCTTCTACTGGCGGCAGCGTGGGCTGGAGTACTGATTGTTATCAGACGACGCACCATCCGGAGAGTGGGTCGTCCGGGCATAAACCTTCTCTGGGTGTTCTCCTGCCTGATCGCCGTACCCGTTCTGGGCTGGTTGTTGATTCCAGGAAATCCTCTCAGGTTCGATCTTCCGGATCTGGTTACCAGATCCGGAGGTGTTATCACAGTTGATGGTGGGGTTACTCTTTCATCGGAGTTTACCGCTATATTGACAGGTCTGGTAATCTACACTGCAGCTTTTATAGCCGAGGTGGTCCGCGCCGGTATTCAGTCCGTACCCAAAGGACAGGCCGAAGCCGCCAGAGCTCAGGGATTTACCAACAGGCAGATCCTGCGGCTGATTGTCCTTCCTCAGGCCTTAAGAGTCATCATTCCTCCGTTGATCAGCCAGTATCTTAACCTTACCAAAAACTCAAGCCTGGCCATTGCCATTGGTTTTCTCGATCTCTATGCAGTAAGCCAAACTATGCTTAACCAGTCCGGAAGGGTGGTGGAGGTATTTTTAATGATCATGGGGAGCTATCTGGCCATAAGCCTGACCATTTCCCTGATAATGAACATCATTAACAAGCGTATTCAGATAGTGGAGCGATAATTATGATCAAAGAAGCGCTGGTAGAGAAACCGCCACGAGAAGAAGTGGGTTTGCTGGAGTGGCTTAAGAGAAATCTTTTCAGTACCTGGTATAATACCCTGCTTACATTTGTTTCTCTGGCTTTTTTATTCTTTGTGGGCCGGGCAATAATTGTATGGGCTCTACATACTGCCCGTTGGGAAGTGGTTACCACCAATATCAAGGTATTTATGATCGGTCGATACCCTGCCTCAGAGGCATGGCGGGTGCTGGCCAGCCTGGGTGTGATACTCCTGCTGACAGCCCTGACATGGGTTTTCAGAAAGCTCAGGGGCAGACCAATCAGACAATGGCTGATTCTGGGCTGGTTACTCTCTTTTCCCCTTATCGGAGTTCTTCTAAGAGGATTTTCTGAGCAAAATCTCTTCCTGCCGCTTGTATCCTCCCGGGTGTGGAGCGGACTTCTGCTTACTCTGGTGCTGGCTATAGTGGGAATCACGGCATCCTTTCCTCTCGGTTTAATACTTGCACTGGGACGACGCAGCAAACTGCCGGTTATCAAGATCCTCTGCACCATCTATATCGAAACAATACGGGGTGTCCCATTGATAAGTGTGCTCTTCATGAGTCAATTGATGCTGCCACTGTTTCTCCCCCCTCATATCCGGCTCAGCACGGTAATGCGGGCTTTAACAGGCATAACCCTTTTCAGTGCAGCTTATACAGCAGAAAATGTGCGGGGAGGTCTGGCCTCCGTACCTGTCGGACAATACGAGGCAGCCAGGTCTCTGGGACTTTCAAACGTACTTATGATGGTACTGATCGTGCTTCCTCAGGCTCTGAGAGCGGTGATCCCGGCAATTGTCGGACAGTTCATCAGTTTATTCAAAGACACCACCCTGGTGGTTATTGTAGGCCTTTTAGACCTGCTGGGCGTTGCCAAAGCCGTAACCGGTCAACGGCAATTTATAGGTCTGCACCAGGAAGTCTATTTCTTTGTGGCTTTGTTGTTCTTTATCTTCTGTTCTCTGATGTCCCGGGGCAGCCGACGTCTTGAACGTTCGCTGGGTGTGGGGGAACGTTAACAAGAAACTATTACAAGCGAGAAAGGCATGAACAGTGATAAAATGGAAACAGGAGAAGAAATCATCATCTGCCGGGATGTACATAAATGGTTTGGCAACTTTCACGTGCTTAGAGGAGTAAATCTTACAATAACAAAAGGCGAGGTGGTGGTTATCTGCGGACCCTCGGGAAGTGGGAAGTCAACTTTTATTCGCTCGATTAATCGCCTGGAGGAGCATCAGCGGGGTACCATCATCGTGGATGGCATAGAGCTGACCAACGACTTGCGGAATATCCACGCAATTCAGCGCGAAATCGGGATGGTTTTTCAGCAGTTCAACTTATTCCCTCATCTCAAGGTTATCGACAATATCACCCTTGCTCCTGTCTGGGTTCGAAAATGGCCCAAAGATAAAGCAGAGAAGATAGCCAGAGAATTGCTTAATCGTGTAGGTATTCCCGAGCAGGCCGATAAGTACCCGGGCCAGCTTTCCGGCGGCCAACAACAGAGAGTGGCGATAGCCCGCGCCCTGGCCATGCAGCCCAAGATCATGCTTTTCGATGAGCCTACTTCGGCCCTGGATCCGGAGATGATAAAAGAGGTTCTCGACGTAATGGTCGAGCTTGCCAGATCCGGGATGACAATGATCGTGGTTACTCACGAGATGGGTTTTGCCAGGGAAGTCGCTAACCGCATATTCTTTTTCGATGACGGGAACATAGTCGAACAAAACACGCCCGAGGAGTTTTTCCGCAACCCGCAGGAAGAACGCACAAAGCGATTCTTAAGCCAGATCCTAACCTACTGACGGGGTTGAATCTCTTAATGTGGGGCAGGGATCCGCGGGTGGACAACCCCATTGAGAATGGAGTTTAGTGGTTCACGTATCTACAGGCGGCCCTCCCCCCGCCTCCTTAAGGGTACCGATAAAAAAAGAAAAGTTTATAAACAGTATGGAAAAAGATATCAGAAACACCGATACAATAGTTGACCAGCCATGTCCACCGATTGAAAGATGGGCAAAAAGTGGTATGTCTATAGAAAGGCTTGATGCGAGAGTGAGAAAGGGGGTGATGGTTACAAATATTATAGGTGTCCAGCGTCCTATCCTGTAGCGCACATTCTTGATGAAGAGCATTACAATTGCAAAACCAATCAACATCGATACAAACAGCTCAACCGGAACGAAAAAAAGGTAAACTCCTATAGAGGTAGCAACTCCTCTACCACCCTTAAATCCATAAAAAACGGGTACACAGTGGCCTGCAATCGCTGCAATCCCTGTTGCAGCGAGGGCTAAAAAATGCAGAGGCAGCAGCTCTCCCCTGAAAAGTAAGACTCTTGCAAGAAACATGGGTATAAATCCCTTAAGAAGATCGAGAATAATTACTGTAGCACCCCAGAGTTTCCCGATCGTTCTGCCCACATTGGCGCCCCCTGGATTACGGTTGCCGATTTTGCGGATATCCTTGCCCGAAACCAGCCTGGTGATGATAATGGCGTAATTTATGGAGCCCGAGAGGTAACCGATTATTAAAAATAGAATAAAATATAGATATTCCATAACTATTTATCTCCCATTACCACACAGAGAAGAAGTCCCGGCCCGGTATGAGCGCCTATCACCGGAGTCATCCTGGAAGTGTATATCTCTTTTCCGGGAACAATATCTTTAAGCCTCTCTACCAGAGCTTCCGCCTCTTCTGCACAGGCGGTGTTTTCAACGGCGATCTCTTCTATTCTCGAGTAGGACTTTGCGAAATCGAAAATCCGCTCTATCGCCTTTGCCCTTGAGCGGGTTTTCCCTGCAGGCATAACAACCCCATCCCTTAAAGTTATAAGGGGATTTATCTTCAACATGGAGCCTAAAAATGCCCTTGCAGCTCCTATCCTTCCTCCTCTCTTAAGATACTCGAGGGTATCAAAGGTACAGAGAAAATCAACCCTTGAGATGTTATCCCTTACAACCTCCCTGACCTCCTCAAGACTTGCCCCCTCCTGTGCTGCAGCCGCAGCCTTCATCACGATAAATCCCTCAGCCATGGTAGCCCACTGCGAATCTATGACTTCTACCCTGCATTTCTTCTTCATTAAGTTTACAGCCTGCCTGGCAACCTCGTAAGTGCCACTGAGTTTTGCCGAAAGGGTAACAAAAACAATGCTGTCTGTCTCCTCTGCAAGCCTGTCGTAAACCTCTGAATATACTGCAGGAGATGGTACGGCAGTTGTAGGAAAAATACTACTGTTTTTCAACTTCTCGTAGAACTCATCGGGGGTAATATCAATACCGTCGCGAAACTCCTCCTCTCCGAATCGAAGCAGGAGGGGTATTGTTGTTATATCCAGTTTTTTAAGAATATCCTCGGGTAAGTCTGCCACGCTATCGGTTACGATTTTTACATTCACCTTATACCTCTCTTATTGTTCGACCGAAAGGATAAACTCACAAAAACTCTGTCCGCCGGGTAAAACCTCCAACTCCAGGTCGGGATACCGCCTGAAGAGCTCTTCCCGCATGTTTTCGGCATCTTCACCACTCTGCCCTTCTCCATAATAGATTGTAACCGTCTCATCTCCTGCGATTTTCAGGGCGAGAAGAGCCTTTATAAGGGTATCGGCAGGTGTATGACCTTTTGCAACGGTTGTTCCGTTTGATGATGCCGTATACTCAACCTTTCCTTCAGAGTGTACAGTCCGTGTAACTTCGACAGTTCTCACTTCAGAGATTGCCTCACACATCAATTTGTAGTTCTCTTCTCCTTCTGCCAGATCATTAAAGGCAACAACGGCGGCTATGCCCTGAGTTACAGTTTCTGCAGGAACAACCATAACCTTTTTCTTCGTCATTGAGCCTATCTCCCTTACAGCGGAAAGAAGGTTGCCTTGACTGGGTATAATAATAACATTTCTGCAGGGAAGCTCCTCTACTGCTTTTAGCAACTCTTCCACACCCCTGTTCACCACCTGTGATGCAGGGATAACAGAGGAAGCACCCAGGCTCAAGAATATCTCTGAAAACCCCTCTCCAGGAGATACTGCCAGGATTGCCGTATCTCTTTTACAAGCTCCTCTCATGAAGGCATTCCTGTAACGACGATACTGACTTTCCATATCGTATGAGTGTACTTCTGAAAGTGTTCCCATGGTCTTCGCCGCCTGTAATACCGAATCAGGATCATCTGTATGAATGTGAACCCGTACGGCAGATTCACTTTCGGCAAGAATGAGTGAAGTCCCCTTTCCTTTCAATACTTTCTCGAGCCTATCCCGATTGAGCCCGTCACCACGGAGGATAAACTCAGTGCAGTGTCCATATCTCCTTTCAGCTCCAACTTCGGAAGATTCCCTTCCCTGTATATACTCGGATTTAAGCATTGTGTCGGGTCGAAAGTACTCGATACGAGGCTTCCCATTTTCCAGTGCTAATAGAAAGCCGTAAAAAATTGTATACAGCCCGTAACCGCCGGCATCCACAACTCCTGCTTCCTCCAGTTCTTTAAGGAGTGCTGTAGTATTTTCAACGGCTCTTTGCGCGGAAGATACTATCTCCTCAAAGAATAGTTTCAAGTCTTCATTCTCATTTTCAACATGCAGTCTTGCTGCCTTAGAGACATCCCTTATTACAGTTAAAATCGTGCCTTCAACCGGTTTGCTAACACCGAGATATGCCTGTTGACTCGCATTAAAGAGAGAGGCAGCAAGATCCTTCTTAGAGAGATGCTTGAGTCTGGATACACCCCGGGCAAGTCCGCTTATTATTTGATAAAGAATTACACCGCTGTTTCCCCTGGCACCTGTGAGGGCTCCTCTTTCAAATGTTAAAAGCACCCGGGATGCATTGTCTGTTTCCAACTTTTCCAGTTCTTTCAATCCCGAACGAATTGTAAGAAGCATATTGGTGCCTGTATCACCATCGGGCACCGGATATACATTAAGTGCATTTATTACGGAAATATTATCTTCGAGACATTTATGAGCCGATAAAAGCATTTTTTTTACAGTCTCTCCGTCAAGTGCTTTCAATTTGTGCATTTTCTCCGCTATTTTCCCCTCACCGTTACACAAGAGCTTCTCAATAACGATTAGAGTAGTTAAAAATAGATGATTTTACAAGCCTTGAATCTTACGTTGCCTTGCGAATACCCTCAAAAGTTCTCCTCTGGTTCTCTATATGACGATGAAGCCATACAATGACCATTACGGTTACAATTGCAAGGGGCAGAAGGGCTACTACCGCTTTAAGGCCAAGTCGTTCTATTATATATGCTGATATAAGAAGTGTCCCGGTAATTAGATGGGCCATAATCGTGGATACATTTGCAGGAACAAGATCGAAGGGTTTTTCATAATAATGCCGCAGATAGTCGACTGCCTTTACTGCAAGAGGCAGGGAAATAAGACCCAGCAATGCATGAGGGCTTATCATGCCGCCTGTAACGCTTAATATAATCGAAAGATAGGCTAAAGTCATAATAACTACATAGCCGGTTACCGCCCGCCTGCGACCAAGCAAAACCACCATGGTAGTTTCTGATACGGCTCTGTCCGCCTCGTAATCGGGAAACTCGTTTATGTATACAACAGCAGTTATGAGAAACATAACAGGAAGTGCAACAAAAACAAGTTCTGCATCAAAACTTTGTACCTGAACATAATAGCTTCCAACAGCCATCAAAAGGCCGAAGTTCAAACCTATTATAAGCTCTCCGATACCGCGGTTGGCAAATTTAAAAGGGGGAGCGCTGTAGAAAAATCCGGAGATAACTCCGACAATCCCCAGAATCAAAATAAGAGGACCTCTCGTCCACACCAGATAAATCCCCACAAGGCTTCCCAGAAAGAAACAAACTAAACTGGCGGTTAGTGCCTCCGGAGGGGTGAGCAGTCCAAGCTGAATCATTCGGCTTCCCCCACTGAAGGGGCGTACGAAATTGCGGTTTAACTCATCATTTCCGCTTACATGATCAAAATAATCGTTAATCATATTCGTCCCCATATGCAGAAGAACTCCTCCGAAGAGTGTTAGGATCAGATAAGCGGGTTAAATCATTCCCGTCTTTGACCAGCCGATAAGTCCTCCCGGCAGAATGAGCACCACGGTGGCAATCAGAAAGGATGGGTGTATTTCAATCCACCAAATTTTAAGTTTTCTCAAAATGTGAGCTAAATCACCGGTTTCGGGAGCTGCATCAACCCGGGAAAACTCAAGCACAGGTGGGTGGTACACCTCTGGTAATCTCTCCGAAATTTCGGTACTCGATTGTTCCGGGAATTACTTTGATTACCTCCAGAATATCTGCATTGTCATTCTCTACAAGATAGCCTGCTACGGGAGATACCTCCTTGAGCTTGGAGAGAGCCAGCTCCCTTTCTTTATGGTCTTTGACTTTAACCGCTTTTCCGGAGATTTCGATCTCATTTGACCGGTTAAGGCTCTCCCCTTCGTTATATATAAGCAAGGATACGGTGGGGTGATAGGTTATCTGTACTGTTTTAGGATCATCTTTCATGCTCGAGAGATATACGGAGAAATCGTCATCTACTGCCCAGCGCAGCATAGCCTTAAACCAAATAAAAAATTTTTTAAAAATAACGCAACTTGGCGTCGTAATAGCGTAAAGCTTAAGTTTTCGGAGGCCCCCTATCTTCGGGATAGCATGACTTTTCCCGATAAGCTCATCGTAATGGTTAAGGCGGCAAGGCTCTGTCTTGAGTTCTACATTTTTCTAGCTAATCTGCTTGAACTCATAGGCTCTCCTGACCACCCGGTCCCACTTCTCCGTGGTAAACCCTATCCCCACCGTTTAGAGAAACTGGTTATCTATATCCACCAGTGCAACTATATGAAAAACATGCCCTTTCTCATGAATAAAGGTTCCAAGATCGCGTTCCCTCTCAGACACCTGGATGCCTCGCCTTGCTCTTACCTTAAAGAAAGCTTTCCCTCAGATGATGGCTTACGATATAAGCTGCAGACGTTGTATACCTCTGGTAGGCTTCTTTGGAAGATGTCTCAACCATTATGGCGGTAATCGACTGATTAGCGTTAGTCTTCTAGAAGGACTGTTTTCAGAGATAGAATTCGTTCGATCTATACAGAAGCAGATAAAACATCTATAAGCTGCTCTTATGATAGCCATGCGCCCAGCGCTGCCCTGAGCGATAGTTCCCGAAGCAGATAAAACATCTATAAGCTGCTCTTATGATAGAACGTTTTTATAAAGAGGCAAAACTCACCAAGAAAGCAAGAAAAAGCAAATCTCAATCTTGTTGTTGACTTCATTGCATCGCTACCAAGTGAGTGATAAACTTTCCATAGTGTGGGTACGGATTTCATTAAAAGATTCCGGGTTATTAGACCGTTACCTTGACCTTCTCGTACAAAAATTCAGGTGCAAAATCGGCACCGTTTGGCCAACACAGGGTGTGGAATTCGGGGTGAATTAAAACTGTTTGAAAAACTCGTGGTCCTTTAGCGGTTCAAATATTTGTCCATATAATTCTTTTTCTAAATCAATATCCCCTTCAACACCATCTGAGAATCTTAAATGTATAATATAATTTTTCTTATATTGTGCTTCTACAACTTTCGGAATCATAATAATTACTCCTCGAGAATATGCCTCAAAGCTCGCTTAGGGAAATCACCATGAACTACCCCGCTTTGGATTTCTACAATGACTTGATATTCTCCATATACTGCATGGAAATGTGGCGGAGGATGTTCTCTCGGAAAGATACCGATTACGATTCCCAAAAACCTTGATAATTCCTATACATTGTTAGTTTATGCTTATTACATAAAAAATTCAACCTGGATTATAGTAAGTGAAGCATGTATCTTTTAATCCCTAATGCAGCATGCTCGGGTGCTGATTAGACTTAGTTTCCAATCGCTGCCGTCCCGGCGGCTCCCTCCGGCCCGTCTACAGTCTTTTCGGCACATTCTGTGCCTCGGCGTTCCCATGGAAGCCATCAATTAAGCAGGAATTCCTGGAACAGTTAGAAGGGAGAAGTAAAATCACTCCCATATAGGCTACAATAGCCCAATAAATCACAATTCGCCATCTTGACTTTCAGAATAGATTGAAATATTATGATAAAAATTATAATATTAAGATGGGCATGAAAAAAATATACAGTATCAGCCAAGCGCAGCGTAGCCGCAACCAAATAAAAAATCTTGTTAAAATAACAAGATCTGGGGATTTAATAGCATAATAAATATCTTATTAGCTTTCATCTTTTTTCAATTATCGAGTTTCTCTCTCGCCACGTTAAACAGAGAATGCAACTCTTTTAACCTGACAGAGAAACGGGCTGAGCTTGTTTCTTCTATACTCTCATACTACTCACCAGGTTCAAAGAAAGAAGGGAGAGAGTGCACAATTCAAAAGAGTACCGCAGCAGTTGATATCGAGCGAAGATTCTCTGTAAGTGTAAAAACTTATTCTGTTATATCCCCTTTGCCCCGGAAAGTTGGGCAATTTAGTGCAAGAGTCTTCGGGGCTTTAAAATTATTTGACTCTTATTATTTCCATATTCCTCTGTTTCTGCAGAAAGAATCCTTCCTCCTCTGACACTTTCCCTCTTTTACCTGGATTTACAGATTACCCACAACCGGCCTTTGAGAGGAAGAGTTTTTAATAGACTCTGCCGCTGGGAACCGCGTCGATGCCCCATTTGAGGGCACCACCAGGCGGAACGAATTAAATT
>QNBH01000121.1 GCA_003645645.1 Spirochaetota bacterium | reverse complement strand
GTACAATTTGCTCTTTCTCATTATTTCCCATTAGAGTACTCCTGAGACTTAAAGTTTATTAACATAATAATGTTTACCCTTTGTGTATATCTCTTTTTGTGTTCCCGGTGGATCAATGATCGATGCTTACCGAACTCTTTATTCCACCCACGTTGTATCTTTCTCTTTCAGTGCTCTCGGCGCACCCAGTATCTCACTCATCACCACGGCCCTCTGCAAAAAGGGAAGCCCTTCCAGCCTTCCCCGCACCGAAACAGTGGGAGCTTCAGGTTTCTCTTTAGGGAACTCTCCCATAGCAGTAATCTCACCGGACCTTTCTCCCCTGGGTTCTCTCTCCCTTATAATAATTCGCTCGAGTACGGGCAATGTGTCGAATGATTGATCTTTTCTGGATGTTTCTTCCACTTTTACTTTACCGGTCTTTCTCCTTCTTCCGGACAAAATAACGTACAAGAGATATGGAATTGCAACGGTTAATACAACAAAGAGAGAAAAGAGGATCTCCTCCAGGTGTTCTATTTTTATCACGACTGTGGACCTCCCCTTTTTTCGCCTTTATCTTTTTCCTTTGAGGTTTCTTCCCCTATGCTTTTCCGCATCTCTGTATCTGCCTGCAGGTTCTTAAGCCTGTAGTAATCCATTATTCCGAGATTACCCTTTCTGAAGGCATCTGCAATTGCTTCCGGTATTTGAGCCTCTGCAAGAACCACCTTTGCCCTGTTTTCCTGCACCAGGGCAATCATCTCCTGTTCCCTTGCCAGGGCGGCCGCCCTGCGCTTTTCCGCCTCTGCTTGAAAACGTCGTTTATCCGCCTCCGCCTGATCGGCCTGTAATTTTGCGCCCACGTTATCACCCACATCCACATCTGCAATATCTATAGAGAGAATTTCAAAGGCTGTTCCCGCATCCAGACCCTTTTCCAGAACCCTTTTAGAAATCAGATCTGGATTCTCCAGTACAGACTTGTATGTTTCTGAAGAGCCGATCGTGGTAACAATCCCCTCCCCCACTCTGGCTATTATGGTCTCTTCCGTGGCTCCTCCTACCAGACGCTCTATATTTGCCCTGACCGTAACCCTGGCCTTTACCTTTAATTGTATGCCGTCCTTTGCCACCGCATCTATGGCTGTCTTCCCTCTGCCTGGATCGGGACAGTCTATGACCTTGGGATTAACGCTTGTTTTTACCGCATCCAACACATCCCTCCCTGCAAGATCGATTGCAGCAGCCCGCTGGAAGGTGAGAGGGATATTGGCCTTATTGGCGGCTACAAGAGCCTGGCATACTCTTAGAACATTTCCTCTGGCTAAATAGTGGGTCTCCAGTAGATCCGTATCCAGGGGTAGCCCAGCCTTGGTTAACATGATTCTGCTGTCAACAATTACCCCCGGACTTACCTTGCGCAGCCACATGCCGATAAGCTTCGCAGGCCCTACCGGGGCACCCGAAAGCAAGGCTCTGAACCATAGCCCAAAGAACTTTATAAACAAAATCAATAAGCCCAGGGCGACTATCCCCAGGATTACATAAAGAATAATTATTTCCATAAAAAACTCCTGATTCGATTTCTCTTATTTCTGAACCGGGCTTATGCCTGAATTCTGCGGACAACCACCCGGCTGCCTTCAGTTTTAACAACCTTTACCTTTGTACCCTTCTCTATATATTCACCGCCTGTAACCACGCTGTACCGCTCCTCTCCGATCTTTATCATTCCGGAAGGCCTTAAATCCGTTATTGCCACTCCTTCTGCGTGTAACAAATTTGCATATTTGTCACTCGAGTAAGTAGTGTATCCAGTGTGATGCTCTTGTGTTTCTTTTAGAATAAACCTCTTGCCGATAAAAGTCCTCGGGAACACTTTCAATCCAAGAGCTACTATTAAGGGCGTGCTTATTACCGCCAAAACCAGCACGAGGGTGCCGAAAGCAGTCCCGTGATGAACATAGGCTAGCACAACGGCTGCGATTATAGAAGCACCCCCTCCTATGCCAATAAGCCCGCCCGCAGGAACAAACATCTCTATAAAAAATGCGGCAAGCCCGGCTCCCATCAATGCAAAGGATGTCCACACAGGCATTTCAGCACTCCCTCACAATAATTCTGTTTCCATCCACCCGAATTACCCTCACCCCCTTACCCGGAGCGATAAAATCACCTTCACTCTCAACCGGCACCACTTCTCCTTCTATTTCGGCTTTCCCGGAAGGACGAAGAGTAGTTACAGTAACTCCCCTTTTCCCGATATATCGCTCGCTCTCTTCTTGAGCCTGAACTGTGTATCCCCCTACGGTTTCCTGACTGGTTTTAAGTGTAAGGCGCTCGAAAAAAGATACCTTCGGAAGAAAGTAAGCAAGAATAGAAAAGAAAATAAAGGCACCTACAAGCCCACTTAAAACGGTAAGAATATTTCTATGAAATATTGTCCACTCCCACTGGAAAGAGGGTATGAGAAAATGCTGCATGGAGAGAATCAGCGAGACCGCCATCAAAAGCAGACCTGTTATTCCTGTAATTCCGAAACCGGGTATTACGAAAATCTCCACTATAAGTAAGACAATTCCCAGAAGGAAGAGAAGCAGTTCCAAGGAGCCTACAGTGCCCAGAAGGAAGTTGCTTGCAAAGAGAACGGCGAAACAAATTATTCCTACCGTACCCGGTATTCCGAACCCGGGAGAGCTTATTTCCAGTAGAAAGGCTAAAAGCCCGATCATAATCAGCAGACCCGTAAAACCTGAGCCTGTAATGAAAGCAACGAGCCTGTCCGCGGGGGATTCTTCAAGCATTGTAGCCTCATTTGACGGAATACCCAGAGCTTCGAAAAGCTCCTCAGTGGTTTCAGGTGAGCCTGAGGATACTCCATACTTTAGAGCTTCTCCTGCCGTTAGGGACAGCAGTTTTCCCTGAGGAGAGATGACCTTGCCCATCTCCACCGTTTTCCCTTTCGTCTCTTCCTCTCTCTTTAACTCCTGGTACTCCTCTCTAGTAACTGCTTTTACCTGACCATCCACATGAGCTTCGACAAGTTCTATCTCCTCATCCACCATGGCCAGGGCAATTGCCTTGGGATAACCGTTTTTCTCTGCCAGTGCCGCCATCTGAGTACGTACGGCACTCACCACCTTCTCAGGAGCTGTTTCTGTGGTTCCTTCCACGGTTTGATACACAGGGGCTGCTGCTCCCATGGAAGTACCGGGAGCCATATAGATTCGATTGCACGAAAAGGAGATGAGAGCCCCGGCCGACCAGCTTACACCGGTGCCTTCCGGACGGACGGTTACATAAGCCACGGTCTCGGTGCTATCCAGTGATCCGATTAAGGTGGTAATTTGAAGGGCGGAATCAACCCGCCCCCCGAAGGTATCGATATCGAATATGACATATTTTGCCTTCTCACTTCGAGCTTTCTCTATCCCCCTTCTTATAAAGACTGTCAGTGAGGGATCAATATCTCCATGAATAGGAATTACAAAGGCTTGCACAGCTTCTCTATCCCGAGCCGAAATATCAATGGGCAGAAGAAAGATAAAAAGTAAAGGTAATATTATTCCTTTCATAAATTCTATTTCTATTATATACTATTAAACAACCAAAATCACCGGTTGTCAAATACAACTGTTATAAATCGCAGCCTTACCATTACAGTTGAAACTTGTAAGTGTTATGATTATTTTCTTTTATCATGGAAAATGTGGATTACAATTTTGATGAGCCCATTGCTGCTCTTGCCACCCCCTGGGGTCAGAGCGCGCTTGCTGTTATTCGCACATCGGGTACCGGATGTATAGAGAAAATTGCAGGGATTTTTTCCAACCGGGAAAATCTGCTCAGGGCACCCGGATACACTCTTGTTCACGGAAACCTCTTCGATCCTCAAACAAGAGAATCTGTCGATGAATTGATTGCAGCAGTCTATCGTGCACCTCGAAGTTATACCGGAGAGGACAGTGTTGAACTGTTCGCACATGGAAGTCTTCCCGGAATCCAGCGGATCCTGGAGGTTCTTTTCAAAGTGGGTTTCAGGCAGGCAGAACCCGGTGAGTTTACCTTAAGGGCATTTCTCAACCGTAAGATGGATCTTACAAGGGCGGAAGCGGTTAATGAGATTGTAACGGCAAAGTCATACCAGGCCCAATCTATGGCTCTCAATCGGTTATCGGGAGCGGTAGAGAGCAGGATAAACAGAATAAAGGGTAAATTGATAGAAATTATGAGTATGATAGAATTACAGCTCGATTACCCGGAAGATGAGGCGGAAAGTATTTCAATCGACAAAGAAGAGATTCTAAAGATTGGCGAAGATATTAAAAAACTCGCCGAGACCTATAAAATAGGCAGAATATTTCAGGAAGGAATCTCCATTGCCATAACAGGTAAAACCAACTCGGGGAAATCTTCGCTGTTTAACCTTTTTTTAAAAGAAGACAGGGCTATTGTATCGGAGGTTCATGGAACGACCAGGGATTATATAGAGTCCTGGGTTACGGTAAAGGGTATCCCCATACGGCTTTACGATACTGCAGGATTGAGGAATACGGATAATTTCATCGAGATGGAAGGGATCAGGAGAACTCAACGTATTGTAGAAAATGCCAACATAGTTCTCTATCTGGTTGACGGGATTGAAGGCATAACCCCTGAAGATGAACATTTTTTAATAAGCAATAAAAACGGACGATGTGTTTTGATATGGAATAAGATCGATATTGTATCCGATAAAAAGGTCCCCCATGGATTTATCCCTCTAAGTGCTCGAACCGGAGAGGGCCTTCATACGCTGGAATCGGAGATATTCAGGCGGGCATTGGGAGAAGCTGCAATTTCTTCTAGCAAGCCTGTTATAGACTCTATAAGACAGAAAAATCTACTGGAAAAATGCCTACATTCGCTGGAAAATATAATACAGGGAATAGAAAACAACGTTCCCCTGGATGTAGCAGCAGTGGATATGAGAGAAGCCCTCGATGCTCTGGGAGAGATTACAGGGGAAGTTACATCAACCGATATTCTTAATTCCATGTTTTCCAGGTTTTGTGTAGGCAAGTAGGCGGGTTTTATGAAAATTGTAATTGTAGGGGCAGGAAGTGTGGGATTTCAACTTGCAAACAATCTCATCGAAGAAAACAACGATGTAGTACTAATAGAAAAAGATGCGGATCGAGCCAAATACGCCATGAACAGCCTGGATTGCCTGGTTATAAACGGAGAAGGGAATAATCCGGAAATATTAAAAGAGGCAGGTATAAACAAGGCTGAGTTTTTCATTAGTGTAACCGACTCCGATGAAGTTAATATGATCGTCTGTGGACTGGTATCCAGCGAATTTATGGTACCCTACAAGATTGCCAGGGTTCGTAAGGTAGATTATTCGGGTAGATTTATGCTCCAAAAATCCTTCCTGGGTATTGACTACATAGTTAATCCGGAAATAGAGGCAGCGAGAGCCATTACCAGGATTATCGATTACGGAGCAGTTAGTGACATCATGCTCTTTGAAGAAACAAAATCCCAGATGCGTAATATTACTGTTCGCAACGGCTCTCTCCTTGTTAACAGGTCAATAGAAGAGATAAAACATCTTATAGAGGAAGAGTTTCTTATAGCATTGATTCTAAGAGACAACGATTACATTATACCCTCTGGTGACATGGTGATACGGGAAAATGATAAATTATACTTGATTGCCACAGATGATAGCTTTGAGAGAATATTTAATATATTGGGTAGAAAAAAGATGAAACTGAATAAAATTCTTCTGGCTGGTGGTGGTAAAGTAGGATACCATATCGCCAGTCATCTCCTTCAGAAAAATGATGAAACTAACGTTTTAAGTAAAATATCAGGCTTTTTTACTAAGAAACAGAGAAGGCGGATCACTATAATCGACAAAAATTACGAGAAATGCAAGTTTCTTTCCGAACAGTTTCCGGGCGCCATGGTTATAAACTCAGATATATCCGATGAAAATTTATTTGAAGATGCACAGCTTGCCAATTACGACTCCATTGTAGCTGCAACAGATAACGAGGAGCTAAATCTCGTTACAGCTATCTATGCAAAGACCAGGGGAATAAAACGTACTATAGCTCTGGTAAAAAAGAACAGCTATGTACATATCGGAACCGACCTGGGAATAGATGTTACCATAAGTCAAAAAACCAGTGTCGTTAACACAATATTAAAGTTTATAAGAAGAGGTAATATTAAATCTGTCCACAGCCTCTCCGGAGGGATGGTGGAAGTAATAGAGTTTTCCGTTGAAAATGGAAGTAAAGCCGACGGGAAGACAATAAAGGAGCTTAAACTTCCTTACCACACCCTTATTGTCTCTATTACAAGGGGAAAGGAAAGTATTATTCCCAGTGGTGATCATACGATACGCAGTGGTGATAATCTTATTGTTATTGCAAAAAAAGAACACATGAAAAAAGTTGAAGATTTGTTTACAATCCCAACATGAACCTTTTGCAGATATTTAAAGTTGTCTCTGTTCTGCTCCTTATAATTTGTTTCTTCATGTTCATTCCTGTAGTAATAGCACTTTATTACCGTGAGCTTGAGATGTTACCCTGTTTTTTAATCCCTATGGCTGTGGTGTTTTTCCTCTCAACTACAATCATTTTTTTTACAAGAAAAATTACCGGTAATCTTTCAACAAAGAGCGGATTTATGCTGGTAAGTTTGGGTTGGCTTTGCTCTGCCTTTTTTGGTGCTGTACCTTTCCATCTCTCCGGATATTTCTCCGGGTTCGCTGACTCTTTTTTTGAGACAATGTCCGGATTTACCACTACAGGAGCATCGATACTGACTAATATCGAGGCACTACCCAAATCAATTCTCTTCTGGCGTTCCCTTACCCATTGGCTGGGCGGAATGGGCATTGTTGTATTAACAGTAGCCATCTTTCCTCTCCTTGGTATTGGTGGGTTGCAGTTGATAAAAGCGGAAGCACCGGGTCCAACTGTTGACAAGATTACCCCCAAAATTACAGAGACCGCAAAGATTCTCTGGTACATATACCTGGGACTCACTGTAGCAGAGACGGTCCTTCTCCTTTTAGGAGGTATGAACCTCTATGAAGCCCTGACCCATACATTCGGTACTCTTGCTACCGGAGGATTTTCTCCTAAAAACACCAGCGTTGGTTTTTTCGGTTCCGCATATATCGATGGGGTGATAACAGCTTTTATGCTTATGGCGGGGATTAATTTTATACTCTATTTTAAACTATTAACAGGCAGATTCCGAAATATTTACACCAATACGGAGCTTAAAAGTTATCTTATGATTTTTATTGTTGCCATGCTTATTATTACATTTAATCTAAATGGGAAAATATACACCTCAGTGGGAGAGAGTCTTCGATATGCAGGTTTTCAGGCAGCATCGATTTTAACCACAACGGGATATGTCACTGCAGATTATACCACCTGGCCTGTGCTATCTCAAACGGTTCTTTTCATACTGATGTTCATAGGTGGCTGTTCGGGTTCAACCGGTGGGGGAATAAAGGTGATTCGCATAGTTACTTTATTTAAACAGGGACTAAATGAGATGAAGTATCTAATTTATCCAAGGGGAATATTCAGCATAAAAATAAGCGGGTATAACGTAAAAAAGGACATCGTGTATGCTATATCGGGTTTTGTCTTTTTATATCTTTTCCTGGTAATGGTTGTGACATTTGTTGTGGCTACAGGGGGTAACGATATTCTTACCTCTCTTTCATCCGCCCTTGTCACAGTAGGAAATATCGGACCTGGATTCGGCAAAATAGGACCTTCGCTGAACTATTCCCACTACCCGGCTTATATTAAGTGGTTTTTAAGCTTTGCCATGATGATAGGAAGGCTGGAAGTGTACACAGTACTAGTGATTCTAACCCCTAATTTCTGGAGAGACTGAAAGAGTTACCGGTATGGACTACGACTCAATTGTTATAGGAGGCGGTCATGCAGGAATTGAAGCTTCTCTTGCTCTTGCCAGGCTGGGTTACTCAACGCTTTTAATAACACAGAACCTCGACTGTATCGGGAAGCTCTCATGCAATCCTGCAGTGGGCGGACTTTCCAAAGGTAACATAGTGCGAGAAATAGACGCCCTCGGGGGAGAAATGGCGCGACTCATAGATTCGGTAATGATTCAGTTTCGCATACTGAATAGAAGCAGAGGGCCGGCCGTGCAATCACCCCGTGCTCAGGCAGACAAAGCAGCCTATAGCTTAGTTGCAAAGCAGAGTCTCGAAAGGCAGAAGAATCTTCACCTATTCCAGGATACAGTTGTCGATTTTATACTTGACAACTCGAAACGAAAAATTGAAGGCGTAATAACAGAAAGGGGAAGGGAGTTCAGCGCTCGTACGGTTGTCCTTACCACGGGAACATTTTTGGAAGCGAAGATCTTTATAGGTGAGTTTACCACCTCTTCGGGACGGCTTGGAGAACCTGCTGCCGTAGGACTAGGTAAAAGTTTATTAAGAATGGGTTTTGAAGTGGGTAGGCTTAAAACCGGAACGCCTGCGCGAGTAGCCCGCTCCTCCCTCAATTTTGGTAAACTGGAAGAACAGCCTGGGGATAGAGAGATACTTCCATTCTCATTTGGAAATGACCACGTGGAAAGACCTCAGATCCCATGCTACATCACCTGTACCAACGAGCAAACCCATAAAATTATCCGTGAGAACATTCACCGCTCCCCCCTGTACGGAGGCAAGATTGTGGGCGTTGGCCCCAGATACTGTCCTTCCATAGAAGACAAGGTAGTACGATTTCCCGACAGAGCGAGGCATCAGGTATTTGTTGAACCGGAGGGGCTCGGTACTGAAGAGATGTATCTAAACGGTATCTCCTCTTCCCTTCCGGAGGAAGTTCAGGAGAAGTTTCTCCGTACCCTCGCAGGTCTGGAACATGTGGAGATAATGCGTCCAGGCTATGCTGTGGAGTATGATTATATGAATCCTATACAACTGTACCCCAGTCTGGAAACCAAGAGAATTCAGGGATTATTCGTAGCAGGACAGACCAATGGAACATCCGGTTACGAGGAAGCCGCCTGCCAGGGATTGATGGCCGGTATAAATGCGGGTCTGTATATGCAGGGAAGAGAACCCCTGATCCTCTCCAGGGCTGAAGCCTACATAGGAGTTCTGATCGATGATCTGGTAACTCTCGGCACTAAAGAACCATATAGAATGTTTACATCCAGAGCGGAATACAGGCTTTGCCTGCGTCATGACAATGCAGATCTTCGTTTGACAGAAAAAGGCTTTAAAGTAGGCTTACAGACAGAAGAGAGAATAGAGAAATTGAACCAGAAATTGAAAGGAATCGATGAAATCAAAGAGCTTTTAAATCAAAGAAGGGTTGAACGAAAAGACTTGAATACAAACAATCAACTGGAAGCCCACCTGGGCAAGCCCTTTACTGCTGTGCTTAAAGATCCACGGATAGACATGGAGGTGCTTTCCGAGATAGAAGAAAATCTCAATAGTTTTGATTCAAGATGGCTCCGACAGGTAGAACTGGATATAAAATACGAAGGCTATATAAAAAGGCAGGAACAGCAGATTAACCGCTTTAAAAAGATGGAAAGTGTAAAAATACCCCCTGATTTCAACTATAATGGTATAGAGGGACTATCCAAAGAATCCGCCGAGAAGCTTAAAAAAATAAGGCCGATATCTGTTGGCCAGGCATCAAGGATATCGGGCGTCCGTTCTTCGGATATTGCAGTTCTACTCGTGTATCTCGGAAGGGGAAAAAGGTGAAAGAAGATTCCATCCTTGAAAGAGGTTTGAGAGAGTTAAATGTATCTTTTTCTTCAAAGGATTTAGAATTAATCGAGTTCTTTCTCGGGGAGCTTTCCTTCTGGAACAGGAAAATAAACCTGGTTCGATCACAGGGTGATGATCTAATAAGGGAGCATATCCTGGATTCGCTTTCCGCGCTTCCTGTGATTAAATCACTATCCTATAACAAAATCGCCGATATAGGGTCAGGGGGAGGATTCCCGGCAATACCACTTTCAATTTTTCTTGGAGAGTCGAGTATTACCCTGATCGAACGCTCTGGGAAAAAGGCTTCCTTTTTATGTAATGTAAAGGCACTTCTCAGACTCAACCATGTGCAGGTAACGGCAAAACCTCTTAATGAGATAACCGACAGCTTCGATCTTGTAACCTTGCGGGCGTTCGGAAAACTGGAAGATGTTATAGGGGAGCTTCTTCGAATTACAGCTCCCGGTGGCAATATTCTCGTTTATAAGGGGAGGAGAGAGTTTGCAGAAAAAGAGATAGAGGCTGTCAGAGACTTCGTAAGTGATGCAGTCATAGTTCCCGTTCGAGTCCCCTTTCTTAATAAAGAAAGAAATCTCGTTATTATCAAACCAAAATTACTATTATAGATGGAGCAGACGGTTATAGTTTAATTCCGAGAGAACTTTCTGTTATCTCTTTTACGAAAGTAATAATATCTTCGATAGTTATTTCAGTAGTGTTTGTTTTTACCAGGCTGGCAGAACTGAGTATCCCAAGGAAAATAACAATCAGAGCAGTTTTCATGTATTTCCTTGAGAGGTTGCTTTGAGAAGAGATGTTTTTTATTATAGAAAAGACCAGATCTGTAATTTTTTCGATCTTCTCCTCAATTCGTGTAAATACAACGGCTTCTGTTAAAAGAATATTTATAAAATCCAGATCCTGAAGGAGTGAAGGTATGATGTTTTCTATAAGCACCTTAAGCTTCTCCCTATCTGCCCGCCCGGAGCGCGATATCTCTTCCAGTTGTGAGTAAAGCTCCTGCCAGCCTTCCTCCACAATTGTTTTTATGATATCCTCTTTACTGCGAAAATAGGTGTAGATTGTACCCACAGGCATGTCTACTGCTTTTACTATTTGTGAGATGGAAGTGTTGTAGAACCCGGAATGTGAAAAGAGGGTTTTGGAAGTTTCGAGTATCTGTTTTCTCTTTCTTTCGTCTCTTTGTCTGGCCAAATCAAACTCTCCTCTGTATCAATAATTTTTAGGGCCGAACAGCACCAATTAAGAAAAATTATATTACAGCATTATGTTATTACGACGCCAAGTTGCGTTATTTTAACAAAATTTTTTATTTGGTTTAAGGCTATGCCGCGCTGTGCTAGACAATAGCACCTGCCAAAGGTTTAAGCTGCGTTGATTATATAGTATTCAATCTTTTTAGAAGCCCGTCTTTATCTATCAGATCTATGAGCCTCGCTTCTACAAACCTTTCGGCCTCTTCAGTGAATCCGCCGGCGGTTATACAAAAGGCTCGCCCTGCTTTTAGCTCCCTCGTTCTTGTATATAGATCTCGTAACATTAGCTCCCCCAACTCCCCGGAGGTCCTGAAGAAGCGAAACAGTATTATATCTTCCCATTTTGGGGCATTCACTTCTGCCAGAATATCGGCATATTCGTTTTTATGCATGGAGATATCTGTTATTTTCACCTCTGCATTTGAGAAAAACTGCTCCACCAACTTTCTGCATATTGTGGCAAACTCTGAAGGGTAAGACATCAGGTATCTCTGAAGATTCCTGTTTGAAGTTAACTCGGTATATTTTTTCAATAATTCCGGAACATCCTTATATGCAGGAACTGTATCCTGAATCTCCTGGTACAGCCTTAATGCCTTATCCACCTCCTTTTGATGCACATAAGCAGCAGCGAGCCTGTATTTCATCTCCAACCTGGTTTCGTTTTTCACATTCTGATGTCGCAACCCTATTTCAAAATCCATAATAGCCTGTTCAAACTTCCTGCTGTTTAAATGCAGAGTGCCTGCATACAGTGCTGCTATAGGGCCAATTTCGGGATCGGCTCTTAAATG
>QNBH01000120.1 GCA_003645645.1 Spirochaetota bacterium | reverse complement strand
TGTCTATAATTTTATCCCCAGAGGGAGGGGTATCCTTTCAACTATTTCACTGATTACCTCACCGGTGGTCCTTTTCTCCATCTGTGCTTCCGGTGAAAGTATCAACCGGTGAGAAAGCACCGGTTTAAGTACAGAGCGCACATCATCGGGAATCACATACTCTCGGTTTCTTAAAAGGGCAATACCCTGCGCTGCCAGTTGAAGGTGCTGGGTTGCCCTTGGACTGGCCCCAAGCCTTATGTACTTGCTTGCCCGTGTCTCCCTTGTTATATCGATGATATAATCCTGAATACTTTGGGAGAGATAGATCTTTCGTACTGTACTGCGGATTTCGATTATATGCTCCGGGCTTATCACAGGCTTAAGATCGTTGAAGGGATCTGTAATCCGGAAACGGTTTAGAATGTCTCTCTCCTGCTCTTTCCGGGGATAACCTATAGAGATGGAAAGACCGAATCGATCGAGCTCTCCCTCGGGAAGGGGAAAGGTCCCTACAAACTCGGAAGTGTTCTCCGTGGCGATCACGAAAAAGGGTTGAGGAAGGGGATAGGTCCTTCCGTCAGCAGAGACAGACCCTTCCTGCATCGCTCCGAGCAGGCTCGATTGAGTCTGGGGAGAGGCGCGGTTTATCTCATCCGCCAGGATAAACTGGTGCATGATGGTTCCCTGCTTGTAGAGGAACTCCTTCTTCTCCTGGCTCCACACGGTAACTCCGGTAACATCACCGGGGAGAAGATCGGGCGTAAACTGAATGCGTGCAAAATCGAGACTCATACAGGCCGCAAGAGCACGGGCAGCGGAACTTCTTTTTCTGTTAAAACCAGCCTTCCCGATCACCCGCAATGAGCGCCCAATGCCGTTCACGGGCGCTTGATGCATCAGTACTGGCTTAAGGTGTAAAATATTGAAGGGGAGGGGAACTTTGATTTATAATTAATGAAGATGGAAGTTTGCATGGTACAATTTATTAAAAGACCTGGAAGATTTCCAATCGGGGGTTTTGTTCTTTTTCTGATAATCGGAAGCCTTACCTGCTCGTCCCCCGATACAGAGATTAGTGACGAGGAATTGAGGAGTTATGTGGAGTTCCTGGCCTCTGATGAGCTTGAAGGACGCATGGTAGGAACCTCCGGATGTACCCGGGCGGAGCAATATATAGCCGGAGAGTTTAAGGATATCGGGCTAAAGCCTCTTCCGGGAGAAGAGGACTTTTTTATCGATTTTACATTATACAGAAGAGGGTACGAGGAAGAGAAAACCTCATTGGAAATTCGGATAGGTGATGAAAGGATCGAAGCACATCCCGGAATCGACTTCCGTCCCTTTCCCTTTTCTTCATCCGGGATAAAAAAGGCAAACCTTGTGTTTGCAGGTTACGGGATTAGCGCTCCGGAGTACGATTATGATGATTACAAGGGGCTTGAGGTTACCGATAAGTTCGTACTCGTTTTACGACACGAGCCTGCTGAAGGTCCCACAGAAGACTATTTCGAAGGCTCTGCCTATACCGACCATTCCCTTTTTACCAAAAAGGCGGAAAATGCCTATCTGCACGGAGCGGCTGGGATGCTTCTTACAACCGATCCTGCAAGCGGCAGAGGAGCGGAAGATTTAAGGTTAACAGAAACATACAGCCTTAGCCCTTACGGTTTTGGCCCATATTCGCAGGAAAAACCTATCCTTGCTGCCCATATCTCACAGGATTTCGCCGCTAAAATAATAGAGCAGACCGGTTTTTCGCTCGATGAGATTCAGAAAGCCCTCGACAGCGGTCTTAAACCCACAGAGCTCATTCTTAAGGATGCAGTTGTGGAACTGCAGATAGAAAGACTTAAAGAAGCGATTCCACTCTCCGCCCATAATTTGGGAGGTATCATAGAAGGCAATCATCCCCAGCTTAAGAACGAGTGGATTCTCCTGGGCGCACATCACGACCATATTGGCTCTTTTACAGGAGAGGGAGATACCATATATAACGGAGCGGACGATAACGCATCGGGTGTATCGGGGATTCTGGCTCTGGCAAGAAGTCTGTCCGGAGAAAGAGCCTCACTACAGAGGAGCGTGGTTTTTATTACCTTCGGTGCAGAGGAGGTGGGCTTGCTGGGCTCCCGGGCACTGGTGAATATGCAATTTATTCCACAGCGGGTAAAATACATGATAAACCTGGACATGATAGGGAGAAATCCCGATAAACCGGTTCAGGTGATTACAGAGGGTAATGCCGTGGATTTACGCGGGATAGTCGAGAGTGCCAATGAGCAGAGTGGACTCAAACTTAGATTCTCCAATTCAAAGCGTAGCTCTGACAGCGATCATTATACATTCGGCAAGCTTGGAATACCCTTTCTCTTTTTCTTCACAGGAGTTCACGAGGATTACCATGGAACCGAGGATCATGCAGAGAAGCTCTATTACTACAGGATGAAGAGAATCCTCGATCTGGTGAGGGAAGTAATCTTATTATTGGGGTCAGGTCTTGAATTTTGACATTTTTACCGGGGGCAAGAGAACACTGCCCTCTCACTGTGCGCTTTTAGCGGTGCGCTCCGCCAGTTCTTTTATGCTTAACTTTTTCATCGATCGAACATAGGTATTGAGTGTATCTCCGATCGGTCTTTTCCATTTATCGGGAATCTCCTTTTCATCTGTTATTATTCCCAGCACCGTCATGATCTGGGCTGCATTACAGTCTACATCCTGCCCTTCCATGGCAACTATATGAAGTGTTTCTTCGAAGTCTCCCTTTCCGTACCAGAGTGCAATCACTTCTGCCACAGCATTGGGATATGCATGAACCCAGTTGTATCTTTTAAACCTGTTCTTCCCTGCATACCAGCTTTTCTGCCAATCACCGTTGGATTTGCACTGTGTTAAGGCAAAGTCCACCACTGTGTAGTACTCGCTTCTTTTTGGCAGCATGGATATGGCCTTTTCCAGGATTAAAGGCACATCCCTTTCAACAAAGGCCAGCGCTGTAATGACTGCATTAAACACTTCCCCGATTATGCCGTTGTTTGCGTGTGAAATCTGTCCGTCTATCCAGGCAAGCCTGGCAGCTTCTTCGGGATCACCCGGGGCCACCATACCGCAAACCGCTCCTCTCATCTGTGCGCCTATCCATTCACAGAAGGGATTACGGTACCATCCGCTTCTAGGGGGGAGTATGCCCATCCTGATATTCTCAAGGGCAATCAACTCTGCAGACCAACCAAAGGGAATTAGACCTATCCACTCGAGGGCAATATCCTCGGATTGTAAATCTCTTCCATGCTTCTCCAGTGCTGAAAGGAAGGCCAGTTCGTAGGTTATGTCATCGTTTATACTGCTCGGAGTTGTCAGGTAATTTCTGATCTCTCCGAAAGCCCTTCTTAGATTGGAGGTTGTATATCCCTCAATTGATGTACCAAGAGCTCCGCCGATTATCTGGGCAAGCCATCCGCCGTAAAGTTGCTCTGCATATCTTTTGTCGTTTTTATTATAAGGGTACGGTTCTGGAAAAGTTGAATCTTTTCTGAAACTTTCCCAATCCCTGTACTGTTGATAGTTCCAGTAATCGGAGTTCTCGTTCCTTCTGGCATTTATCAAAGAATGGTTGAGCCTGGCATGTATTTGATGGAGGGCAACCATATCTCCTTCCTCCAGTGCCTTCAATCCTGCAGTTACAAGCTCTTCCCAGTCATCAACCTGCATACCGCGATTCTCCAGTGCCTGAACTGCTGCAACCATTAGCCTTTCGGGAGCACCCGATCCCGGCACTCTACTACTCCATAACATGGAGATCATCTGGTCGGAGCTTTTCTCAAGCCCTTCGACTGCAAGCCAGGCATCGGCAGCCTCTTCTCTCGCTTCGGGTATTGCCGCCTGCATCAAACTGTATTCCATTTCCCAGGCACGCATGATACTACCTCCTGTTATCTTTTATGAGCACATCTCGATTATATTCAATTTTTAGATCCTGCAACGAGAGGGTGGTAATATTCTCTATTATCATAGAACATCCAGCCTTTTAACAGTGTCGAACAGTATCTCCTTAAAGGTTTTTATATCAACTTCAATGGCTACATCAACATTTTGTTCTTTACCGGTTACCCCGTAAACGTCGACTACAGTTCTTCCACGGGTTAATCTTCCATCTGTCTCTATTTCTACGTTTAATTTTCTGGTCTTGATTACAGAAGGCTCGATAACACTTATTACTGCGAGCGCATCGTGAATGGGTGCACCCCCTATTCCAAAAATTTTACGGTTGGCCTCGGCAAAATAACGGAGTAAAGGACCCACGATTCCCGAGACTTTTCCCCTCTTTTTTTCTATTTTATCTATTTCTTCGAAGGAGAGTAAGGATTTGTTGGTAACATCCAGGCCCACCATGGTGATGGGAACACCCGATTCGAACACGATTTTAGCAGCTTCCGGGTCAACATAGATGTTAAACTCTGCAGCCGGAGTTATATTGGAATCGTACACCCCACCGCCCATGAGTACGATTCTCTCGATATGTTTTTTTATTCCGGGATTTATCAGAAAAAGAAGTGCTATGTTTGTCAGAGGCCCGGTAGGGATTAGGGTAAGGGGTTGAGCCTGTTTCTCAATAAGGTCTGCTATAAGTTCCACCGCATGGTCCTTGCAGGGGAGAATATCCGGTTCGGGTAACTCTGCGCCATCGAGTCCCGTAATACCGTGAACCGTTGGTGCTGTTACCAGCTTTCTTAAAAGAGGCTTATCCGCTCCCCTTGCCAGGGGTATATCCTTACGGTTCAGGAGGGTGAGTATTTTCTGTGCATTTAAAAATGTTTTTTCTCCCGTTTGATTACCTGCCACAGTTGTTATACCGAGAAGTTCTGTGTTACCGGAGGCTGCGGCGACCATTATGGCCATCATATCGTCATGGCCCGGATCACAATCGATGATAATTTTTTTCATATGAGCTCCTTTGGTTTCTTTATTTTACCGGAAAAAACCCTGCCGGAATAAATTGTAAGCACGATCACGGTTACAGCATAGGGAATGAGTTGGATTAAGTCCGAGGGGACTTCCAGGGAGGAGATATAAATGGAGAAGGCACTTACCGAGCCGAATAGAAGGGAGCCCAGGAGAGTTCTAAGAGGCATGTGACTTCCGAGGGTCGATGCTGCAATAGCAATGAACCCCCTTCCTGCGGTCATATCCCTGGAGAACCAGGAAACATAACCCATTGCCAGGTAAAGCCCCCCGAAAGCACCAAAGAAACCCGAAAGTAACAGGGCATAGATTTTTATATGATTGACATTTATACCAACTGACTCGGCGGCCTCCGGGTTTTGACCTACTGCACGAATCCTCAATCCGAGGGGTGTTTTATAGATCAATATAAAATATATCAACACGGATAGGAGTGCGAAGTATGTTAGAACATTGTGGCCGCTTGCGATTCGACCCAGAATCGGTATTTTATTCAATATGGGAATACTTATTTCCGGGAATACCAGGCTCCTCAAGGAGCTGGAAGTTCCCTTGTCTCCTGTAAAAAGGAAAAGTAGGAATATCGTAATTCCGCTTGCAAAGAAATTAAGGGCGATAGCACCTATTATCACATCGGTTTTTAAATAGAGGTGAAAATAGGCGAGTATCATACCCAACAATACCCCTGCTGCAACACCCGCTATTAAGGCCAGAAGAAGACTGCGGGTGAAGGCACTTACCATTACACCCGTAAATGCGGAAACAAGCATGATCCCCTCAAGGCCGATATTGATTGTTCCGCTTAAGGCGGAAACCGCCACGCCCAGCGAAGCAAATAAAAGGGGGGTGGTTACTCTAAGAATAACGAAACCGAAATCCGGAGAGAAGATACTTTCAAGAATCGTGCTCAATTCCAGCCTCCTTTGAATATCCGGCCTTGCGTATGGCAATTCTGTTTTTAACGTTTCTCAAAAAAGCTTCTGCGGTTATAAGAAGAATTATTATAGCCTGGATCACCAGAACCAGTTCGGGAGGAACATCCGATAACAGTTTTAACTGTTGTCCGCCCACTCTTAAATAAGAGAGAAACAGGGAGGCAAATACAATGTATATGGGATGATTTTTCCCTATCAGAGCAACGATTACCCCGTCCCAACCGTAGCCCGGACTGAGCTGCCAGGTAAAACGTCTATGTATACCCATCACCTCGGTCATCCCGCCGAACCCGGCTATCAAGCCGGTAAGCATCTGGGAGATTATTATGACCTTGAATACATTTATCCCACCGAACCTTGCAAAATTTTGATTAGAACCGGTGGTGCGTATCTCGTACCCCAATGTGGTATGATAGAGAAGGTAATATGTTATAAGCGCAAAGGCCAAAGCCAGGATAATACCCCAGTGGATGCGGGTTCCTGCAATAAACTGTCGTAACCATGCGCTTTCGGCTAGCCTGTGAGAAACCATAAATCCTGCTTTTTTATCCCGGAAGTGGTAATTAATAAGATACAGACCAGAGTAATAGGCAACATAATTAAGCATCAAGGTTGAGACAATTTCGCTTGCCATGAACTTTGCCTTTAAAAAACCGGGTATATAGCCCCAGAGGGCACCGGTGATTGCTGAAATGAGAAGAATGGTTACAATGTGAAGGAAAGAGGGCATCTGAGTAGAAACTGCAAAGGCGGTACCCACTGCAGCACTTATGAAAAAGGCTCCTTCGGCACCAATGTTGAACTGCATTGCCTGAAAGGACATTGCAATTGCTATACCACAAAAAATAATGGGAGAGGCTGTTTCAATAATATTTCCTATTGTGGTGGTATTTTGAAAAGGACCGAGAAGAAAGGCCTTAAGTGAAAAAGTGGGTTCTCTGCTTACAATATAAATAATTATGATGCTCAAAATAACGCCTATGGTAATGGCAATGGCCGTTCTTAGCAGATTGAAGTATCTAAGAATGAGCTTTTCCATTCAGGCTCTCCTGATAGAGACTTTCCTGTTTTTTCAGACCCAGCATGTAGGGGCCGAGTTGTTTGCCTGTAATCCGGGAAGGATCGGGGAAAAGGGCCACTATCTCTCCATTATATATCACAAGTATTCTCGAGGATAGCTTGAGTATCTCATCCAGATCGGCAGATACAAGGAAAATTGCCCTATTCTTATCTCTTAAGTCGATTAAAAGTTGATGGATGTACTCTGCCGAACCCACATCGATACCCCTGGTCGGCTGGGCTGCAATTATAACATCCGGATTGGATGAAAATTCTCTTGCCACCACAACTTTCTGGATATTCCCGCCCGATAACATAGAGATGTTGGATTTGGGGGATTGCGTGCGGATGGAAAAGCTTTTAATCAACTCATTTGTGTGCCTGGTAATTCTCTTCCATAACAATTGAAAAAATCTGGAAAAACCGGATTTATAGTATCTGTCTACAATAATATTCTCCTGTAAGGTGGCATTTGCGGCAACTCCGTCTTCCATCCTGTCTTCCGGAATATGGGCAATTCCCCGCTCTCTTCTTTTTCGCGGGCTTGAATGGGTTACATCTGCACTGTTTACAAAAATATTTCCGCCGGTTGGGGTTAGAAGCCCTGTAATAATCTTAACCAGCTCCGTTTGACCGTTGCCTTCCACACCCGCAAGACCTACAATCTCTCCCCCATGAACATCAAAACTTATATTTTTTAGTACTTCCATCCCGTTTTCGTCGATATATGAAACATTTCTTACAGATAAAAGAGAATCGCCTATGCTTTCTCTGGATTCGATACGTCTGGAGTTTAAATTTCGCCCAACCATTAAATAGGCTATCTCGTTTTCTGTAAGTTCCCCGGCCGGTTTGGTAGCTATTATCCTTCCGTCTCTCATCACCGTTACATTTTCTGCTATTGCTTTGACCTCTTTTAACTTATGGGAGATGAAGAGAATTGTCTTTCCCGATTTCGCCAACGAGTGGAGCGTATCGAAAAGCATATCTGTCTCTTGAGGAGTTAATACTGACGTCGGCTCGTCGAGAATCAGCAGCTCTGCATTACGAAAGAGTGCCTTGAGTATTTCCACACGCTGTCGGATACCCATTGGTAGAGCGGAGATTTTTTTCTCCGGCGGCACGGAAAGACCGTATTCCTGAGCAATTTCTCTGGTTATTTTGATGGCTCTATCTCCGTCAAAAAATAATTTACCCTTTTTTGGTTCTACACCCAGAACGATGTTTTCTGCTACCGTGAGCTCAGGAGCTAGCATCAGGTGCTGATGAACCATTCCGATACCGAGGTTGATAGCGTCATTGGGGCTATGTAATTTTATGAACTTGCCTTTGAATATAATGGAACCTTCCTGCGGAGTGAGTATTCCGAAGATGATTTTCATCAAAGTCGTCTTACCTGCACCGTTCTCTCCCACAATTGCATGAATTGTATTTCTTTTAATATTTAAAGAGACATTATTATTGGCAATAACACCGGTGGGATAAACATGTGTTATATTTCGCAATTGTAGTAACGGTTCCATCTTTTTTTAAGGGTGTCAGGTCTTGAAATTTGACATTTTAGCCGAGAGCGTAAGGACACTACCGCCTAATTTATTGTCAGATTTAAAGACCCGCAATATTTGAGCCAATAAAATATCAAATTTCAAGACCTGACCCCTTCTTTTGCACTTCTTTTATTCCCCGAAGGCGGTTTTAACTTTTATCTCTCCGCTTATTATTTTCTCTTCTAATTCTGCAATCTTTTTCCTTATATCTTCGGGAACCAGTTTTCTGTAATTTTCATTATCGGCAACACCCACGCCCTTCTCTTTGAGACCCAGGGATTCCGCCGAGCCGTAGGGTAACTCGCCGCTTAGATGCAGTTTTATAGCTCGATATACAGAGTTATCCACATTTTTCATCATTGATGTTACGATATGTTTTGCCTTTTCCGGGTCGCTGTCTTTAAACAGAAGATACTGGTCAGAGTCAACTCCAATTGCATACTTTTTAGCTTCATAAGCAGCATCGATAAGCCCCAGCCCCGATTCCGCTGCCACATTAAAGGAGATATCCGCCCCCTGATCGAACTGGGCAAGGGCCAGTTCTTTACCCTTAGCAGGATCACCAAAACTTCCCACATAACTTGCTATGACTCTTACATCGGGGGATATGTACTGTGCTCCCTGTTCGTATCCCATGCGAAAATCATTTATTACAGGAATATCCTGCCCGCCCAGAAAGCCTATAATCTTTATATCATTGGCAAATGGGAGGTCTGAAGTGGTTAGAATCGCGGCGAGAGCCCCCACCAGGAAAGAACCCTCGTTCTGTTTGTAAACCATGGAATATACATTATCGAGGTTACCCTGAGAGAAATCGACTGCTGCATCGTATGTGATGAAGTATTTATCGGGGTGCTGGGGAGCTATTTTTTGAACAAACTCAACCACCTGCCAGGTGCCCGCAATCACAATATCCCAATTGCCCGCGGCAAGCTGGGCAATATCCGGTTCCCATTTTGATGGATCAATTCCACCCTCGACTGTCCGCCCTCTGATGCCAAACTCTTCGATGGATCTCTGCAATCCCCTGTTTGCCGAGTCGAAAAAGGATTTATCGCCCAGGTTACCGTTTACATATAAGACAACCCTCAATTCTTTATCCTCTACCGCTGTTCCCGGCTCTTCCTTTTTACCTCCGGTGTATACAAGGGCAGAGACTATGAAAATAAGCATCAGTGTGAGAAAAATAAATCGTTTCATTTTTCTTCCTCCTTGAAATATTGTTTAGAAAAATTAACAGTTACCATCGGTAACTGTCACTTCCGATACCATATCTTGCACAGGTTGCACGAATCTTAAGACTCGGCTCAAGCACTATTTTTTGAGGCTCGGTGAGTCGGCCATGTAAAGCATCCAGGAGGAGAAGCATGGCATTTCTTCCTATCTCTTCGGCGGGCTGATACACCGTTGTAAGAGACATATACCCTGCGAAAGGTATATCGTCGTATCCAATAATCGAGACCTCATCAGGTATGGAAATACCCGCATCAACTATAGCGTTTTTTGCCCCAAATGCTATTAAATCGTCGGCGCAAAATACTGCTGTAAACTTTTTCCTTCTATTTATGATTTCTCTTACGCAGTCATACGCCCTTTCCGAATCGAAGGAATCTTCGATAATCATCTCGGGCTCAATTTCTACTCCTTCTTCTTCGAGCGCCCTGGTAAAACCTCGAAACCTGCTCTTCTCGGTACTTAAGTTTTTATCTCCACCAACGTATAAAAAACTTCTATGGCCGAGATCTAAGAGATACAGTGTTGCCTGGTATGCACCGTTTTCGTTGTTTGTTATAACATAGGGCAGATCAATCCCTTCTATTATGCGATCTGCTAGAACGATTTTAACGCCCGAGTCAATCAGTTTTTTTATGCCCTCGGTTTCATTGGAATGGGGGATAAGGATTATTCCTGGAATATTGATTTCCAGTAATTTTTGCAGGTTTCTCTTCTCTTCTTCTGTATTGTTTCTGGAGCTTGAGTAAAACAACTGGTAACCGTGCTTGCGGCAGATCTCCTCGACACCGGATAAAATAAGATGGAAAAAGGGGTTCTTCCCGTCGGGAATTATCACCGCGATGGCTTTTTTTACAGCTATTTTTCCGGAACGTATTTCCGCAAGATGAATCCCATATTTATGAATTGTATTGAGCACTTTATTGTATATTTCTTCACTTACGCCGGGGCGGTTGTTGATAACTCTGGAAACTGTTGATGGTGATACTCCGGAAAACCTGGCCAATTCTGCAATGCTCAGGTTATTTTTCTTTTTCATTTTTAAAAATTTTAGCTTGATGATTGAATTTTGTCAAGAAAATTGCAGAAAATATTTGAAAATAAGTTGAAATATTTCGGTAAATTTTTAATGAATAGTCAGGTCGCCACAGACCGAAGTACATAGCACATTGCTTTTCGCCCTTTAGTTGTGATCGAAGATTAGAAATGAAATCATAATTGTCGCTAGACAAACATTTTCTCTTAAGCTAAAAGGATTGGTTCGGCGGATAATCGTTTCTGAAGTCTGTTTAATGGATACGATTTACATATCTTGACATAATGATGTTTTTTATATATGTTTTGATGCATGAGAACAACAATCCGTATCAATGACGAGTTGCTTATCAAAGCTAAAATCAGGGCTGCCGAAACACATCGTACATTAGCCGAAGTAATCGAAGATGCTCTGCGTAAAGAGATCGAGGGAGGTAGATTTGAGGTTGCGAAATCAAAAGAGATAAAAATACCAACGGCAGGGTCGGGTGGAACTTTGCCAGGGGTGGATCTCGATGATACCTCTTCGCTTCTTGACAGGATGGATGGGTTGTTATGATCATGGTTGATGCGAATATCTTAATATACGCATTCCGAATGGATACGAAAAACCATTATGAGTATCGTACCTGGCTTGAGAGCTCTCTATCGCAAGAAACCGTTATTGGTATTTCAGAGTTAGTTTTATCTACAGTAGTAAGGATTGTTACTCATCCAAGGATATTCGCCAGGCCAAGCAGCCTGGATGAAGTGTTTGAGTTTACCGACTTTATAAAATCGTGTCCGAACGTGATCAATGTTACTGCCGGGGAACGACATTGGTCAATCTTTCAGAAGTTGTGCAGAATCGTCAATGCAAAAGGCAATATGGTCACAGACTCCTATTTAGCCGCCTTGGCAATTGAAAAAGGGGCGGAATGGATTACAACCGACCGTGACTTTTCCCGTTTTCCAATGCTCAAGTGGCGATCTCCTCTATAGCGCCAGGCCAATTACTTTGCTATCTTTTCAAACGGTTTTATCATCTGGGGCTTCATCATGGATGGAAACTTTTTCCGAACCGTTGGTATTTTCGTAAATAGCATCATATCGCAATCTTCGATCGCAACTGAAAGGAAGATTGCGATGTGCTATGGGTTTCGGTAGATTTTGTTTTTTCGCGTTTAAAAATTTTGGTAAAAAAACAAAATCTCGACTGTACATAGCAT